>NZ_HG422173.1:1852268-1939506 GCF_000341545.2 Nitrospina gracilis 3/211
GAATTCCATTGCGTCAGCGAAAGATATCATTGTTCATCTGTGGTGAAACCGTATTGGCGGGACTGTGCTAAAATTCGGGACGGTCGCGTGACGCACCATTTCACGCCGGGACTCATCGTGGGAGGGGGCTGTGACTCTGCACCCGCGCCGACTCCATTCCATCGCCGCCCTCGGCCTCGCCCTGTTGTGGATGGGCCCGGCCGCGCCCTCCCTTCGCGCGCAAACCGGAAACGACCCCACCTTTGAAGAAGACACGGCGGGGGAGGTCCACCCCCTGCAACAGGAAGCCCGCGCGCTGTACCACCGCGTGGTCAAAATCTACAAACAGAAAAAGCAGATCGAGTCGCCCGACGCCCAGTGGTGGTACGAGCTGGCCAAGGCCTGCGGCCTGCTCGCCTACCGCGACCCCACCTCCCTCACCCAGGCCCTCGCGAAGTTTGAACAATTGTTAAAACAAAAACCCGACGTCGAGGAAGCGAAGGATGGGTTGAGGTTGGCGGAATTGACATTGAAGTTTAAAAATTAACGCATAAGTATTTTTGATTTGAATGTTGTAATAAATTATTTAAAAATATCGAAATACCAAATAAAAAATACTAGTATTCAATTTTTCGGGGGTACAAAAATATGGCAGAGGCGACTTTTAGATCCCCACAGATTAAGTTTGGAAAACCGAGTCTTCGAACAACCTTTCAGCTTGTAGCTGAAATTCCATTAAATGGTAGAAACCCAAATTCTGTTTTTTTAAGTGCTATTAAGATTGCAATTGACTGGTTACAAAGCAAGCTATCCCAGTCAATTGATGGAACTGCTAAAAATGGAGATAGTTTTAAAATTGAGGTACCTGGTCAGCAAGTGGAATGCCTTTCAGTTCCAGAATTAAACCTCTGGGCACTTAGGTTTGATCACCCTGATGCTCCCTTTAAAGACAAACCTGCTGTGCCTGGAAGAACATGGCATACAGACATTTCACTGATTAAAAAGAAGGAATCCATTGGACTGGGGATTAAAGTTACGTGTGCATCACTGGAGTACTCAAAAGAAAATATAAGCTTTACCCGTCCTAAAATTGTAAGGGATATTGCTAGGGAATTGGGTCTTAGAGAAGCAAATAAAATAACTGAAAGTCCCTGGAAACTAAAAGACGAGTCTGATCTTTTGAGTTTCAAAAGTTTTTTAGAAAATAAAAAGAGAAGTCTGCCAGTAATTGTTCTTTCTCAACCTGACCGAACCCAGCCTAATGTTACAAAAGTTAGAGAATTTGTTCTTGACGCAGATTATCTGGCTAGACAAGCCTTAGGTTTGGCGCATGTTGTGTTAATGCCTTGGGAGATTGGTTATAAATGGACTGGAATTGTTGGAAAACCTTGGTCCGTTTATTTGGGAGCAGTAAAAACCTATTTCCCAAATTTAGATTTTAATGAAGATCCCCCTTATTTCCACCCGAGAAGAAAGTTAGAAGAAATATTATTCTGGCGTCACAATGGAGATATTGCGGAAAAGGCGTTTACAGAATTCTTGATTGAAAAAAACTTTCATTTTGCTGCGACTAAGCGGATAGATTGGAATGGTTGTCTTTTTTACTGGATTTAAAACGAAAAAAAGCTGAATTAGATAAGTTAAAGACTACTGAGGATGAGGACTGGAAGCAAACCTACGATGAACAGCTTGAGGCTTTAAATGAAAAGATTTCCGAATTAGAAAATGAGAAAAATGAATATGTTGATTTGGTTACTGAAGCTGAACAAGAGAGAGACCTTTACTTTCAGCAGTATAAGACATCACTTTGGAGGGTAAATCAACTGGAGGAAGCCATAAGGGCAGGTAAGTTTGAGGATACTGGAGAAGAGGATTACCCTGGAAGTTATGAAGACTTACCAGATTGGGTGGATAAAAATTTGAGTGGGCGGATATTTCTGCATACCCGCGCATTAAAGGGTTTAAAAAAAGCAAAGTTTGAAGACTTAGATTTGGTATGTAAGGCCTTGCAAATTTTAGGAATTGAGTATCGATCAATGCGACAGGGAATCCAAGGGGGTAAGGAAAAGTTTGATGAAAAACTTAAAGAGTTACACTTAGAAATTAGTGGGTCTATTGATCTAAGTCGTGCGGGCCAAGAGGGTGAACAATATTTTGTGCGTTATCCAACAGCAAACTCTCCGAGGCAATTTTTAGATAGCCATTTGCGCAATGGTTCAAAAAAGGACGACAGGTATTGCCTTAGAATTTATTTTTTTGGGATTTAGAAACACAACAGGTTGTCATAGGTTGGTTGCCTAGTCACTTGGATAACCGGATGACATAATCCTCTTAAATCTTGCTAAAACGAAAGTTTGCGCCTAGCTCTTCTCGGAGTTGATGAACTTTTTGAGGAAGGGGAACATGGCGCCGCGTTTTTCGATCATCTCCTCGCGCGACTTCTTCACGACGTGCTCGTCAATCAAGGCCACGCCGCGTTCGGCGGCGAACTTCTCGATGCCCTGCACCACCATGCCGCGAGCAAAAGAGGGGATGCGCTCCAGCCTCTGCTTCGCCTCCGGCGTCCATTTCTGACGGTACTCCACTTCCAAGCCCAGCGTGTCTTCGACTTTCAGCTCGATGGCCTTGCCGCCGTGCTGGCCCGGTTCGTAATCGCAGGACGGGTCTTCCGCCATGTAGTTGCCGGTCTCGGCGAACGCCCGCGCCCGGCAGCCGGAACACATCGCCGAGAACTCGCACGAACCGCATTTGCCGTCGAGGCCTTTGCGTTCACGGAGCTGGTTCATCAGCGGTGCGTTGTACCACAGGTTCTGGAAGGTGTCGGATTTCAGGTTGCCCACGGATTCGGCGATGAAGGGGCAGGGGGTGAGGTCGCCTTCCGGGCTGATGCGGCTGTAATGCGTGCCCGCCGGGCACCCGCCCGCATAGGTGCGCTGATAGACGGAGTCGGGATCGTTCTCGTACACGACGCGTTTGTACTGCGGCGCGCACTTGGAGTTGATCATCAGGCGGCCTTTGTACTTCATCTGTTCTTGGTACAGGATCTTGAGCGCTTCCTCGTAGGCGGCATTGCTGATGTCGGTGTTGCCCTGGCCGCGTCCGGTGCACACGAGGAAGTAGAGGTTGAAGGCCACCGCGCCGATCTTCTCGGCGTAGGCGATGACGTCCGGGATCTCTTTGTAGTTCATGTCGGAGACCGACATCTGGATGAGGAAATCGACGCCGACGTCGTTCAAAATGTCGAACGCCTCCATCGACTTCTCCCACGCTTTCGACACGCCGCGGAACTGGTCGTGCTTGCCAGGGTCCATGGAATCGATGCTGATGCCGACGCCGTGCGCGCCCGCGTCCTTGATCTTCTGCGCGTTCTCGCGGTTGATGATGGTGCCGTTGGTGCCGAGCACGACCATGAACTTGCGGTCGGCGGCGTAGCGGGTGATGTCGTAGATGTCCGGACGCAACAAGGGCTCGCCGCCGGTCAGGATCAGGAACGCGTTGGGGTTGACCTCGGCGATCTGGTCGATCACGTTGTAGCATTCCTGCGTGGTCAATTCGTCCACGCGGAAGCCGCCGCGGAAATCGGCGTCCAGGTAACAGTGCTCGCAATTGAGGTTGCACCGTTTGGTGATGTTCCAGGATATAGAGTAAGCCCGGTAGGGGCTGTTGTTGGGCGTCGGTGAAAAATCGATCTGAGAGGATTCCATGATATAGTCGCAAAACGTGTGGTAAATGGCTCAAAAACCGGGCGGTTGCGGCGGGTTCGCCGATTACGGCCCGGGAGCAAACTGAAATGTTAACACATTATTCCTGAAATGGAAGGGATACGCAAACCCCATGCGCGATTTCCGCCAAATTCTTTTAATACTGACCGTTACCGCGCTTCCCCTGTTCGGGCTGGCCTGTGGAAAAGGCGCCCCGGCGGGCGGGGTGGGGCCGGGCGTCGGGGTGGTGCAGGGCGACCTCGTGGGCATGCAGACGCGCTGGGTGGCGAGCGCCTACTTCGACCGGGCAATGGACACCACCGGCTCGCGCTTCCGCGTGGTGTCGATGACACGGCTGGTCGAACGCTTCGGCGACGCGGCCACCGATGCGGTTCTGCTCGACTGTTTCGACGACTACCAGGGCCTGCTTCCAGTAGCGGACATCCGCGAGCACGACCTGCAATTGGCGCTGGAGCTGGATATCGATCCGCAATTCAAACGGCCCGGCTGGTTGCAACCGATGCTGGTGATCGTGCCCAACGGGCAGGACGCGCCGAAGCAGGAACGGTTCATGACGGCCAACATCCGCGCGCTCCGGTTTGTGAAGCTGGCCGATTACTACGCGCCGATCGCCAACAAACTGCCGCAGGATGAAAAAGTGCAGGCGGGGTTTTCGTTTTTCACAGACAACTGCCTGTTCTGTCATGCGCTGGAAGGGGTGGGCGGCAACAAGGGCGCGCGCCTGTTGAGCGCGTTCGACTATCGGAAAAAGTCCGACCGCACAAAATTTGAAGCCGCGTTCAAAGCATTCCATTCTCCGGACAATCCGGACAAACAGAACATGGAGCAGTTCGTGAGCGGAGGCGAACTGGAAAACGTGGCGGCGTTCCTCGCCGCGTTGCAGTGAAGGGGTCCGTGTCGGGAGACGGCTTGCGCCGTGAGACGGCCATGCCGTTGTTTTGCCTTTTCAACGTGCTTGTACTAGAATGAGCGCACAGTTTGGGCCGCACCCTGGCCGCATATAATAATGAGACTCAACCCTGACCAACGCGTCTTGTTGGTATTTTGTTCACCGGAGTTTATATTGTGAGCTTTCCCGTCACCATTGTCATTCTGCTTTTTACCTCTGTCGTCGAGGTGTTTTCGCTGTCCTGGCTCGCCGGGGTGATCAGCACCATCAACACCATCTCGTGGGTCATGTTCACGCTGCTTCTGGGCGTGGTGATCGGCCGCGGTTACGGCGAGGAGTGGTGGGACAAAATGCAGTGGAACCTGAAGTCGCGCGAGATGCCTGCCGAGGAAGTGATCAACGGCGCGGTGATGCGTTTCGGCAGTTACCTTCTTTTGATGCCCGGCGCGGTGACGGATTTCTTCGGCCTGCTCATCATCATTCCGCAGACCCGCTTCATCGCCCGCGCCGTGGCGGCCGGCCTGTTCAAGCGCAAGCTGGCGAAAGGTGAGAAGTGGTTTTTCTTCAAGGAAGCCGAAGCCGGGTAAGGCCGGTTTCGATCGCCCAGCATGTTCGCCCCTCCCCGCAACCTTCGCGATGAACTCCTGGACCTCGACCAGGCCCCGTTCGAGGAAGTCAAAGACAGCTTGAACGACGTGCGCCGCGTGAACCGGTACCTCAGCGGCTACAAGGTGCTCTTGCACCACATGCGCCCGTTCCTCGAATCGCAACCGGAAGGCAAGCCGCTGACCGTGCTCGACGTGGCGACGGGATCGGCGGACCAGCCCATCGAACTGGTGCGGCTGGCCAGGCGCATGAAACGTCCCATCCGCGTGGTGGGGCTGGACATCAACGCGAAGATGTTGCATTACGCGCAGGAGGAGACGCGGCGGTATCCGGAAATCCGTTTTGTGCAGGGCGACGCGAAGCACATGCCGTTCCCCGACGGCGCGTTCGACGTGGTCATCAACAACCTCGCGTTGCATCATTTCTCGGAAGAGAATGCGGTGACCCTGCTCGAGCAGTTCACGCGGTTGTCGAAGCGGGGGGTGGTGGTCAACGACCTGCACCGGAGCCGCGTGGCGTGGGCGTCGATCTACATCCTGACGCGCCTGCTCACCAATAATCGGCTGACGCGCTACGATGCGCCGGTGTCGGTGATGAACGCGTTCACGCCGGGGGAGATCGCCGACCTCGCGCGCAAAGCGGGCTGGCGGGATTTTCAAGTTCACCGGCACTTTCCGTACCGCATCGCGCTGGTGGAAACCAAACGACCGGAGCCTGCCTGAATGACAGAGGAAAGTGTGATGTCGAAAACGTATGATGCGATCGTGATCGGAGCGGGACCCGCCGGCGCCGCCACGGCCCTGCTGTTGCAGGCCAAAGGGTATGAAGTGTGCGTGGTCGAGCGGGCGCGTTTTCCCCGCGATAAGGTGTGCGGCGAGTTCATCAGCCCCGCCGCCGACCCCATCCTAGAAAAATTGGGAGTGCTGTCGGCGATCGAGGCAGCCCACCCTATCCGGTTGCGCGGCGTCGCCATCTCTGCCTACGAAGGCGAGGAGCTTGCCATCGACTATCCGCCGCATGAAGGGCGTGCGATGACGAGCCTGTCGCTGTCGCGTCTGTCGTTCGACCACATCTTGTTTTCGAAAATGCAGGAGCGCGGCATCATGATTTTGCAGGAGCACCAGGTGGACGACCTGGTGTTCGACGCGGGGGTGGTCACCGGCATCACCGGGCGCGATGCGGAGAACAAGCCGTTCACGTTGCATGCGCGGGTGGTGGTCGATGCGGGCGGCAGGAACGCGGTGTCGATCCGCAGGATGGGATTGAAGCGCGGACCCCGACTGCGCCGCGGCAAGGTGGCCCTGGCGGCGCACTGGAAAAACGCGAAGCTTCCCGCCGACTACTGCTACATGCACGTCAGCCGTCCGGGTTACACCGGCATGGCTCCCGTAAGTGACGACACGGTCAACGTGGTGCTGGTGGTCGATGCCGACCGCGTGAAAGGAGAGGACATCAATGCCCTATACCGCAAAGTGGTTTTGGGCAACGCCCGGCGTCGTGAGATGTTGATGGATGCGGAACCGGCCGAAGGCGTGCGCACGGTGGATTCGCTGGCGTTCGACGTCGCACCGCTGCCCTGCGGCGGGTTGGTGCTGGTGGGCGATGCGATGGGTTTCATCGATCCGTTCACCGGCGAGGGCATTTACCTGGGATTGCGCAGCGCGGAACTGGCGGCGGCGACACTGGATGTCGCATTGCAGAGAGGGGATGTGTCCCGCTGGATGCTGGAACGGTATGCCATTCGAAGGAAGCAGGAGTTCCACAAGAAGTTTGTGTTAAGCCGGATTTTACAGAAGTTGATTTACCGCCGCGGACCCTGCCGCAGCGTGGTGGGCCTGCTCGCCGAGAACCCGACTTTGGCGGCGACGCTGGTGGGGGTGATCGGCGATTACATTCCCGCCGGGCGCGTGGTGTCTGTCCCCTTTTTGTTGAGATTGGTCTCAGCATGGGTGCGGTCGCCTGCCGGCGCGCGGTCCATCAAACTCTCACGCCACTCCACGCTCGACAAGCGTCCCCTCCCGGAGGAGGGGTGACGGTCGCTGTTCTTCAACTGGCTTCCGGTTCCAGTGTCTCCAGCATGCTTTCCAACTTGTCCTTGCAGATCAGTTTCTGTTTCTGAAATTTTTTCTTTTCCAGTTCTTCTTCCGGCGTCAGGTAAGGACGTTTGTTGAGTTCCTCGACCTGGTGTTTCAGACGGGTGTGTTCATCAAACAGGGGTTTGAATTCAGGGATTTCACTTTTGGCTTTTTCAAGGACTTCCGGATCGATGTCCATGGGTGGGTCTCCTTCCTCTAAATTATATGTGGGTCAACCTTTGTAATTGAGTTCGGCCTCGGATTTGCGGATGTATTGAATCTTTAACGTGTTGAGATCGTAAGAGCGCTCGCGTTCAAATCGCGTTGCCGCCCACAGGGCCGCACCGGCGGCGACGCTCCGGACCTGTGCCGTTTCTTCCGTAAGAAAACAGTCGCCCAGTTTTTCGCGGAATACATTCTGATAGACAGTCGCACCGGGGCCGACGAACAGGGTGGGTTGCTCGATACAACCGCACAGTGCTTCCGGGGCCAGAACCCGGTCCTCCATGTCACGTGTCCACTGGTTTCGCCCGCGGGAAAAACGGGCGGCGTACACTTCCTTTTTACGGGCGTCGAGCACGGCACAAAGGGCCACCTTTTCCGTTTCTACGGTGGCGGCCAGGGCATCGAAGGTGCCGACACCCAGAAACGGTTTTTCCGTCGCCAGCACAAACCCTTTCAACAGGCTGATACCGACCCGCAGTCCGGTGAACGATCCTGGTCCGGTGGTCACGGCAAAACCGTCCACCTCCTCAAGACGAACTTTGTTGTCGGTCAACACGCGGTTCACCAGCTCCAGAAGCCGGTTGGAAAACGCGGGTTTCCCCTGTGAGGTCAATTCCTGAAGGATGTTTTGGTCTTGAAGGAGGGCAACGCTGCATTGCGGGGTCGATGAGTCGATTGCCAGAATTCTCATCGTACTCCCTCTTCAATGTAATTTTGGTGAATCCTTTTCATGGTTCTGTCCGCCCATAAAAGGCATTCCATATCACCATCAACTTAGGCCATTCTCGGACAAAAGTCAACGCCACCCCAAAATGGCTTAATCAGCATAAATCAGGGGGTTTACGAGGAAGGTCCGGGCCAAATGGTTGATTCCAAAACGGAAAATATATCGGCTCTCACGTTGCCGGAAAAAATGAAGACGCGGCGTCCAAACCGTTTCCACAGGGGGCCCAGAACCGGATCGACAAAAGGTTCCGGGTCAGGTTTTACATCCTTAATTATTGATTTTATTGGGTTTATTTTCTTGACAATAATCCGGCTTACGGTTAATTTACAAGGCAGACTGCAGAATTAGTTATAACTAACTGAATTTATTATTTTTACATGATTAGTTTTGAATGTCGTGAGGGGATGGGGAACCAACATTTCATTCAAAGGGGAGGACGATCATGTTCTACCAAGTCAAGATTCTGGATGCCCAGGGCAATGTCAAGAAGGTGATTTCTTCCAACAAACTCAGCCGCAACCACTGGAAACAGAACGACCAGGCGCAAGATCACAAACTGACGGTGGAGTTTGAGGAACTGGAGGAGGAATCCCTCAATACGCAGACTGTAGGAAGCAGGGTCTCGGTGTTCAAGCTGGACGATTCGGTGGATTGAGAAGCAAGAGCTGAATGGCACTCTACGTTCGCTGCCGTTATAATACCCTCATTCAGTTGGAAACAATGCTTCGATGAAAATGGAACCGGACTTTACGAAGCCGGGTTTTCCGAGGCTGCCGGGGCCAGAGGGCCCCGGATAGAAATTCGAGATGCCATGTATGTGACCACCGAAAGCGGGTTGGCCGACCTGATCGCTCAACTTCAGGATTGCGACCAACTCGCCATCGATACGGAGTTTGTCCGGGAAAAAACCTATTTCCACCGCCTTGGGCTGGTGCAATTGGCATGCGATGGCATATGCGCCGCCATCGATCCGATTGCCATTCCCAACCTCGATCCGCTCATCGACCTGCTCAAGCGGCGTGATATTTTAAAAGTGTTTCATGCGGGCAAGCAGGATCTGGAGATCCTTTACCGGCTGGCGGGGGAAGTCATCGAACCCGTGTTCGACACGCAGGTCGCGGCGGCCATGATTGGCTGGGGCGCCCAGATTTCATTCGCCAAGCTGGTCAAACGTGCTACCGGCAAACGTCTCCATAAAAATGAAACTTACAGCGACTGGTGCCGGCGTCCCCTGAGCCCCAACCAGATCGAGTACGCCCTGGACGACGTGCGTTTCCTGGTCCCGGTGTACGAGAAGATCGTCGCCCAGCTCAAAAAGCTCAACCGGCTCGACTGGGTGCAGGAAGAGTTGAAATCCCTCACCGACCCAGAGCAGTTCGAACTTCCCGATCCCCAGACCCAGTTCATGCGCGTCAAAAACGTGCGTACCCTCAAGCCGAAACAGATGGCGGTTCTGCGAGAGGTCGCGGCCTGGCGGGAAAAGGAAGCGCGGCGCCGTGATTGCCTCGCCAAGTTCATTATACGGGACGAGACGCTGTTGCAGATGGCCCGGCAGTGCCCGGAAACCCCCCGGCAACTGCAGGACCTGCGTGGCATGAACGGCAAGGAAATCCAGAACCACGGCGACACTCTGGTCAAACTGATCCAGAAGGGGCGCTCCATTCCTGAAGACCAGTATCCCGAATTGCCGGAAGGCACCAGCTACGCCACCACCCGCGGCGTTGAGGAATTACTCGCAGCCTACGTGCAGATCCGTTCCGAGGAGTTGCGCATCGAACCCCATATCCTGGCCGACCGTAAACTGATTCATTCCTTCGTGCGCTTTCATGAACAGGAGGAAAACCTGGACGAGCATCCCCTGTTTCATGGCTGGCGCAAGCACCTCATCGGCCGCGATCTGCATATGATTCTGGAAGGGGAACAGGGGCTCATCATCAACAAGAAGGGCCGCGTGAGCCTCATCAACCCCCAACCCAACCCCAATCCTTCCTGACCGCTTCAAACCTTCACGTTTAACAACGGAAATTCACCCCAACGTGTTCATCCACATCTTGAACGCATCGGTCTGGCGCAGGGACGCGAGGTCGGGATCTGTCCGTATGGCGTCGAATTCCCGGTACCCCAGCTGAACCGATTGCTTGAGTGCGTCCAGTGCTTCGTCGGTGTGGTTCTGCAGGGCGTGGTAGCAGGCGAGGTTGTAATACAGGTGCGGGCTTTTCGGTTCCATCTCCTTCAGGGTATTGAGTGTCTTGAAAGCCGCGTCGAATTGCCGGCCCTTCAGGTAGGCAGTGCTGAGGTTGATGTACACCGGATGCAGGTGCTTGTCGTGGCGAAGAGCCATATTGTAATTGCGGACCGCTTCTTGCCAGTCGCCGCGGCTCAGGAATCCGTTGCCTTCGTTGTAGTGGTGAATGGCCATGCGGGTCTCGTCGCTGGCACGGTTTTTTGAGCCTTCGGAAAACCCGCTTGGCTGGGCACCGCCCGGAGTCTTTGTGGCGGAGCCTTCGCGCGCGCCGTTTTCCTTGGGTGAAGGATCGTTGAACGAAGCCTGGTCGCTCCACAAGGCGAGTCCCATGAACAGCACTACAAGCACAGGCAGGTAGCGCTGGACAATATGAGGGGGAATCTTCATACCCCTAGAATACCCGAGTTGCGGGGTCGATTGCATCCCCAACAGGGCAGGGTTTCAGTGAAGTCCGGCGGGGGTTGCAATCGGCCGCGATTGGTTTAAAATCCGGGAAGTTGTCCGCTTCGCAGGCGGCATTGGCCGCCACACTGCTTGCCCGCCAACCGGGACCCGGTGCCATGACCATCCAGATATTGCCAGACAGTCTTGCCAACCAGATCGCCGCCGGTGAGGTGGTGGAACGCCCCGCCTCCGTCGTCAAGGAACTGGTCGAGAACGCCATCGACGCCGGGGCGACGCGCATCGCCATCGAGGTCGAGGGTGCGGGCAAGGAATCGATCACCGTCCGCGACAACGGGTGCGGCATGAATCCGGATGATGCAAGGCTGGCGCTGGCGCGGCACGCCACGAGCAAGATCTCCCAGCCGGAGGACCTGGTGTCCATCCGCACCCTGGGGTTTCGCGGCGAAGCGCTTCCCAGCATAGCGTCTGTGGCAAAGGTGCGGCTCACCACCTGCCATGCGGAAGGGCAGGCCGGGACGGAGGTGACGGTCGAAGGCGGGCAGGCTGCGGTGATCAAAGAGACCGCGTGCCCCAAGGGAACCACGTTGGAGGTGCGGCAGTTGTTTTTCAACACGCCGGCGCGACATAAGTTTTTGCGGCGTGACCAAACCGAGGCGGGGTACATCACGCAGGTGGTGCAGCAGCAGGCACTGGCGCATCCCGGAATTCAGTTTTCCCTGTCACACAACGGACGCACGGTGATCAACACCCTGCCGACGGACCAGGTGTTGTACCGCATCGCCGAGTTGTTCGGTTCGGAACTCACCCGCGAACTGCTTCGCGTGGAAAAAGAAGAGGGACGCTACCGGATTGAGGGCTTCATATCGAGCCCGATTCTCACGCGGTCCAAGCGGGACGATCAGTTCAGCTTCATCAACCACCGTCACATCCGGGACAAAGTCATCCTGTCGGCGACGCAGAAGGGATACAGCCACCTCCTTCCACGTGGCCAGCATCCGGTCCTGTTTTTGTATTTCACCATGGACCCGGACCTCCTTGACGTAAACGTGCATCCGGCGAAAGCCGAGGTTCGGTTTGCGTACCAGAGCGAGGTGTACCGGTTTGTGATGGAAGCCATCCAGGAAGCGCTGGCCGGAAACGAAAAATCCGGCCTGCCGGAGCAGAAACCTCTTGCGCCTTCCGAATCGGCAGGTCAAAGCGCAGTCCCCCATGTGGCTAACGGAGCGTCGGCGGAGACCTACGCCAGTGTGCCGCGTCCGAACCTGGAACACGCCCCGGCGGGCCCGCCGCCACGGTACCAGCAGACGCATTCGTTTCAGGAGATGGGTCAGGCACTCCAATCGTTTTACGGCAAAGGCGGGGGACACGACTCCGTGCAACCCGGCAGACTTCCGCCGGAGATCGACTTGTTCCGCACCAAGCCGCGTGCGGTGTCGGATATGATCTACTCCGACTTCGAACCTTTGGGTCAGCTCAACAACTCGTTTATCGTCATGCAGGGGCGGCGTGGCGTGCTGGTGGTGGACCAGCACATTGCCCACGAGCGCGTCCTGTACGAACGGTTCAAGAAGGCGGCGATGGAGCGCAAGGTGGAGATTCAGAACCTGCTGTTTCCATTGGCCATCGAGTTTGCGCCGGCCGAAGCGCAGGCGCTGGTGGAGGAATTGCCGGAGTTGGCCAAGCTCGGTCTGGAGATGGAAGCGTTCGGCACCAACGGATTCTTACTGCGGTCGGTGCCTGCAATACTCAAGTCCCACGACCACGAAGCCGTGGTGCGGGAGATCGCCGCGGCGCTGGCCCGGGACGAAGCCCAGCACAGCCTGCAGGACAAGTACGACGACGTCATCATCATGATGTCGTGCCGCAACGCCATCAAGGTCAACCACCCGATGGAGCTGGACCAGATCAAGAAACTGCTGCATGATCTGGAAATGACCGAGATGCCCTACACCTGTCCGCATGGGCGCCCCATCGCACTTCTCTTCGATATCGAAGACATCCTCAAGCAGTTTCACCGCAAATAAAAAAGGCGTCCCCCTGTTGAAAGGAGACGCCCTGTTATCGTTCCGGAATAGCCCCGTGGTCACTTGACCGTGATCTTTTTGATCGACTTGACCATTTTTTTGAGCTTCTGTGTGTTCTTGGCTTTCAGCACTTTTTTAGGGGTCTGCGCGCCATTGCCTGCACGTTTGCGGCTGAGCGCCCAGTCCTGAACTTCCTTGAGGCATTTTTCCCTTGAACGTGGAGTCAGCTTGCGGTAATGGCCGAGCAGTTTTTTCTCGTTGGGTGTGGCGGTGATGTAGAAGTCTTCCTTGATGCCCTTGAACATCAGCCGGCCCTCGTTGAGCGACCCGCCGACCACCTCGATGTTGTCCGCTTTCACCGGCGGCAGTTCGCTGTCCGGCCGGGTCAACTCCTGCACGCTGACCCGGGTGGTCAGCAGGCGGTCGAGAGAAATATCGGCCAGCCGGGCAAGCTTGATGAGCACCGCCACCGGGGCGTCGCGTTCCCCGGATTCATATCGAACGTAGGTTCGGAAGCCAATGTCCATGATTTGGGCGAAAGCCATCTGCGTGCATTTCAGACTTTTCCGGATCGTTCGCATGTTCTCAGATAAAACCGTCATAGTACCTCTTTGGAAAAAATTCCCGGATGGGTAAACGGTTCCCGTCGGTACGTTGATCCTGTTTTCAGTATAGAAAAAGGAAGGGGGGCTTTTCAAAAAAACATTCCCGTTTCGGCCCAAAAAATGAAGGGATGAAAACTCTCCCAAATGGAGGAAAACGGATGCGGAAACTGGAAGGGACCCTCAGGCCAGCTCGATGCCGTTTTTGCGCAGGAATTTGTAGGCTTCGTCGATCCAGCGGCGCTCTTTTTCCAGCTTGTAGTCCGGAAGGTCTTTCGAGGAGCCGATGATGCTTTTCATGTAATCGATGGCTTCCTGCTTCTTGCCGCGTTTGTCGAGCAGTTTGGCGTAGTGGTAGTACGCCTTGAAGAAATGGTAGGAATTGATGACCGCTTCGTAGGTTTCGAGGGCCTTGTCTTCCTGCCCGGAGAGGCGGTAGCACTCCGCAAGCCCGAAAATGGCGTTGCCGTAATCGAACTTCTTGTCGATCTCCACCAGTTCCTCCAGCACCTCGGCGGCTTCAGAGAAACGGCCCTGGCCGTAATAGCATTTGGCGAGCCCGTAACGTGCCTCGTTCATTTCCGGGTCGCGCTTGACCGCCTCCTGAAACGGCTCGATAGCCAGGTCGTATTTCTTCTGTTCCAGGTAAATCTGGCCGAGCTTTTCGTAGTGGTAAGCCTTGTCGTATTTGCCGATCAACTCCTTGAGTTGCAGGGTCTCTTCCGTGTCCAGTTCCTTGCGCGGTGCGCTGGGTTGGAAGAAGGTCGACCGGCCCGAGCTTTGCTGTTCGGCTCCGTTGGCGGACGGTGCGGAAACGCGGTTTTTAACTGCAAAAAGTACGCAATGGCACCCACCGGCATCAGCACAATCATCACGATGATCCAGACGAAGTGCTCCTTGCGGTTGATGCAGTCGATGCACATGTATGTGGTGAAGATCAGCGAGGCGATCCAGAAAATTTCCGTCATGAAAAAGCTTTTTCAGAAAAGGCCAAGGCCCCCTGCCTTTCAACGACCTGATTGGACTCGTTCAGCAGAAGAACTTTGGGTTTGTAATCATTACTCTTATTTACACTCATCATACCATAAGCGGCAATTATAATGCGATCATTTCTCTCGACCATCCGGGCGGCGGCGCCGTTGACGGAAATGCGTCCCGAATTGCGGGGCCCGGGGATGACGTAGGTCAGAAAGCGGTTGCCGTTGTTGATATTATAAATGTGGACCTGCTCATAGGCCAGGATGTCCACCTCGTCCATCAGGTTTTCGTCGATCTCGATGCTTCCTTCGTACTCGATGTCACGGTCGGTGACCGTGGCCCGGTGGAGCTTCGCGGTCAGCATGGTTCTTTGCATGGCACTCTCTCAATCAAACAGTTATCGATCAACCTGGCTTTCCCGACGAACACCGCCAGGGCCACCAGGGCCTTGTCATGAATGACTTCCAACTCCTCAAACGTGTCCGCATCGCAGACCGATACGTAATCGATACGCGCATCGGCATACGGAGCAAGCACGGATTCGATTTCGCGGCGCAGCAGGGCGGCGTCGGCTTCCCCCGCTTCGATGCGTTCCCTCGCCATCTCCAGCGCGCGGTTCAGGGACAGCGCGGTATCACGCTGGCCCGCACTCAAATACTGGTTGCGCGAGCTTTTGGCCAGCCCGTCGGCATCGCGCACAATGGGGCATCCCACAATCTCTACATCCAGGTTCAGGTCCTCCACCATCCTGCGGATGACGTGCAACTGCTGGCGGTCCTTTTCGCCGAAATAAGCCGTGTGCGGCTGGACGATATGAAACAATTTCAACACCACCGTGGTCACCCCCTGGAAGAATCCGGGACGGCTTTTGCCGCACAGGTGGTTGGTGATGCCCTCGACGGTCACCGTGGTTTGGAATCCTTTCGGGTACATGAGATCGCGCGTGGGCAAAAACACCGCATCCACTCCCAGAGGCTCCAGCAGGTCGCGGTCCGCCTCCCAGTTGGCCGGGTAGGTGCCGAGGTCTTCGCCGGGACCAAACTGCTTCGGGTTGACGAAGATGCTGACCACGGTGAGATCCGAGCCGGCGAGCGATCGTTGGACCAGACTGAGGTGCCCTTCGTGAAGCGCCCCCATGGTGGGGACCAACCCGAGGGAGCGACCCGTACTCCGGACCCTTTGAGACCACGCTTTCATGTCCGCGATGGTGCGAAGGATTTCCATGATGCCGCCATCCGGGGATTCAGGAGGAACCCTGATTGCCCGCCTCCCTGAGAGGTTTGCGTTTCAGGTTGTAGGTGTGTTCGGCGGTGGGAAAGGCGCCGGTCTGCACCTCGTCCACATAATCGCGGAGCGCGCCCTGTACCGCCTCGCCCAGTTCGGCGTACCGTTTGACGAATTTGGGGGTGAACTCCTGGTTGAGGCCCAAGAGGTCGTTGAGCACCAGGATCTGCCCGTCGCATTCTTTGCCCGCTCCGATGCCAATGGTGGGGATGTCGACTTCACTGGTGATTTCGGCAGCCAGTTCCGCCGGTATGGCTTCCAGCACGATGGAGAACACCCCGGCCTTCTGCAGGGCCAGAGCGTCCTTTTTGATCTGGCGCGAGTCGTAGTAATTCTTGCCCTGCACGCGGTAGCCACCGAACTGGTGGATCGATTGTGGCGTGAGGCCGATGTGGCCCATCACCGAGATACCCGCATCGACCACGACACGGATGCGGTCGGCAAACTTCTGGCCGCCCTCCAGCTTCACCGCTTCGGCGCCGCCTTCCTGGATGAAGCGGCCCGCGTTGCGGATGGTTTCTTCGTCCGAGACGTGGTAGGACATGAACGGCATGTCGCCGACCACCAGCGCGCGGCCGGTACCCCGGCGCACGGCACGGGTGTGGTGGATCATCTCGTCCATCGTTACCGGAAGGGTGGTGTCGTATCCCAGCGAAACCATGCCGACGGAGTCACCCACAAGCACGAGATCGATGTCAACGTCATCCAGCAGGCGCGCCATGGAGTAATCGTAGGCGGTGACGGCGGTGATTTTGCGTCCGGTCTTTTTGCGTTCGACCAAGGCCGGCAGGGTCATGCGTTCGGTGTTCATGGGAACCCACTTCAAAATAGCCGGGATTCCGGGGACCGGAAAGGTCCCAAAGACAGGGAGGGAGGCGCACCCGGTACACCGCTCCAAATTGAAACGCCCCAGGTCTTGTGGTGACCGTGGGGACGATGAGGGCGTTCGGGCGTCGAAAGGTTGCAACGCTTTTTGGTTTGAAGCCCCCTCTCTCAGGGGGTCTCCGACCGCGCATGGCCTTTTGCTACTCGGTGTCGCTCCGTCCCGGTCTTGTCAGGATCCAAGCGGATTGTAATATTCTCGACCTATTCTATGATTATTGACTTTATGAATCAACTCCTTGAGATCGATTTTTTTGTCGACGATATCGATTTTGTTCGTGTTCACCACGAGAAGGGGGGTTTCGGTGTAATAAAAGAAGAAGTTATTGAATGCCCGATTGACCGAATCGAGGTATTCGTAATCGATCAACTGCTCGTAGTCGCGGCCGCGTTTCTCCACACGGGTGAACAGGATATCGGTGTCCGCCTGCAGGAAAATCACCAGGTCCGGCTTCGGGATCTTGATGCGGACCAGGTTGTAAATCTGCTGGTACAGCGTGTATTCGTGGTCCTTGAGGTTCAACTGGGCGAAGATGTGGTCGCGCTGGAACAGGTAGTCGGTGACGACGACGCTGCTGAACAGGTCGCGCTGGGCGAGTTCCCGGTACTGGTTGAAGCGGCTCAGTAAAAAAAAAACCTGGGTCTGGAAGGCGTTCGCTTCGCGGTCCTGGTAGAACTTGTCGATGAAGGGGTTGTCTTCGTCCACCTCGAGCACCAGTTTGGCGTCGTACTCCTGAGCCAGCCTTCGGGCGAGCGTGGTTTTCCCTGCGCCGATGCCGCCTTCGATTGCGATGAACCTGGGTTCGTTCATGAGATTGGGATTCGAGAGTGGGTTCCCGAAAGGCGCCACGGGTGGGCACCGCCTGCCCTAGGAACCGAAACTGAGCACTTCCTTGATGGTCAACTTGAGTTCCCGTAAATCCGCCGATTTCACCACGTATGCTTCCGATGCCCACACCTGGAAATCCTGTTTGTACGTTCCGTACGCCGAGCAGAGGATAATGGGGATGTTTTTTTTCTGCTCTTTGAGGAGTCGGAGGAAATCGATGCCGTTCATCCCGGGCATTTTGATATCCAGCGTGATGAGATCGGGTTCCTGGCCCTCGATTATCTTCAAGGCCTCTTCGGCACTCCGGGCGCAGGCCACTTCATAGCCTTCATCCTGCAACTCTTCCTTGTAGAGGAGGCGGATGTTGTCTTCGTCGTCCACGACGAGAATTTTCTTTTTGGACATGAATTGTGACGGTTGTGGAACGCAGGGAGCCCGGTACGGGCCGCTTTCCGGGTTTTGGATCAATCAGGTTTTATTATAATTGCCGAGTTTTTGCAACGGTAAATAAACGTAAACAGTGACGCCCTTGTTGATGTTGTTATTGACATGCAGGGTGCCGCCGTGCTCCTCGATGATGCGCCGGGATATGGACAACCCCAGCCCGGTGCCGGTTTCCTTCGTGGTGAAAAAGGGATTGAAGATGTTTTCGAACAACTCCGGTGGAATGCCTCCGCCGGTGTCCTCGATGCACAGGGTCAACGAATCCTTGTCTCCTTCTGTTTGCCCGACCCGGTGCCCGCGGTAGGTGGACACGGTCAGGTGGCCGTCGTGGGGCATTGACTCGATGGCGTTGAACAACAGGTTCATGATGACCTGCTTGATCTTCTTTTTGTCGATGTAAAACTCCACGTCCGGGTCCATGAAGCTCTTTTTGAGGTCGATATTTCTTTCCTCAATCCCCACCTCGAAAAAGTCGATCACTTCACACACCAGTTCGTTGAACCGGCACGGCTCGACTTCGAGTTCCTCGGCTTTCGAGTACAGCAGGATATCCTGCAGCAGGCGCTCCAGCCGTTCGGTTTCATTGACAATGATGCTTGCATACCGGTACAACCCTCTCAGGTCGGAGAGGGGGGGCATCGTGCCGTTTTCCTGGTCCTTCAGGTCGCCGATGCGGTCGCGCAGCCTGCGTGCGAATCCGCCTACGGAGACCAAAGGGTTTTTGATCTCGTGGGCGACCTCCGCCGACAACTCGCCCAGAGCCGCCAGTTTTTCCGATTGGATCAACTGTTCCTTGGTGCTCAGCAGTTCGCGGTTGGATTCCAGAAGCTTGTTGACCAGCCTTGAGTTTTCGATGACCCAGCCCAGGTGCGTGGCCAGCCGGCCTACCAGTTGCAAATTGGAATCGGTGATGGGTGCGTGGTTGTACAGATTGTCTACGAGCAGCACCCCCAGAACTTCCCGGTGGGGCATCAGAGGCACCGTTGCGAAACTCGGTGAGCCAAGGGCTTCGGCCAGGTCTGCCGGCACCAGGTCGTCGTTCGACGTGTCGTGAACAATGTAGGGCCTTTTATTGAGAGCGGTTTCCGACAGCACATTCCCGGACGACAGTGGAAACTTGAGCGATCGCGCGTACTGGTTGAGCCGGGTGTCGCGAAACCTTTCCCAGTGGGGGTTTTCCAGCAGACGGGTGAGTGTGAACTCCCAGTCCTCCGAGAGCTCGCGCCAGATGCGCCCGGCTTCTTCCGCGGAGTCGGGCCCCAGTCCCATGTGCCCGACAAGGTGGCCCGTTTTGTCATCCAGTAAAAACAGGATGGCGCGGTTGAATCCCCCGGCCCCGCCAAACGTGATGCCGGTCATGAGAATCCAGATGCGGTGGTCGAGCTTGGGGGTTTCCTGGACTGCGGTGTTGATGGTGTAGAGGAGGGTCTGCTCGCCAAGGAGGGCCTGGCTTTTCTGGTACTCGAGGGCGTTGCGGATGCACCCGGTGATCTGTGCGGAGAGGGTTTCCAGAATGGACACTTCGGTCAATGTGAACTGCCGACGGTCGAGTGTGTGCACGTTGATGACGCCGATGCACTGGTCGTGATCGACGAGCGGCACTGACAACATGGACGGAAATTTTTCTTCCTCGATCTCGGGAAAATACACGAATCGCGGGTCCTGCATGGCCTCGCTCAATGCCAGCGCCGTCTTGTTCTGCGCCACCCAGCCGGTCACTCCGCGACCGGGTTCCAGGTAGATGTGTGTGGCGGCGGATGGGGGCAGGCCGCTGGTGGCTTTCAGTTTCAACCGCACCTCACCGGAATACGATTGCTCCATGAGGTAAATGGAACAGGCGTCGATGCGCATTTTATTTTTGATGATTTCGATGGTCTGACCGAGGATTTCGTCCAGATTGAGGGGGGAAGTGGAAATGCGGGCAATCTCGCGGAGAACTTCCAGTCCTACGATGCTGTCATCCACCATATGCATTTCCCCAAGATCGGCGTGGTCAGGTTTCTCGGAGTGTTTTCCGGTAAAGTCGGATGTATTCCGTGGCGGCGCGTTTCCAGCTCAGGTTCTGCGACATGCCATTCTGCATCAGGCGGCGCCATTGCGTCCGGTCGGCAAACAGCCCGGTCGCTTTGCGGAGGGATTGCACGAGGTATTTTAATTCAAAGCGGCGGAAATTGAAACCGGTACCGCGTCCGGTTTCGGGATTGAAATTCTTCACCGTGTCCGCCAGTCCCCCCACCGAGCGGGCCACGGGCACGGTTCCGTAACGGAGCGCGTACATCTGGGTCAAGCCGCAGGGTTCGTACACCGACGGCATGAGAAGCAGGTCGCTCCCGGCAATGATTCGGTGGGCCAGTCCCTCGTCAAAAGCCAGCCTGCAGGCGAAGCGTCCCGCGTACCGCTGGGCCTGTTCGGTGAAGAACGCCTCGTACGCCGGATCGCCGACGCCGAGCAGCACGAGGCCGACCGCTTCTTTCATGATTTGGTCGAACCCCTTTTGGACGAGATCGATTCCTTTCTGCCAGGACAGGCGGGTCACCATCGCCACAAGCGGCTGCCGGGCCGGAACCTTTAACCTTAACTCTTTCAGCAAGGCCTCGCGGCACAGGGCTTTGCCTTTAAGGTTGCCGGAATCGAACGGCGCGGGGATCCATGGATCGTTTTCCGGGTTCCATTCTTCGTAATCCACGCCGTTCAAAACACCGTAAAGATTCTCCTTGCGGTCCCGAAGGATTCCGTCCATTTGAAACCCGTTTTCGGCAAGCAGGATTTCCTGCCGGTAACGTTTGCTCACCGTGGTCAACAGGTTGGAATAAACCAGCCCCGCTTTTAGAAAACTGAAGCGGCCGTGGAACTCCAGCCCCTGTGAGTGAAATGCGTCGGCAGGCAGGTGAACCGTGGACAGGGCGGAAGCATCAAAGTTTCCCTGGTAACCGAGGTTGTGGATGGTGAACAGCGTGCGCGTGTTTTTGAAGAAAGGATCGTCCTGGTAAACGAGTTTCAAATAGGCCGGCACCAGTCCTGCCTGCCAGTCGTGACAGTGAATGATATCCGGCTGAAACCGCGTGGCCTTGCACCACTCGAGAGCCGCCCGGCAAAAAAAGGAGAAGCGCGAGGCGTTGTCCGGATAATCGGTTCCCCCTTCGCCGTACAATCCCTTGCGTCCGAAATAAAAGTCGTTTCCGATAAGATAAAGCGGAACCCTGTTTTGGAGGTGCGCCAAATGAAGGGTGGCCTGCGGATTGGCGATGCCCACGGGTATGGAGAGGGTGCGTCCCGTGTTCTCGATTCCATTCCGGTGAAGTGCCGGTGTGAGCGAGGAATAGTGGGGAAGCACGCAACGCACGTCATGCCCCAGCCGGTGGTGTGCCAGCGGTAACGCGCCGCAGACATCCCCCAATCCGCCGGTCTTGGCGAAGGGATGCGCCTCGGCCGCGACGGAGAGGATCTTCAGGGGGCGCGCCATGTCACGGGTGCACGGTGCACGCCCTCAGGATATCGGCGGCCTCCTCGGGGCTCACGGGATTGATGTGAAACCCGGTCCCAGCCTCGAATCCCGCCAGCTTGGTGAGCTTCGGCATGATCTCGATGTGCCAGTGGAAGTACGCGCTGTGTTTGCTCTGCACGGTGGAGTTGTGCAGGACAAAGTTGTATGGCGGCTGATTGCAGACCATGCGTAATTTCAACAGCACGTCCTTCAAGATGTTGGCCGCTCCTGCCAGCGCTTCTGTTGAATCGTGCTCAAAATGGGCGGAATGGTACTTGGGCAGAATCCAGGTTTCGAAAGGAAACCGCGGAGCATAAGGACAGACGGCGATGAAGTCATGGTTCTCCATCACAACCCGGCGGCCGTCGCCCCGTTCCTGCGCTATGATGTCGCAGTAAATACAACGTTCCTTGTATTCGTAATGCCTCCTTGCTCCGTCCAGTTCTTCCAGCACCAGCTCCGGCACGATGGGGAGGGCTACCAATTGGCTGTGCGTGTGCTCGAGCGTTGCTCCCGCCGCTTCACCGTGGTTTTTGAACACGAGAATGTAGCGGAACCGCGGGTCGCGTTTCAGGTCAATGATGCGTTGCTGGAACGCCCACAACGTTTCCTGCACGGCGCGTTCCGGCAATTCTTCCAGCGCCACTTCGTGGCAGGAACCCTCGATGATGACTTCATGGGCGCCGATGCCGTTCATTTTGTCGTACATCCCTTCACCAACCCGGTCGATGCCGCCTTCGATGGTGAGGGCGGGGTACTTGTTCGGAACCACGCGAAGCGACCAGCCGGATTCGTTCGGCCCCGATCCGTTTGGCCGAAGGGCCAGGATCTCCTGCGGGGTCTTGCTTTCATTGCCAAGGCAAAAGGGGCAGAATCCCGCCTGGGAGTTGACCGTCGGGCTGGCAAAATCCGCAGGACGCTTGCCGCGTTCCTGCGCGATGATGACCCACCGGTCGACGATGGGGTCCTTTCTCAATTCAGGCATATCCGGTTTCGTTCTTTCGTTTTTCACCAGCCATGATAATGGTCTGAATACTAAGCAATGGCCCTTCAAAAGTCAATTTTAGCCGCCGGTTTTTCGTTGTGGTTGAGATTCCCGAAAACGATTGAATGACAACAGCTTGCAAACTATAATCGAGGCACAACCGATCATCATACCTAAAGGGCGGAATGCGGACATGAGTTCTCCCATGGAAGGCAGGAAAATTGTGCTGGGCGTCTCCGGCGGCATTGCCGCCTACAAGGCGGTGGAATTGTTGCGCCTTCTCACCAAAGCAGGAGGGGAGGTGTACGTGGTGATGACGGAAAACGCCAAGCAGTTCATCACGCCGCTCACCTTCGAGGCGCTTTCCGGCCGGCCGGTGTACCACAAGATTTTCGATTCGGAACGGTCGGCGTCGATGGAGCACATCCGTGCAGCGGAGCACGCGGATTTGATGGTCGTCGCCCCGGCCACCGCCAACACGATCGGCAAAATGGCCAACGGCCTGGCTGACGATCCGCTTTCTACTTTATATGCGGCGTTCCCGGGCACGGTGATCCTCGCACCTGCCATGAACGATCAAATGTGGGCGAATCAAGCGGTGCAGGCCAATTTGGTTAAATTAAAAATGCGGGGCGTGTTCGTGGTGGAACCGGACTCGGGCGAGCTGGCTTGCGGGGTCACCGGACTGGGCCGTCTGGCCGACCCGCAGGTCATTTTCGATGCGGTGCGCAAACGGTTGGAGCAAAAACAGGACTGGGCGGGACGTCGCGTTCTGGTGACCGCCGGGCCCACGCGCGAGCCCATCGACCCGGTGCGCTTCATCACCAACCATTCTTCGGGCAAGATGGGATACGCCATCGCCGCGGAAGCACAAAAACGCGGCGCCGTGGTGACTCTCATCAGCGGACCGACGTCGCTTGGCGCCCCCGCCGGGGTGGAGGTGGTACCCTGCCAGCGTGCATCTGAGATGCGGGACCTGGTAATGGAACATCTTGAAAATTGTGATGTGCTGGTGATGACGGCGGCGGTGGGAGACTTTGCTCCTGCGGACATTCAAAAGGAAAAGATCAAAAAATCCGGCGACCGGCCGCTGGTCCTCAACCTTCAACCGACTCCGGATATTTTAAAGGAAGTGGCCGCGAAGAAAACGCACCAGATCGTGGTGGGGTTCGCCGCAGAAAGTGAAAACGTGGTGCAGAGCGCGCTCGACAAATACCAGCGCAAGCAACTCGACCTTATCGTGGCCAATGACATCAGTGCACCGGGAATCGGGTTTCAATCCGACTTCAACCAGGTGCAATTGATTCGCGGGGTGGACAACATCGAAACCCTGCCGCGCCTGCCGAAGCATGAAATTGCGGGCATCCTTCTCGACCGCATTCGCGACCTTTCCAAATAACCCGGCGCTTGGCCGTTGTTCACCGTTTTCTTCATTTTCCGGAATTGTCTTCCGTTGTCTTGGGGGCTTCTTTTTGCATGACGCTTTTTGCGCAGCGGAAGCCTACGGAGTCCTGCCTGAGGGTGGGCACGGTCGCGTTTCTGTAACTGAGGCGAACGTCCTCCGCATTGTTGTGCCAGTGGCCTCCCCGTATGACCTTGTACATTCCCCGATCAGGCCCTTGCGGATCTTTCTTGGGTGAGAACAGGTAATATTCCGCAAAGTGCCAGTCCTTCACCCATTCGGCGACATTGCCGGAAAGATCGTACACCCCGTAAACGGATTTGCCCGCTTCATACGAACCGACGGGGGTGGATTTGCCAACGGTGCGGTTGAAATTCAGTTTGTCGGGAGTCGGCGCGGAGTCCCCCCAGGGGTATTTGATCGTGCCGGTTCCTTTTCCCGCTTTTTCCCATTCCGCTTCGGTGGGCAGGCGTTTGCCTTTCCATTGGCAATAGGCTTGCGCCTCTTTCCAGGTGACCCCCACCACCGGTTGCCTGGGCTGATTGAATTCGTGATCGTTCCAGTAACGGGGCTTTTTTTCAAGACCTGTGGCTTTCAGGAATTTCCAGTATTGTTCGTTGGTCACCTCGTAGATGTCGATAAAGTAGGCACTGAGATAAACGTCATGAGCCGGGTCTTCCGGGCCCAGCATATGACGGTCACTCTGGAAAATGCCGGTAGGATCGAGTTCCCTCAACGAGTGCATGCTCCCCATGACGAACTCGCCCTCGGGAATGAGCACCATGCCCTCTGGCGGCCGGGGTGTTTTGGTTTCAGCAAAAGCAGCGGTCACCGGGAGTGCGATCACTGAAATAAGGATAATGCATATTCTGGATACTGCGGTTGTTTTGAATTTCATAAGTTCGGGCAAATCAGTAAAGGTTGCGGGGTGTCGCGCCGGGGCTGGGGGTGGTCCGCCTATCAGGATTGACACGTAATTTTAATGGGTATAGAATCGCTTTACCTCATTATAAACAAAGATGCTTCCGGTGCCGACAGGTTTTCGGGCCGCAGGCGGATTGCGGGACCGGCGTGGACAAGCCCAAAAAAGAACCCATTGCACTGCATAACCGCCAGGATTACCGTTTGTGCCTCAATTGCGGCTTCCCCAACCGCCAGGCGGATACGACGTGCATGTATTGCAGCGCGAGCCTGGTCGAGGACAATGGGTTTTTCTCGTGGCTTCGCCAGAGTTACTACATCCTTCGCTGGCGTTACCAGTTGCGCCAGAAACGGGAAAACCTGAAGCAAGGCCACCGGGGCATGACCTGGGGCAAAGGGGTCGGCTATTTCAGCCTGGGCATTTTTTTGAGTTTCACCGGAGTCTACTTCTTCTCCCATTCCATCACAGAAAATTCCTTTTCCAATGGACTCATCGCCCTGCTTCTTCTTGGGTACGGCGTTTTCACCCTGCGTGGCCTGTTCCGCAACAAACAGTAAATTACAGATCATTTACGGAATCTCTGCAACGATACGGAGCGGCGCGCCACTGCCGCCGCCGATTTTCATTGGAAGGGCGATGACGCGGAAGCCGCGGGCGGGAAGGGTGCCCAACCGCGCCAGGTTTTCAAATCCCGGCACGTTGGCCGCGCCGAAGACGCGATGGGCCTTGAATTCCCTGGACTGGCCGTAATCGAGGCTCGCGGTATCGAGTCCCACCGCCGCCACGTTCCTTGCGTTGGTCAGAAAACGCGCGGCGCCTTCGCTGTAACCGGGAAAATGCAGGTTGGCCGTGTCGCCCGGCAGGTCGGTGCCGAGATAGCGTTTTTTATCCGGCCAGCGTGTGTCCCACCCGGTGCGCACGAGGACAATGGACCCGGCCTCGATGCGTCCGTGCCGTGCCTCCCATTGCAGGAAGTCCTCCCTTGAAATCAGATAATCCGCATCGCTGTTGACGCGCGCGCTCAAATCCACCATCACGCCGGGAGCGATCAATTTTACTAATGGAATGGCGTCGGCGGTCCAGCGTCCTTTGGCAAAATGCACCGGCGCGTCCATGTGGGTGCCGCCGTGCTCCGCCGCTTCAAAATTGTTGGCCTCGTACCAGTAGCTTTCGTTCATCAGTCCCTTGTGCACCTCGGACAGGGCGAACGGCTTGCTGGTGGGCCAGTAGATGGTGGTTTCGTCGAACGGGTGCGTCAGGTCCACCAACCGGGAGGGAGGTGCCGGGGAAGGCGGCGTCTGCGCGCATCCCGCGATCCATAGTACAATGAAGACAAGCACTCCGTACCATTGGTGTTTGAAATCAAGCATTTTGGGGTCTCCCAGGCCGGAGTCGAAAAAATATTTGTGGACGGACTGTATCCAACCCACGCGCGGCAACATCTCAAAGGAACAAACTTCCTTTTATAAGGATACGACAAAATGGCAGATACGAAAACTCAAGAGGGCAAAAGCCTGTCCCTCCCCATTCAGGGCATGAGTTGCGCCAGTTGCGCCGCGCGCATCGAGAAGAAGGTGGGCGAGGTGCCGGGCGTGAGCAAGGTCAGTGTCAATTTCGGCGCGGAACGGGCGGCGGTGGATTACGATCCGGAAACCGCCACGCCCGACGCAATCATTTCCACCATACAGAGAATCGGGTTCGAGGTGCCGTCGGTGCAGAAAACCTTCCCTGTCGAAGGCATGACCTGCGCCTCCTGTGTCGGTCGAGTGGAGAAGAAGCTGCGCGGACTCGACGGCGTCGTCGATGTGAGCGTCAACCTCGCCAGCGAACGCGCTACGGTGAGTTACATGGAAGCGCGCGTGGGTCTGCCGGATTTCCGCAAGGCGCTGGCGGACATCGGGTACTCGATGCCTGATGTCGATTTGGAAGCAGAAACGGCGACTCAGGAAGTGGAAGAGGCGCGACACCAGCGCGAGTACAGCACGTTGCAGTTCAAGTTCGCGTCCAGCCTGGGTTTGGCCGTCGGTATCATGACACTGGGCATGACCGGCTGGGTTGAAAACACCTCGACTTTGCACTGGCTGTTGTTCGTGCTGGCGACGCCGGTGCAGTTCTGGGGCGGATGGCAGTTTTACAAAGGAACGTGGGCGGGACTCAAACACGGGTATGCCGACATGAACACGCTGATCGCCGTCGGCACGACGGTGGCCTACGCCTACAGTGTTGCGGTGACGGCCCTGCCTGAACTCGCCACGTCCTTCGGCACGGAACTGGCCGTGTATTACGACACCTCGGCGATGATCATCGCGCTCGTGCTGATGGGACGCATGCTGGAGGCGCGGGCGAAAGGGCGGACTACGGAAGCCATCCGCAAGCTCATGGGCATGCAGGCGAAGACCGCGCGCGTCGAACGCGGCGGGGAGGAGCAGGACCTCCCCATCGACCAGGTGGGAGTGGATGACATCGTCTCCGTGCGTCCCGGCGAACGGATTCCGGTGGACGGCACCATCACCGAAGGACAGACGGCGATCGACGAGTCGATGATCTCCGGCGAGAGCGTGCCGGTTGAAAAAAGAGAAGGCGATGAGGTCATCGGCGCCAGCATCAACAAGACCGGTTTTTTCAAAATGAAAGCGACGCGGCTGGGCAGGGACTCGGTGCTGGCGCACATCATCCGCATGGTGCAGGAAGCGCAGGGCTCGAAGGCGCCGGTGCAGAGGCTGGTGGATCAAGTCGCGGGTATCTTCGTACCGGTGGTCATCGGGATCGCGATGTTGGCGTTCGGCTTCTGGTGGCTTGTGGGACCGTCGGTGGCGGAGTTGCCCACCGATCCCGGTCTGTTCGCCATGATGATTTTCATTTCGGTCATGATCATTGCCTGCCCGTGCGCGCTGGGGCTGGCGACGCCGACGGCGATCATGGTCGGAACCGGCAAGGGCGCGGAGATGGGCGTGCTCATCAAGGGCGGGGAGACGCTGGAGCAGGCGCAGAAACTGAACACCATCGTGTTCGACAAAACCGGCACGCTCACCGAAGGCAAACCGGTGGTGCGCAACGTGTGGGTGGCGAAGGATGCAGGCATGAATGCGGATACGTTGTTGATGTATGCCGCGTCCCTCGAAAAAGGGTCCGAGCACCCGCTGGGCGTGGCCATTGTCGAACACGCGAAGGAAAAAAACGTGTCGCTGAAATCCGCGGAGGGGTTCGAAGCCCTGCCGGGGTTTGGCGTGAAGGCGAAGGTGGACGGACACAACGTGGCGCTCGGCAATTTGCGCATGATGCAGGATGCGGGGCTCGATGTGGAAGCGGTGCGCGAACAGGCGGAAAGGTTCGCCGGCGAAGGCAGGACCGCTATGCTGGTGCAGGTGGACGGCCACATTGCGGGCATCATTGCCGCCGCCGACCGTGTCCGGCCGGAATCGAAATCCGCCATCCAGAGTTTGAAACAACGCGGGCTGGAGATCGTGATGATCACCGGCGATAACCAGAAGACCGCCGAGGCGGTGGGCAGGGAACTCGGCATCGACCGCGTGCTGGCGGAGGTATTGCCCGCCGACAAGGCCCGGCAGGTGAAGGGTCTACAGGATGAAGGCCGGTTCGTGGCGATGGTGGGGGACGGCATCAACGACGCGCCCGCTCTCGCGCAGGCGAACATCGGCATTGCCATGGGGTCGGGCACCGACGTTGCCATCGAGACCGCCGACATCACACTCATGACACACGATCTGAACGCGGTGGTGGACGCCATCGAACTCAGCCGCCGGACCATGACCAAGATCCGGCAGAACCTGTTCTGGGCGTTTTTCTACAACGTGCTCGGCATCCCCATCGCCGCAGGGGTGTTGTATCCGTTCAACGGCGTGTTACTGCAACCGATGTTCGCGGCCGCGGCGATGTCGTTCAGCTCCGTTTCCGTGGTCGGCAACTCACTGCTCTTGAAACGGTTCTCCTCCCGCCGAAGCGCGTGATCAAAACGCGTTCATCGCAAACTGCGGCAGTTTGTTGAACCCGGAGCTGAAATGCGCGGCTCCGGTTTCATCGATCACCATCACTTCCACGTTGTCCATCGACTCGATCCATTCGATGCCTTTTCTTTTCCCATTATGAACACCGCCGTGGACAAGGCGTCGGCGTCCATCACGGTGGGTGCCATCACCGTGACGGAGATGGGTCCCTCCGCGGGCAGTCCCGTTGCTGGGTCGAGGATGTGATGATACCGCTTCTCGCCTTTCATGAAATAGCGCTGGTAATCGCCCGAAGTTGCAACTCCCTGGTTGGCGAGCGCGAACGAAGCCAGCACACCCTGCGGTTTGCGGGGATGCTGAAGGCCGATCACCCAGGGCCGGTCCGGGCCGCGCTGGCCGAATGCGTAGAGGTCGCCGCCAGCATTGATAATACCGTTTGGCACCAGTCCTTTTAAAATTGTGATGGCGCGGTCCACCGCATACCCCTTGGCGATGCCGCCCAGGTTGATCGCCATGCCTTCGCGCGCCAGCCGCACCGTGTTTCCCTGGATGCGTATATCGCGGAAATTGACCAGGCCCGTTGCGGTTTTGAGTTGTTCCGGTGACGGCACCGTCTCGCCACCGCCATCGAAATCCCATGTCTCCACCAGCGGATGGATGCTGATGTCGAAGATGCCTTTGGTTTTTTCACCCCACGCAATGCCTGACTGAATAATCTCGAGCACCTCCGCCGACACCGGCAAAGCTTCCTTGCCTGCGGCTTCGTTGATGCGCGAGATTTCGGAATCCGCAATGTAAGTGCTCATCAGTTTCTCAATGCGGCTCATCTCGTCGAAGGCCTGGTTGGCCGCCGTTTGCGCCACTTTGGCGTCGGCGTTGACGATGGTGATCTCCACCAGCGTGCCCATGATGAATTGGGTGCGGCGCACGGGTTCGGCTGTGCTGGACTGCGAACAGGCGGCGCCTGACAAGGCGATGCACAAAAAAATACACATGAAGTACAGGCGAGCAGGGGTCATGATTATTTCAGTTTTCCATGTTTTGAATTAATTTTTCACGGTTGTACACCGCTTCCACATCGGCACGGTTGAGCATGCCGAGAATCTGGTTGGGATCGCTCACGCCGACCACGGGAATCTGATCGACGTCGAGTTCTGTGAACTTTTCCAGGGCTTCGTTCAAATTGTTGTGCGGCACCAGTGTCACCGGGTTGGGTGTTGCGAGGTCCTTTGCGGTGAGCGTGTCTTTGTTCACCGTGCCGTCGGGGTTGAGAACGGCCTCGCGGATGTCACTGAACGCGAGGATTCCGGTCAGTTTTCCTTCGCCACTCATCACCGGATAATGCAGGTCGCGCACCTGCCCCACACGATCGACAATTTCCTTGAACGGCGTGTTTTCATCAAAAATTACCGCTTCCTTGTTCATGACATCACGAACATAGATGGCTCGGAGAACCGACACCAGCCGACCCTGCTTGAGATCCACGCCTTTGTTGAGTAGAGCCTGGACGTACAGCGAATGTTTGCTGAAGCGGCGTGAGGTGTAGGCCGCGACGATGCAACACACCATGCTGGGCAGTATGATGGTGTAGTCGTTGGTCATCTCGAAAAGAATGAGGATGGCGGTCAGAGGTCCCTGAACCACGGCGCTGGCCGTTGCGCCCATGCCGACGAGGGCGTAAGTTTCGCTGGTGGCGGTCCATTCCGGAAGCAGGCCGTGGACCGCGAAGCCGAACGTTGCGCCCGTCATGGCGCCAACAAACAGGCTGGGCGAAAAAATGCCGCCGATGCCTCCCGAACCCAAAGTGATCCCGGTCGCCAGAGTTTTGCCGAAAATGAGGAGAAAGGTCAAGTACCAGATCAATTCTCCATTCAGCGCCTGCTCGAGAATGTCGAATCCGTTTCCCTTGACCTGTGGCAGCGCAACGGCCAGAAGGCCGACCAGCAACCCGCCCAGTGCGGGTTTCAGGATGACCGGGATGTTTTTCTTTTCTTCAAAGCGTTTCTGGATTTTGAAATAGGTCCAGATGAACAATTGCGCCGCCAGGCCGCACAGCACGCCGAGGATGAGATAAAAGAAAATCTCCCACGGCGTCACCACCTCATGCACCGGCGTCTGGAACGTCAGTTCGTTCCCGTGCAGGGCGCGCCCTGTCACCGTTCCCAGTACGGCGGCGATGACGATCGGACTGAACGATTGAATGGCGTATTCGCCCAGAATGATCTCCATTGAAAATATCACCCCTGCCAGCGGGGCGTTGAAGGAGGCGGCGATGCCTGCCGCTGCGCCACAGCCGACAAACACGCGCAGGCGATGGGTGGACATCCGGAATAACTGGCCTACGAGGGAACCGATAGCGGCGCAGATCTGAACCGTGGGTGCAACGCGTCCCGCCGAACCGCCGGAGCCGAGCGTGATCGACGATGCGGTGGCGCACATGACGATGGTGCTTTCGGGAACTTTGCCGTCGCGGAGGGCCATTGCCTCGGTCACTTTATAAATGCCGTTTTCTTCCATCCTTTTGGGCATCCATTTCCAGCCGCAACCGATAATCAGTCCCCCCAGCATGGGCATGAGAGGCATGAGCCACGGCACCGTTGACTCCGGTATGCCGCTCAGAATGCCCGAAGAGGAAAACACGCGTTCAAAAAATTCGATCATGCCGCGGAACAGTGTGGAGGCTGCCCCCGCCAGCACACCGATGACCGCTGCAAGGATGAGGAGGTTGTATTCCTTCGCAAAAAATTGACGCGTGCGCTCAGTGAATGCAGTGGTTTCCGCTGCCATGTAATTTGCTAGTTGTACCGGTTACGCGTCAGCCGCCTGGGCCATCGCGAAATCGGTTGAATTAAGCGTGATCGCCCGGGAAAGGGCGTGGGAAAGGGAAGCCGATTGCCCGGCCATGCACATTGTGCTATGCTCAAAACCGTTTTGGGACCCCCAAACCCGCCCGGTCATTCCTACTGGTCAGCCTGCCGTGGCATTCCACTATAACGTATGTTAAACAAATTGAATAGGTTGAGGTGACTATGGTGAAAATTGCACCTTCCATTCTGTCCGCCGACTTCAGCCGTCTCGGAGAAGAGGTGAAAGCGGTTGAGAAAGCGGGCGCGGACTGGATTCATGTCGATGTCATGGACGGCGCGTTCGTGCCGAACATCACCATTGGGCCCCCGGTGGTCGAATCCCTGCGCAAGGTCACCGATTTGCCGCTCGATTGCCATCTTATGATTGAAAATGCGGACAAGTACATTGCCGACTTCGTTTCCGCCGGCGCGGATATCATCTCCGTTCACGTGGAAGCGTGTCCGCATCTCCACCGCACCGTTCAGACGATCAAGGAACACGGAATCAAGGCGGGGGTGGTGCTCAATCCTGCGACAACGTTGTTCGCACTCGATGAAATCATCGAGGACGTGGATATGGTCCTATTGATGTCGGTGAACCCGGGGTTCGGCGGGCAGAAATTCATCCAGCAGGTACTGGGGAAAATTCAACTGCTCCGCAACACGCTGGACCAGTCGGACGCGGATATCGATGTCCAGGTCGATGGGGGGGTGAATCCGGAAAACGTGAACATCGTGAAAAAAGCGGGAGCGAACGTGATTGTCGCCGGTTCCGCCATTTTCAACGCACCCGATTACAAAAAAGCAATCGACGCCCTGCGAAACAATTGAGTGGGGTGAGGGAGCGCTTTTTTCTTCCTTATCTTTTCAAAAACTGGAACAGGCGTTCGATGAAACCGCCGGATTTCTGTTGTTTGCGCGCCTGTTGCACGAGGGTGCGTGTCTCCGCCAGGGTGGGATCGAGCCGGGTTGCTTCCTGAAACTCATTTTCCGCTTCCTGATTTTTCATGCGCGCTTCGTATACAAGCCCCAGGTTGAAGTGTGCGAGCGGATAGGTTGGGTCCCGTTGCACCGCCTCCTTCAATGCCTCTTCCGCCTCCTGCAGACGGTTGCGGGCGAAGCGGGCAAGTCCGAGATTGTTCCAGATCTGCGCGTCGTCGGGGGACACCTCCAGCGCCCGCCGGTAAACGGTTTCTGCCTCATCAAACCTTCCAATACGGTCCAGCACCAGCCCCAGATTGTACAGGGCGTTGATGTCCTCCGGCGCATGCAATAAAGCCTCACGCAGCAGGCGTTCCGCCTCTGCGTAGCGCTCTTCGTGTGAATAGAGCAGGCCCAGGTTGTTACAGACCGAGGCGTTGTCCGGTTGAAGGTGCAGGGCCTTGAGATACGCCGTCTCTGCGCTTCGGGGATCGTCCAGGTCCTGATGGGTGACACCGAGATAAAAATAATGCACCGGTTCGTGGGGGTCGAGTTCGGACGCCTTGAGAAATGCCCTCAGAGCTGCCTCCGGATTTCCTGATTCGAGATGAACGGATCCCAGCTTGCGCCAGGCGAACTGGTTGTCCGGCTCCTGATCCAGCACGTTACAAAGATGTTGTTCCGCCTGCAGGAATTTTCTTTCGTCTTCCAGGATACAGGCCATCCCGAAATGGGCCTTGGCGTGTTTTGAATCCAGTTCCAGCGCCTGCCTCAAATAAGGAATGGCCTCCTCACTTCGGCCAAGGTTGGAGTACAGGTTGGCGATATTGACAAGGGCTGAGAGGTGCTGTGGATTCAACCGCAAGGCATGCAGGTAATTGTCTTCCGCCTCCTGAAAGCGGTCCAGATCCTCATAAACCAAACCCAGGTTGAACAGGGGGAGGGGATTGTCCGGTTCCAGGGCAAAGGCCTTCTGGTAGGTTTCGATGGCCTCCTCGTATCGTTCCATTGAGGAAAGACTGTTCCCAAGGTTATTGTAAAAAGAAGCATTATCAGGTTCTCGTCGCAGGCAGGCGCGCCACTCTTTCTCTGCCTGCTCAAACAGACCGCTCTGGAAATGAATGAGCGCCAGGCTGTGGCGGGCGTCCACGGAGTTGGAGTCAATGGAGAGAGCCTTGTTGATGGCGTCTTCCGCATCGTTCAAGCGATCGGTGTCGACATACAGATTACCCAGACTCACATGGGCCGCTTCGAGTTTGGGATCGAGAAACAAAGACTCCTGGAATTCCTGCTCTGCTTCTTCATAACGGCCGAGATGATGATAGAGGTTGCCGAGCTCGTGGTGCGTGAAGGCGGAATCCGGATTGAGGCGCAAGGATTCCTTGTAGGCCTTTTCGGCCAACGCGTATTTTTGGTGATCGAAGTAAAGATTGCCCAGATTGTAATGGGCCTGATCGTATTCCGGGTCCAGCCTCATGGCGGTTTCAAAAGCGGCGCGGGCGCCTTCGAAATCCTGCCGGCGGGCGTGCAGGAGGCCGAGGTTGTTGTGTGGCAGGGCGTAGTCCGGGTCGATCTCCAACGCTTTCAAATATTCGCGTTCCGCTTCCTCCCAGCGTTCCTGGTCGTGGTACAGGCTTCCCAGGTTGTTGAGCGTGCGCGAATTTTCCGTGTCCAGTTTCAGGCTGGCTCGGTAATATTTCTCGGCTTCCGGGTAGCGTTGCTGTCGGTGACGTACAATGCCGAGACCAAGCAACGCTTCGGCGCAATCGGCATCGTATCCGAGGGCCTGGTTGTAATGCGCCTCCGCTTCTTCGTACCGATTGAGTTCGACGTAATAATCACCGAGGTCGCAATGCGGGTCCGGGTCGCCGGGGTTCTGCCGGATGATTTGTTTTAAAGATTCTTCTTCCTGAAAATTCATGGAAACAGGGCGTCCTGCGGCAATAGGTGATTCATGGGTCGTTGTGACCTTAGCTTTCTACTTGAATTGTATCCAAACTTTCAACTTTTTATGAGTGCAGGGGGCCAAAAAAATAGCCCCGCCGGGAAACCGAGCGGAAATCCCGCTGTTTTCCTTTTGAGAAATACCAAACGAAACCAGGAAAAAATTGCCGGGGGCCTTTCGGAACAATTCCTTACAGGGGTCATGGTTTGTCCTTGTCAGTGTCAGTAAAAACAATGTAAACTGAGCCAACTCAACAGGTTCAACCCTCGCCCGGGTTCGGGAAGGGTGTGGCCGGTGCAGAACCATTTAATCTCCACGGGAGGAATCGAATCATGATGGGAATTGGGTTTCCGGAACTGATGATCATTCTGGTCATCATTATGATTATTTTTGGCGCGGGAAAACTGCCTGAAATTGGAAGCGCTTTCGGCCGGAGTATCAAAAATTTCAAGACGTCAATGAAGGAAGCCGAGGAATTGGAATCCGGTGAACAGGCCCAGCAGGAAGGTGAGGCGCAACAACCCGCGGGTGAGCTTGAGCAGGAAAATTTAAGCGATGAAGAAAAAGAACGCCTGGCGCGGGAAAAGGCGCAGGCTGAAGGGGAGGCCAAAGACAAAGCCATGAAGGAAAAGGCGGAAGCCTTCACCGCTTCCCTGCCGCGTAAAGGCAGTTACGATTACACGAAGGATCAGGAAGAAACCGAAAAGAAAGCCTGAACAAGCGGCAACACTATCCAAATCCAAATGGGTGAGGAACCCGACTGATTATTTCCCGTGGAAAACAAAAGAGCCCTGGTCTCAATAAGACCAGGGCTCTTTTAAATTGTCCTCCGTCCAAACAGACCAGCCGTCGATGTCCTTATAAATTCCCTTGGTGTACAGGTTGAAGGGATCGAAAAACCGGATTCCCTTGTCCCGGTCCACTTCAAAATTGACCTGCTGGCTTTGCAGCGGGTTGCCTTTGCATTCGAGGAACTTGTTGCCGTCCACTTTGGAGATGGTGAAAATCTGCTCCATGATTTCCGGATCGAATTCGCCGGTATCGACCACCGTCCGGACTTTTTCCATGACTGTCTCAACTTCCTCCGGAGACAAATGGTGCATTTTCATTGCAAATTCCTTTCGTTCAAAGCTTGGACTCAGCGGTACCAACGGGACCCCAATTATATAATAATTTCCGCCTCATGACGAGGGTGTGCGGGGTTCGCTGAAGGAGGGTATAAACTGGCGTCAGGGCTTGGCGAGGGAAATGATCGGGTCCGGGAAGATACCGAGTTCCAGGGTTCCCAAAACGCCGATGCCGATGACCAGCATGGTGATGGGCGTCAATGACAACCTGAACTCCTGAACCGGCTCCTTCATGTACATGTACACGATTACTTTCAGGTAATAGTAGAAGGAGATGGCGCTGTTGAGAACGGCCAGTACCACCAGGATGACGAAGCCCTCCTTCAAAGCTGCCTGGAAGATGTAGAACTTGGCAACGAATCCTGCCAAAGGCGGAAGCCCACCCAGAGATAACAGGAATATGGACATCGACATGGCGAGCACAGGATGCTTGAAGCCGAGCCCCGAGTAGTTCTGGATGTCGAGGTTCTCGTCGCCGTCGCGACCCAGCAGGATCACCACGCCGAATGCGCCGAAAATCATGAACGCGTAGGCCAGCATGTAAAACAGCAGGCTTGCGCTGCCTAATGAGTTTTTGGCGATGATGGCGATCAGAATGTACCCAACATGGGACACGCTGGAGAAAGCGAGCAGTCGCTTGATGTTGGTCTGCATGATGGCGCCCAGGTTGCCGACAAACATCGTGATGACAGCGACGATCGACAGGATCATGTTCCATGAGGGTGCCAGTTCCGGAATGCCTTCCGCGAACACGCGGAAGAAAGCGGCAAAAGCGGCGGCTTTGGGACCCACCGCCATGAACGCGGTGATCGGAGTCGGCGCGCCTTCATACACGTCCGGCGCCCACATGTGGAACGGAACGGATGCGACTTTGAAGCCAAAGCCGATGACAAGGAGCACGACCCCCATCAGCATCATGGGTTGAGAGAATACCTCCCCACTGTTGAGAAGCTGTGCGATCTTCACCAGCTTGGTGCTGCCGGTGGTTCCGTAGAGCAGGGCCATTCCATACAGAAGGAATCCCGTCGCAAACGCGCCCAGCAGGAAGTATTTCAGCGCCGCCTCGTTGGAATGGGGATCGTATCGGCGGATTCCGGCAAGCACGTACAGGCAGATGGAGACGATTTCAATGCCCAGGAAAATCATGATGAGGTCTGTTGAGGACGCCAGCACGATCATACCGACGGTGCAGAACAGGATGAGGGCGTAATATTCGCCCATCTTGATCCGTTCGCGCCGGTTATATTCGATCGAAAGCAGGATGGCGAGCGCGGAGCTCAGGCAGAAAATACAGGTGAAGAAAACGGAAAGATTGTCCACCACGTATGCGCCGTCGAAGGAGTAAACCGGCAGGTCCTGTTTGGCAAAGGCGCTGATGGCGGCCATGAGTAGGCCGGTGAGGCTGATGAAAACGAGCCCGGATTTGTTCCTGCCTGCGAACAGATCGAACACAAGAACCATCATGGAAAACACACTCAGCACCAGCACGGGCGCGAGGCTGGTCAGGTCTATTTCAGGGGTCGGTATCATTTCCACGTGGTTGCGTCCTCAGTTCAATTCAGTTTTCCGTTTTGCTCGAATTTCAACTGCATCAGGTGCCGGTCCAGTTTTGCGGCGTGCTGGCCCTGTGCATGGGGCATGTATTGTTTTGGATCCACCTGGTGGACCAGTTTTTCGATTGAAGCGTCAAACGTTTTGGTGAACGGGGTGGGATAGAACCCGATCCAGAACACCAGCACGAGAAGCGGCGCCATGTAACCCCATTCACGCGGGGTCATGTCTGTCAGTTTTTCGTTTTCCGGATTTTCGATTTTCAGGAACATCACTCTCTGGAACATCCACAACATGTAGCAGGCGGCAAAGATGACTCCCGTGGTGGCGAGGCCGGCATAGAAGCCGTTCACCTGGAAAATGCCAAGCAATACCAGAAACTCGCCGACGAACCCGTTGGTTCCAGGCAGGCCGATGGATGATAACGTAACGATCATGAAACACACCGTGAACATGGGGATCACCTTGGCCAGCCCGCCAAAATCCTTTATCAGCCGCGTGTGCCGCCTGTCGTAAATCATGCCCACCATCAAAAAGAGGGCGCTGGTACTGATCCCGTGGTTCAGGTTCTGCAGCAAAGCACCCTGCAGGCCGTAGTGGTTGAATGCGAAGATGCCCAGCATGACGAAACCGAGGTGGCTGACACTGGAATACGCGACGAGTTTTTTGAGGTCCTCTTGTACCATCGCCACCAGCGCACCGTAAATGATGCCGATGATGGAGAGGCCCGCTATGAACGGCAGGAACTCGTTGCTGGCCACAGGAAAGAGCGGCAGGTTGAACCGCAGGAATCCATAGGTTCCCATTTTCAGGAGTACGCCCGCAAGGATGACACTGCCCGCCGTCGGCGCCTCCACGTGTGCGTCCGGAAGCCAGGTGTGAAACGGAAACATGGGAACCTTGATGGCGAATGCCAGGAAGAACGCGAGGAACAGCCATTTCTGCTGGTCCAGCGTCATATTCAAATGCTCCGTTATCAGCAGGATGTCGGTGGTGAACACGCCGACGGTTTCGTGAAAATGAAAGTACATCCAGATGATGGCGACCAGCATGAGCAGGGAGCCGACAGCGGTGTAAATGAAGAACTTCACCGCTGCGTAAATGCGGCGCGGTCCGCCCCAGACACCGATGATGATGTACATGGGGATGAGCTGGAATTCCCAGAAGACATAGAACAGGAAGAAGTCCAGGGCGATGAACACGCCCAGCATGCCGGTCGAAAGAGCCAGCATGGCCATCATGTATTCTTTGGTGTATTTTTTCACCTCCCAAGACGCGAGGATGGAGATGAAGGTCAAAAACGTGGTCATGATGTACAACAACAGGGAGATCCCGTCGATGCCGACGTGATAGCTGATGCCCCATTGCGGGATCCATGGCACGATGTACTCGAACTGCATGTCCGCCGTAGTCATGTTGAAATCAAAATACAACGGCAGAGACAGGATGAAATCCGCGCCCGCGACGATGAGTGCGAACCACTTGACGCCGGCCGTGTTCTCGCGTGGCATCAACGCCATCACGAAGCAGGCGAGTAACGGTAAGAATGTTACGAATGTCAGGTACATCGTTTCGCTTCTAGATAAGGATCAACAGTAAAATGAATCCGACCACCATGAACATGGCGTAGTTGCGGACGAATCCGGACTGGAACTCGCGGGCCTGCTTGCTGAACCAGCCAATGGTCTGCGCCACGCCGTTGACGGCTCCATCCACGCCCTTGGCGTCGCCTTCCTTCCATAACAGGTAGGAGCCTTTGACCGTGGGCTGAACGAAGATGGCGTCGTACGCCTCGTCCACCAGGTATTTGTTTTTCACAAGGTCATACCCCCACTGACCCTTGGTGTATTCGTCCGGCAACTCTGGGCGCTTTATGTAGAACAGGTAGGCAAGGAAAATGCCCGCCAGCGCGACGCCCATGGAGAAAATCATTAGGAAAATTTCGAGCCATACGTTGTGTTCGCTGTGCGTTTTCTCGTGCAGGATCTCGGCGTAGGTCACATGGTGACCGTGCTCCGCCTGCATGACTTCAGAATTGTGCAGGGCGGTGGCGAAATCGAAGGAAAGCACCGGTTCCAGGAAATTGTGCAGGATGTGCCAGCCATGAATGAGCGGCAGGCCCAGCAGTCCGCCTCCCAGTGCCAGCCCCGCCAGAACGATCAGCGGCAGGGTCATGACTTTCGGCGACTCATGCGGATGGACGTGCGGGTCCACACGGGACGGGCCGTGGAACGTCAGGAACACCAGCCGGAACATGTAGAAAGCGGTGATGAAGGCTCCGGCCACACCCATGCCCCAGTAAATGACATTTCCGTCCATCAGCGCGTGGTACAGGATTTCGTCCTTACTGAAAAAACCGGAGAACGGGAAGATACCTGCAATCGCTATGGTTGATACGAGAAAGGTGACGTAAGTGATCGGGAAATGGTCTTTCAACCCACCCATCTTGCGGATGTCCTGCTCGTGATGCATGCCGTGGATGACACTTCCGGAACCAAGGAACAGGCAGGCCTTGAAGAACGCGTGCGTCACGAGATGGAAGATCGCCGCCGTGTAGGCGCCAACGCCGCAGGCCAGGAACATGTAACCGATCTGGCTCACGGTGGAGTAGGCGAGAACGCGCTTGATGTCGTATTGGGTGCAACCGATGGTCGCGGCAAAGAGCGCGGTACCGCCGCCTACGAGCGCGATGACCATCATCGTGATCGGGGCCATGTTGAACAGCGCATTGCAACGGACCACCATGTACACGCCCGCGGTTACCATTGTCGCCGCGTGGATGAGTGCACTGACCGGGGTCGGCCCCTCCATTGCGTCCGGCAACCAGGTGTAAAGCGGAATCTGCGCCGACTTCCCGGTCGCACCGATAAAGAGGAACATCGTGATCAGGGTGGCCGCCTCGCTGTTGTAAACCAGGGTCGAGGGAACCGCGTTGAAGACGCTGGTGAAATCGATGGTGCCGAATTCGTGGAAAATGTAGAAGACGCCCAGCAGAAACGCGAAGTCGCCGACGCGGTTGACCACGAAGGCTTTCACGCTGGCGTCACAGGCCGATTTCTTTTCGAAGTAGTAACCGATGAGGAAGTAGGAGCAGACACCCACGCCTTCCCACCCGATGAACATCATCAGGAAGTTGTTGCCCATGACGAGAATCAGCATGGAGAACAAAAAGAGGTTCAGGTAAGAGAAGTAGCGGTAGTAGCTATACTCCTCGTACATGTAACCTATGGAGAAGATGTGGATGATGGTGCCGACGCCGGTGACCACCAGCATCATGACCATCGACAGAGGGTCGATCTGGAAACCGAACTCGACGGTGAAATCGCCCGCCGCCATCCACGTCCACAGGATCTGCTCAGGGTACGCCTGGCCTTCCGGATGGAAGAACAACGCCACCCACAGGATCACCGTGACAAAGAAGGACATTGCGGGGAAGCCGCAGGCAATCCAGCTGACTTTGTCTTTTCCCAGTTTGAGGCCGAAAACTCCGTTGATGATCGAACCGATCAACGGGAAAAGGGGAATCAGCCAGGCGAGTTTGAAAAGCACGATACGATCCTTACCACTTCATCAGGTTGAATTCATCCAGGTTGACAGTCGGCTTGTTGCGGAACAGGGCAATGACAATGGCCAGTCCCACGGATACTTCCGCCGCCGCGACGCACATCACCATGAAACTGAAAATCTGACCGTCGTGGTGGTTCAGATACCGGTCAAAGGCAATCAGGGAAATGTTCACCGCATTGAGCATGATTTCAATGCACATGAACACGACGATGGCATTGCGCCGGATCAGCACGCCCAGGACCCCGATGGTAAACAGGGTGGCGCTCAGTATCAGGTAATGCGAAAGAGGTACCATAATAATCAATCAATCCAGTTTTGACTTGGCCAGCACCACGGCACCGACCATTGCCGCGAGAAGCAGGATGGACGCCACTTCGAACGGCAGAACGTAATCGGTAAACAGTTTCGTTCCGACCTCTTCCGTGGTGCCGAATGTGTCCGGAACCGTCGCGGGGTTGTTGAATTGCGTCCCCAGCGTGATGTCGATGAATTTGTACAGGACACCCAGCACCAAAAGGCCGGTGAGGATGGACAAGAGCAGGTTGCGGTCCCGGGTTTTCCAGGTCAGGTCCTGTTTCAGGTTCAACAGCATGATGACGAACATGAACAAAACCATTATGGCGCCGGCATAAATGATGACCTGTAGAATGGCGAGAAAATGCGCCTGCAGGAGAACGAAGATCCCCGCCAGACCCAGCATCATGCCGATGAGGGACACCGCCGACCCGATGGGACTGTTGTTGAACACCACTCCCAGTGCCAGGAGGAGACACACTCCGCCCAGTGGATAGAAAATCAGTAATTCCATTTTCCGTACATTTTCCGGCAGAAGTCGATGCGGTCTTTCAACTCGGAAGTCGGCATCAACAACTGTTGCATGTTGTATTTCATTTTTTTACGGTCGAGCATCGAGATGTCGCAGTCGTTGCTCATGAAAATCGCCTCTTCCGGGCACGCTTCTTCGCAGAACCCGCAGAAGATGCAGACCGCGTAGTCAATGGTGAACTCGACCGGGAAACGCTCGACCTCGTTCTGCTTGCCGCTGTTGGCGCCGGGATCGATGTCGATGCAGTAAGCGGGGCAGGCGATCTCGCACAGGCCGCAGGCCACGCAGTTGGGGCGGCCTTCATCATTCAGGGCCAGCACCGGCCGCCCGCGGTAAGCGATCGGGTATTCCCGTGTTTCTTCGGGATAGTAAATCGTGAAAATCTCCCGTTCTTTTTTCTTTCCCAGGAAAAAGGGAATGAACCCAAACAGGTTCTTGAAGAAATGACGTGAGGTGATGATCATGCCCCGGATGATTTCGGGGATATATAAACGTTCCCACCACGTCATCTTGACATTGCGTTCGACGTAGTAAGCCATAACTTCTCCTTATTGAAGAGCCAGAATGACGATGCCCGTGACGACGACGTTCGCCAGCGAAAGGGGCAACAGGATTTTCCATCCCAGCTTCATGATCTGGTCATAACGGAAACGCGGCAGCGTCCACCGGATGACCATTTGGACAAACAGGAAGAAAATGACCTTGGCGAAAAACACGCCGACATGGATGAACATGACGACGAGGTTCGATCCTGTTTCTCCGAGAAAGTCGAAGATTTCCAGCAGGGTGGCGGTACCAATAAAAGGAATGTGCCACGCGCCGAAAAAGAGGATGGTTACGATCGCGGCGATCGTCACCATCTCAATGAACTCGGCCATGAAAAACATGCCGAATTTGAGGCCACTGTATTCGGTGAAGTACCCGGCCACCAGTTCGGATTCCGCTTCCGGGTTGTCGAACGGGATACGCTTGTTTTCCGCGATCGACGCCGCAAAGAACATGAAGAACCCGACCGGCTGGAGAAAGATACCCCAGTGCAGGAAGTTTTCCTGGGCGTTGCCGATCTCCGTCAACTGCATGGTGCCGTAAACCATGAGCACGCCGATGATGGTGAGGCCCATCGTGACCTCGTACGACACCATCTGCGAGGCGGTGCGCATGGAACCGAGCAGGGAATAGTTGTTGTTGGAACTCCATCCCGCGACAACGTAGCCGTAGGTAGCAATCGACGCAATGGCGAACACGAACAGGAGGCCGACATCCAGATCGGAGATGACCAGCTTGACTTCCTTGCCGAACAGGGTGTACTCGCCGCCAAAGGGAACCACCGCGAAAGTCAGGATGGCGGGAATCAGTGCGATGATGGGGCTGAGTGTATGGAGAAACTTGTTCGCGCCCTGGGGGATGAAGTCTTCCTTGGTGAACATCTTCAGCCCGTCGGCCATGATGTGAAACAGGCCCAGTGCGGTGAAGCCCATGATGTCCGCCCGGTTCGCGCCGATGCGGTCCTGCATGATGGCGCTCTGCTTGCGTTCCACCCATGTCAGAATGGGAGCGAAGAAGCCGACCGTAACCCCCAGCACAAAAAAGATTTTCGCCAGGGTGATGGCCAGATCAATCAGTATATCGTCCATTTCTCCTCAGTTCAGCGGACCGATCAACGGCTGTCGTTTGTTGATGGGGTAGTCTTTGCGTAGCGGATGTCCTTTAAAGCCTTCATACATGAGAATCCGCTTGAGGTTCGGGTGCCCTTTGAACTTGATGCCATACATGTCCCACACTTCGCGTTCGTACCAGTTCGCGGAATGGTACAGAGGCACTACGGAATCGAGGATGCATTCCTCCTCGTCCACCGGCGCTTTCACACGGAAGCGGTGGTTGTGTTTGAGCGAAAAGAAGTGATACACGACCTCGAAACGAACCTTCTTTTTGTCCAGGTAATCGACCGCCGTCAGGTCCATCAGAAAATTCATATCCAGTGAAGGCTCGTCCCGCAGATACTGCGCCACTTCATAGACGCAGGCCTTGTCCACCACCACCGTCTGGTCGCCGCGGAAATTGTGCGAGTCTTTCACCTTGTCGCCGAACTTGGCTTTGATTTTGTCGATGATTTCAGTGCTCATATCAGGTATCGGTCACCGGGCGCGGATCATTCCCAGTCCAGGCCCCCCCGGATCCAGACATAGGTCAGCCCGATCCCAAGAATAATAAGGAACAAAACCATTTCCACCAGCCCGAACAGGCCGAGCTTTTTGTAGAGAATGGCCCAGGGGAACAGGAAAACGGCCTCAATGTCGAAAAGGATGAACAGCACCGCCACGAGGTAAAACTTGACGGAAAACCGTTGATATGGCGAGACAATCTGGCTTTCTCCACACTCAAACGGTTCCATTTTGTCCGCGAATTCGCGTTTGGGCCCGAGGAGGGAGGTGGCCACCACCATGCCCACGGCAATGGCTGTGGCAAAAAACAAAAGGATAGCTGCGCCTGTGTAGCTGTCAAGCATAGATCACTACCTTGTAAGTCCGACTTTTATAAGGGTTTCGGGAGGTACGCCCCTGCAGGGCAAGGTCCCCGGGTCCTTAAAAAAAGGGGATTTTAACCTGTAATTTCTTAAAAAACCACAGGTTTCTCAACAATTTTAAAAGAGTCGGATGGAACCCGCCATTTGGAAAAATGGTGACGGTGGATACTACCGGAGCACCCACGGGTTGTCAATGAAAAAGCGGGGTTTCCGGGCGGGAGAAAAGTCTGCAATCTGCGCAATTTAGACCCGCCAGCAAAAAGGGAAGTGTTTAGAACAGGTTGAAGGGAAAAACCGGAAACGTTCATTTGACCCAGTTCCGATTTTGCGTCCCCTGTTTATCATTTTACCGATACAATGGCTTCATCAGGCTGTTGAGGCTTGAATTCAAGTACAACCTTGGGGAGGGTTTGGCCATGAAGCGGAAAAGGGGAGAGGGGGAACTAAATGGAAAAAAGGGGATGGCGGGACGCCTGCTCGCCGCAGGCCTTCTGATTGCCACCTGCCTGGGCGGAGTCACTCCGGTCCCGGCCGCGGCCCAGCCGGGCATGGATTGTCCGGAATACTTCTTCAACGCCACCGACGCCAACGATTTCTTCTTTGGCCGAACCGACCGCCACTTCACCCAGGGCCTGCGGTTGTCCCTCGTGGAACGCCGGTTCAACAAGAAAAGGCCCGATTACGACTCCCATATAAAGGATAACTGCACGTCAGAGCGACTGCCTGTCCGTATCAGCAGGGGGGTGGCCGGATTTTTCACCGGACTGGCGCACAAAATCGGTGAGGCGACGCTGGAGAAGGGGCTGGGTTTTGAGTTTGAAACGGCGAGCTTCATCGTCGGCCACAACATCTACACGCCGGAGGATCTGTCGAAAACCGGACTCATCAGCCGCGACCGCCCGTATGCCGGATGGTTCTATATCGGGTTCGGATTTTTTGATGAAAACAAACGGCAGGTGTTGGAATGGGACGACGTGTCCGTTCTGGATTCGGTGGAGATCGACCTCGGTGTGATCGGTCCCGCCTCGGGCGGAGAGCGGGTGCAACGCACGTGGCACGAGCTGATCGACGACGAGGACCCGAAAGGTTGGCACAACCAGCTCCACAACGAGTTCGCACTGCTGATTTCCTACGACCGCAAGTACCGCCTCCCTTTATGGAAAGAAGACGGCATTCTGCCGGCGGGCGACTGGATTCCCGGCGGCGGGGTGGCGCTGGGCAATGTGTTCACCTATGTCGCGCTGGGCGGCATCATGCGGGTGGGATACAACCTGCCCGCGGATTACGGCCCGCCGCGCATCCGTCCCGGCACGCAGGGTTCCGACTTTTTTGAAACGGGGGCCGGACGCGACCGCAAACGGCTGATGGCGTACCTGTATATGGGATTGGAAGGCCGGGCGATCGCGCAGAACATCTTTCTCGACGGCAATACCTTCCGCACCAGCCACGCGGTGAACAAACGGTACCTGGTGGGCGACTGGCAGTTCGGCGGCGCGCTCGCCTACGACTGCATCCGCCTGGCGTACACGCAGGTGTTCCGCTCGCAGGAATTCAAAGGCCAGTTCGAACCCGACGTCTTCGGCTCGGTGACGCTGTCGGTGCGGTTTTAGGGAAAAGCCGGACTCAAGTTTTTGAGGTGTCTTCCCCCTCAACTTCCGGACTTGCCCGTGCCCAATTGCCTGAGATACTCATCCACCAGAGCCTCAACGATGGGGGCGGATTCGGTAGCACACGAACAAACCTTTGACAGCACTAGTTTTTCGGCACATTCTCGAAGGGACTCTTTGGAATGAATTTCTTTGCACGCATCCATATCCGCCTTGGCCAATTCCACAAGTTCGTCCCAGGGGATGGCCTGTGAGTATTGGTCATAAAAATCAGGGGCACTCTTGTTTCCTGCCATGGCTTCCTCCTTTAATACGCTGCGTTCCGTTGCCTTTCCTCAGCAACAACAACTTTGATGACGAAAGATTTTCGCCTCAGTACTTTTGATTATATCAGCGGTGTGATGTAACCCGTCCGTTGATTTTTATTCTCAGGCCTTTCCGGTTTCTCAGGTATTGCTCGAAACCACCGCGTTAAACGCCCCGACGTGCGAGCTCGGGTTTCCATAGGATCGGGGTGTAGGCCAGAATATAAAAAGCATAACAAAATGCCCAGAGAGTGGCAGAACCCATGATCCAGTTGACGGTGTGTTCGGGTACCAGAATCAAGCCGAACACCCGCATCAGGGCCGATCCCTGCAACAGGATGAAACTCAACAGGGTCAGCCTGGTGGCGCGCACGGTTCGCCCGGTATGGGCCAGCGGCACGCGGGACATCATGCCGAGCGTCATGGAACCGATCGCCCCGGCCGTAAAAGCATGCAACGCAATGGGGAAGGAAACCAAACCCAGTGCGGAAAACCCCGTTAAGATCAACCCTGCAATCACCCAGATATAGCCAATGTGCAGGATCAGGGCCATCGGATCCCCCAGAATTCGATGGGTGTGGTAATGCCGCATGCGCATAGCATGTATGATTGCGGAAACAAAAGAAGCGCCGGCCAGAAACATTCCCTCCTTACCTTCAAATATCAGAACGAGAATAATCAAAGCCAGCGATAAAAGCGCCAGTATGTCCAGCTTTTCCTGGGGCACCTGTCGGGCTTTTTCCCCGCGCTGATGCAGGGCCGCAACGGTGAAGGAGGGAATCACGCGTCCGCCAATCAGGGATATCAAAGCGACGATGATCATCACCGCAACGTAAAGAGAGGGATTTTCTTTCGTGACCAGGAAGGTCATGTCGCATGCCAGCAGGATACTGAGCAAAACCAGAAACACGAAATTGCGTTTGTTCCAGCTTTTGAGGAGCGGAAAGGACAGGGTGAGGGCCAGCGCCAGGATAAATGATCCTTCAATAAGGATGATGGCGATCTCCGGCAGTCCCAGATCAAACTGCATGACTACCCGTCCGGCCAGCCAGAGGAGGGACAATCCCGCGAGATGCATGGGGCCTGCGGGATTCCGCCCCGTCCAGTTGGCGACGGCGGTGAGCAGAAATCCCGCAACGATGGCGATGGTGAACCCAAAGACCATTTCATGCGCATGCCACTGAATGGGGTCCAGCATGAATGTCGGCGGCGGCCGGTGTCCGGCAAAAAAACCGCCCCAGATGAGCAGGTTGGTCACGCTGTACAGCGCTCCCAAAAGGAAGAAAGGGCGAAACCCGTTCCGCAGAAAGGGGTGGGCCGTTGGGCTTTTGCATGAATCCTGCATGACGATCCTTTATAGATGGATTGATTGTATCTCAGAGCGGCGGCCACCCGAAGCGCTGCTCGATGATTTTGCGGTAGGGGGTGTCGATTTGGAGGGGCGCTTTGCGGATGTATTCTTCCGCGTTAGCGTGTTCGTTGCGTTTGATGAGTCCTTCCAGGTAAGCACACACATCTTCCACCGTGGGCAGGTGTCCGGGGTTCGCTTTGAATCCAAAGGGCAGTTCCGTCCACACCAAACCGCTTAAATTTTTCGATTCCATCCACGTTTTTAAAACATCGAGCAGGGCCGGGGTCAGGGCGGATTCGGTGCGCCCGCTCGCGGTCAGAAGGCCGATGTGCTCGGTGCCGCAGCACTCCCGGCCGGCCAATTGTTCGCGTGCTTCGTCAATATTTGCATGGTTGTACGGCGTCCAGTACGTGGTGCTTTCCGGGTGGCCGGGGACGATGACCAGGGTGATGCGTCGGCGGTCGGATTCGCGGGCGAACTCGACGGGCAGGGCGGGTCCGTCGCCTAACCAGCGGTCACCGTGCTGGAGGTGTTTTGCGAGGTCGCGCGGGCTCCATATCAGCGAGCCGTATCCGATGCAGCCAAGGGTCATGACTGGATTTTAATCACAGATGAAGGGAAATTGAAAAAGTATTGAGAAAGCCGCCGGGTGAAAATGGGCACAGTCCTTGAATTCTGAATGGAAATAAAAAAGCCGCTTTGGAATGAATCCAAAGCGGCTTTCAAATGAATAACCCGGCGTTGACCTACTCTCCCACACGGTCCCCCATGCAGTACCATCGGCGCTGAAGGGCTTAACTTCCGTGTTCGGAATGGGAACGGGTGTATCTCCTTCGCTATCAAGACCGGGAAAACAGTCTCAAAAGAATTTATACAATTGATATCGCAGACAAAGTAGCTGAAAAAAGGTCAAGCCTCACGACTGATTAGTACCGGTTAGCTAAACACATTACTGTGCGTACACATCCGGCCTATCAACCTTGTAGTCTTCAAGGAGTCTACAGTCCCCGAAGGGAAGAGAGATCTTGTTTTGGGGTTGGCTTCCCGCTTAGATGCTTTCAGCGGTTATCCTGTCCAGACATAGCTACCTGGCAATGCATCTGGCGACACAACCAGCACACTAGAGGTCTGTCCACTCCGGTCCTCTCGTACTAGGAGCAGCTCCCCTCAAATCTCTAACACCCACAACGGATAGGGACCGAACTGTCTCACGACGTTCTAAACCCAGCTCGCGTACCGCTTTAATTGGCGAACAGACAAACCCTTGGGACCTGCTTCAGCCCCAGGATGCGGTGAGCCGACATCGAGGTGCCAAACCGCCCCGTCGATATGGACTCTTGGGGGCGATAAGCCTGTTATCCCCGGCGTACCTTTTATCCGTTGAGCGATGGCCCTTCCACACGGGACCACCGGATCACTAAGACCTGCTTTCGCACCTGCTCGACCTGTCGGTCTCGCAGTCAAGCCCTCTTATGCCTTTACACTCGACGGCTGGTTTCCAATCAGCCTGAGAGGACCTTCGCGCGCCTCCGTTACAATTTAGGAGGCGACCGCCCCAGTCAAACTACCCGCCTGACATTGTCCCTGATCCGGATTCACGGACCGAGGTTAGAATATCAATGTAATAAGGGTGGTATTTCAAGGGTGACTCCCCCGAAGCTAGCGCTCCGGATTCAACGTCTCCCACCTATCCTACACATACTAGATCAATACTCAATATCAGGTTGTAGTAAAGGTGCACGGGGTCTTTCCGTCCTGTTGCGGGAAACCGGCATCTTCACCGGTATGTCAATTTCACTGAGTCCCTGGTTGAGACAGTGCAGCCATTGTTACGCCATTCGTGCAGGTCGGAACTTACCCGACAAGGAATTTCGCTACCTTAGGACCGTTATAGTTACGGCCGCCGTTTACCGGGGCTTCAATTTGGAGCTTCGTCCGAAGACTAACCCCTCCTTTTAACCTTCCGGCACCGGGCAGGCGTCAGACCCTATACATCGTCTTGCGACTTCGCAGAGTCCTGTGTTTTTAGTAAACAGTCACAGCTGCCTGGTCACTGCAACCCCTCTCGGCTCCAGAAGCAAGTTCCTTCACCTAATAGGGGCACTCCTTATCCCGAAGTTACGGAGCTAATTTGCTAAGTTCCTTAACCAGAGTTTTCTCAAGCGCCTTAGGATTCTCTCCTCATCCACCTGCGTTGGTTTAGAGTACGGTCCCGTATAACCTGAAGCTTAGAGGTTTTTCTCGGTAGCCTGGGATCATCTAGTTCGTTTTCTCCGTAGAGAAGACTCCCCATAACGTCTCGGAGTTAAAGAGGTCCGGATTTGCCAAAACCTCCCTCCTACATGCTTGGACCGGGACGTCCATCACCCGGATAGATTACCCTTCTACGTTACCCCATCGCAGTTATACGAGGTACGGGAATATTAACCCGTTTCCCATCAGCTACGCTTTTCAGCCTCGCCTTAGGGGCCGACTTACCCTGAGAGGATTACCCTTCCTCAGGAAACCTTGGATTTTCGGCGAACAGGTTTCTCACCTGTTTTAACGTTACTCATGCCGCCATACTCGCTTCCATACAGTCCACCCGTCCTTACGGTCGAGCTTCAACCCGGTATGGAACGCTCCTCTACCACTGAATGGCACCGAGGTGTCATTCAGTCCACAGCTTCGGTGATAAACTTAAGCCCCGATACATTTTCGGCGCAGGGACACTTGATAAGTGAGCTGTTACGCTTTCTTTAAAGGATTGCTGCTTCTAAGCCAACCTCCTTATTGTCTGAGTATTCCTACAACCTTTCCCACTTAGTCTATCTTAGGGACCTTAGCTGGTGGTCTGGGCTCTTTCCCTTTCGACCACGGATCTTAGCACCCGTAGTCTGACTCCTGCGATACGGCCTGCGGTATTCGAAGATTGGTTGGGTTTGGTAACCTGGTGAGGCCCCTAGCCCATCCAGCGCCCTACCTCCGCAGACTATTACGCAAGGCTAGTCCTAAAACTATTTCGAGGAGAACCAGCTATTGCCGGGTTTGATTGGCCTTTCACCCCTATCCACAGCTCATCCAAAGGCTTTTCAACGCCCACTGGTTCGGACCTTCACGAAGTGTTACCTCCGCTTCATCCTGGCCATGGATAGATCACCCGGCTTCGGGTCTACTCCATTCAACTGATCGCCCTGTTCAGACTCGCTTTCGCTACGGCTCCACCTAACGGCTTAACCTTGCTGAATAAAGTAACTCGGCGGCTCATTATGCAAAAGGTACGCGGTCACACCTGCATCCGGCAAGCCGGATGTATAGTGCTCCCACTGCTTGTAGGCACATGGTTTCATATTCTATTTCACTCCCCTCACCGGGGTGCTTTTCACCTTTCCCTCACGGTACTGGTTCACTATCGGTCGCCAATTGGTATTTAGCCTTGGGGGGTGGTCCCCCCGGATTCCTACAGGATTTCTCGTGTCCCGTAGTACTCGGGTGCCCGATCGAGAATGAAGATGACTTTTCGTTCACAGGGCTTTCACCTTCTATGGCCAGGCTTTCCAGCCTGTTGAACTAAGACACCTTTTTTTTACATTCCGACAGGTCCGTATCCCTGTCAAATCAGGTCCCACGACCCCGGACGCACAACGCACACGGGCTTGACATACGTCCGGTTTAGGCTATTCCCGTTTCGCTCGCCGCTACTAAGGGAATCGCGGTTGCTTTCTACTCCTCGGGGTACTGAGATGTTTCAATTCCCCCGGTTGCCTTCACTGCCCTATGTATTCAGACAGTGATGACACGGTATGACCCGTGTCGGGTTGCCCCATTCGGGAATCTCCGGATCAACGCCTGTTAGCGGCTCCCCGAAGCTTATCGCAGCTTGCTACGCCCTTCATCGACCATTGGCGCCAAGGAATCCACCATGCGCCCTTATGCGCTTGACCAAAATCCTCAGCTACTTGTCTTGCGATATTCAATTGTAAAAGAGCAGTGCCCCTCATCAGGGAAGGGCAATTCCGAAAATTCGGTACGGTTCCAACGAAGATGATGATTTCGTTTTAGGTATGGAGGTGAACGGGATCGAACCGATGACCTCCTGCGTGCAAGGCAGGCGCTCTCCCAGCTGAGCTACACCCCCATATACGGTGCCAGACTGGCCCACCCGGGCCGGCCATCGATCATCTCAAATCAAATGGTGGGCCTAGGTAGATTTGAACTACCGACCTCACGCTTATCAGGCGTGCGCTCTGACCAACTGAGCTATAGGCCCCTGATACCTGTCAGGCTTTAGCTCCCGATCATGCCAAATAACCTGGTGCCGAATTTTTATAGAAAGAAAAGGTGCCAACCCAACTCACGGATGGTTGATCTCGTCGATTTCGACCGACAGATTTGCCGGATCAAAATCTCCTTAGAAAGGAGGTGATCCAGCCGCAGGTTCCCCTACGGCTACCTTGTTACGACTTCACCCCGATCACCAACCATACCTTAGGCAGTAGCTCCCCGAAGGTTAGCATCGTGACTTCTGGTACAGTCGGCTTTCATGGTGTGACGGGCGGTGTGTACAAGGCCCGGGAACGTATTCACCGTGGCATGCTGATCCACGATTACTAGCGATTCCAGCTTCATGGAGTCGAGTTGCAGACTCCAATCCGAACTGAGACCGGCTTTTTGAGATTAGCTCCACCTCGCGGTATTGCAACTCTTTGTACCGGCCATTGTAGCACGTGTGTAGCCCTGGACATAAAGGCCATGAGGACTTGACGTCATCCCCACCTTCCTCCGGTTTATCACCGACAGTTCCTTTAGAGTTCCCGGCATTACCCGCTGGCAACTAAAGGTAGGGGTTGCGCTCGTTGCGGAACTTAACCCAACATCTCACGACACGAGCTGACGACAGCCATGCAGCACCTGTGCAAGGGCCCCGAAGGGAAACCTTGTTTCCAAGGCGGTCCCAAGCAAGTCAAATCCAGGTAAGGTTCTTCGCGTTGCGTCGAATTAAACCACATGCTCCACCGCTTGTGCGGGCCCCCGTCAATTCCTTTGAGTTTCAGCCTTGCGACCGTACTCCCCAGGCGGGGCACTTAATGCGTTAGCTGCGGCACAGAAGGGATCAACACCTCCTACACCTAGTGCCCATCGTTTACAGCCAGGACTACCGGGGTATCTAATCCCGTTCGCTCCCCTGGCTTTCGTATCTCAGTGTCAGTTGCAGGCCAGAAAGCCGCCTTCGCCACTGGTGTTCTTCCCAATATCAACGCATTTCACCGCTACACTGGAAATTCCGCTTTCCTCTCCTGCACTCAAGCCGAATAGTTTCAAACGCAATTCCACGGTTGAGCCGTGGGCTTACACGTCTGACTTATCCGGCCACCTACATACGCTTTACGCCCAATGATTCCGAACAACGCTCGCCCCCTCCGTGTTACCGCGGCTGCTGGCACGGAGTTAGCCGGGGCTTCCTTTGGTGGTACCGTCATTGTGTTCTTCCCACCCGACAGAGCTTTACGACCCGAAGGCCTTCATCGCTCACGCGGCGTTGCTGCGTCAGGCTTTCGCCCATTGCGCAAAATTCCCCACTGCTGCCTCCCGTAGGAGTCTGGACCGTGTCTCAGTTCCAGTGTGGCCGATCACCCTCTCAGGCCGGCTAACCATCGTAGCCTTGGTGAGCTTTTATCTCACCAACTAGCTAATGGTCCGCGAACTCATCTTTGAGTGGAGTTTGAGACTCCTTTTACCGCATCTCTTATGAGACGTGGTCTTATTCGGTATTAGCCTAACTTTCGTCAGGTTATCCCAATCTCAAAGGCAGATTATTCACGTGTTACTCACCCTTGCGCCACTTTACTCATTCCCGAAGGAACTTTCTCGTTCGACTTGCATGTGTTAGGCACGCCGCCAGCGTTCGTTCTGAGCCAGGATCAAACTCTCCAGTTGTAAAACTCGAAAATTTGACCAAATTACAAATTAACAGGCATCCGCAAGCTTAGGTTGGCACCTTATTCTGCTTTCAAAGAACAGTGATGGCTGGAGTGGCCGTTTGAACGACCCTCAGGTCCATCGAAAAAATTTCAATCTGAAACAAATATAGGAAGGTCATCGGGGACCTAACTTTCGAACCCCGGATGCTTGAAAATCCTAGGTGTTGTTCAAGTGATTAAAGTTATATCGGCTTTATCAGAGTTGCGCAAGTGTTTTTTTAGAAAATTCTGTAATATTTTTTAGGACCTTGGCCGAACCGCCACCAGCCTACAGATCCGCCTCGTCCAGGGCCTCGGGCTCGTGCTCCAGCTGGTAGCTTTTGAGGGTGTAGAGGTAGTGATACAGCCCCTCCTTGTCCATCAACTCCTGGTGACGGCCCATTTCCACCACCTGTCCGTGTTCCAGCACGATGATCCGGTCGGCATTGTGGATGGTGGACAGCCGATGGGCGATCACAAACGAGGTTTTGCCCTTCATCAGCCGCTCCAGGGCCTCCTGAATGAGCTTTTCCGACTCGTTGTCCAGCGCCGAGGTGGCTTCGTCCAGGATCAACATGTGCGGGTTTTTGAGAATGGCGCGGGCGATGGCGATCCTCTGCCTCTGCCCCGCCGACAGGCGGATTCCCTTTTCCCCGACGATGGTCCGGTAGCCGTCCGGGCAGGCGCGGATGAAGGCGTCGGCGTTGGCGCTCTTCGCCGCCTCGACGATCTCTTCCTCGCTGGCCTCCGGCTTGGCGTAGCGGATGTTTTCTTCAATGGTGCCTCCAAACAGCAGGGTCTCCTGCGGCACCAGCGCCACCTGCTGCAAATAGCTGCTCAACTGCACGGTGTGGATGGGGATGCCGTCCACACAAATCTCACCTTCCACCGGATCGTAAAAGCGGTGCAGGAGGTTGATGAGCGTGGTCTTGCCGGCGCCGCTGGGGCCAACCAATGCCACCATCTCGCCTGGCTCGGCGGTGAAATTCAGCCCCTTCAATACTTCCTGGTCCGGCCTGTAGTGGAAATGCAGGTTCTTCACCTCGACCTTGCCGACGATGGCCGGCATGGGCTGGGCACCGGGGATGTCCTTGACTTCACCCTCCGTATTCAATATGTCGAAAATGCGCTGGCTCGCCCCCAGCGCTTCCTGAATACGCGTGTACAACCGGGCGAAACTGCCCATGGGCCCGGCGATGATGGTGGCGTACAGGATGAAGGCGATCAGTTCGCCCGGGCTGATGTTGCCCGCAATCACCTGGTGCCCGCCGTACCATAAGAGAACCAGCGCGGTGATGAAGGCGATGAATCCGATCGACGGGCCAAAGAACGCGGAAATCTTCACTCGCTTCTTCGCCGACTCAAAACTGTCCTCCACCGCCGCCTCGAAGCGGTCGATCTCCAGCTTCTGTTTGACGAACGATTTCACCACCGCCATGCCGCTCAGGTTTTCCTCCAGGATGGTGGTGGAGTTGGAAAGCTTGTCCTGGATCTCCGTGGACAACGCCCGCAGGCGCTTGCCATAGTAACGCGCGAACAGAACCAGTATCGGTGCGAGCACGAGAATCATGAACGTCAGCTTCCAGTTCATGTAGATGATGATAATGATGCCGCCGAACAGGCGGATCGACTGCTGCAGCACTGTCGCGGGCAGGTCGGTGATGACGCCCTCGATGGTGGAGATGTCATTGGTCATGCGCGACATGATCTCGCCGGTCCTGCGCTTGACGAAAAAGCTCATCGACAGTTTGTGGATGTGGCGGAAGATGCGCTTGCGGAAGTCGGTGGTGACGCGCTTCTCAGTGATGTCGTACAGGTAATTGTGCGCGGTGCTGAACAGCATCTGCGAAAGGAACAGCAGGGCGATGATCCACGCCATGTCGTTCAGCAGTTCCACATCCTTCTTCACCATCACCACGTCCACCAGTTGTTTGACGAACAACGGGATCGCCAGGTTGGTGGCGGACGCGAGGATCAGCAGGATGCTCCCCCAGAACAGCATGGTGCGGTAGGGGTGCAGAAAACGGGCGAGTTGTCTTACGTATTTCATGTCGAAACTGGGGTTGGGGTTGATTGGGAGGCCACATCATACCGTCAACCGCCACCACGCGGAACCGAAATTTTGAACAGGGCAGAGGACGATCAGTGCATCATCCCGGAGAGGCCGGGGATAAAAGGGAGGAGGATAGACACGGCGATCAGCACGATGATGATCCACTCCAGCGTCTCGAGGCGGCGGTTCGACTCGGCGTCCGACAGCTTGCCGTAGATGCTCTCGATGGTGTCCAGCTTGCGCTGGATGCTCTCCTGCCAGTCTTCCAGTCCGAGTTGCCGCGAGGCAAGATCGTACAGCCTGGCCAGGAACACGTCGCCAAACAGTTTCAGCGAATTGGTCACGCCGTCGAAGATGATCTCGGTGTCGAGCTGAAACTGCCCGATGGTGCGCAGTTTCGGCGCCAGTGACTTGAACTTGCTCGGCGACTTCCCGCCCGCGGGCGGCGGCAGGTAATCGTAAAACTCGTCGAGCGCCTGGTTGAGTTTGTCATTCAGGAACGCGAACTCGAGAAGCGCCACGTTGGTGTACTCGAGCACGGTGCAGATGTCCTCCGGCTCGGTGTCGTACACCAGCGCGCAGTCCCAGCCGACGAAGGTGACGTCTTCCAGCCCGTAGGAGATGCGGTTGGAAATGATATCCTCGGTCTCCTCGTGCGACAACCGCTCGCGCTCGCCGCGCAGCAGGCGGGCGACGGTCTCCGGATACTTTTCGATGAGATCGTGCACGCTGACGTGGGGATCGAACTCCTCGACCTGGAACACGAAGTAGTCCTCGAAATGCGGCGAGACCGACAGGCGGCTCACCGCCGGGCCGATGTCCTGCAATACCTGGGAGAGCGCGCGCCGGGCGTGTTGCCGCAGTCCTTCGCTTTCGTATGCGGTTTCGATGAACGCCACCAGCTCCGTCAACGTGCCGGAGAAAGGCACGACGAGGTCGATCGACACCGCGCCGAATTCGAACAGCAGGGCGTGCACCCGGTTCTCGGTGGTGTGGCGCGGGGTGATCTGGAACGCATCGACCGGCGTGGACATCCATACGGGTGACGGGGTCAGCTGGAAATACTTGCTGACGCGCCGCTTCGCCTGGATCTGCGAGCGGCCTTTGGGCGCGGTGATGTGACGGTCGGCTTCATCGAGGTTGATGGCGAAGCCGACGTCGTAGGCGAAATATAGATGCGCGGTGCCGTTTTTTATGGAAATATCGGGTCGCTCGGCGGGCTTCCCGGCGGTCTCGGTGACGGTCATAATCTTTCCCTGTTGCCGGACGTAGTCCAGGCTCCCCCTTCTCCGAAGGGGGCTGGGGGCTTTTTCCTTCAGTGAAAACCTTCGCTTTGCGAAGATTTAAAAAAGAGAACTTAAAGATTCTTCGCTATCCCTCTCTTCAAAATTAGTTTGGACGAAACCGCATGTGGGAACAACTGAAAATCATCTTCGCCGACATCAAAATCCAACACACCGTGTTCGCCCTGCCATTCGCCGTGATGAGCGCCTTCCTCGCCGCCGAGGGCCTGCCCACCTGGGAGCAACTGCTGTGGATCCTGCTCTGCATGTTCGGCGCGAGAAACGCGGCCATGGCGTTCAACCGCATCGTTGACGCCCGCCTCGACTCGAAAAACCCGCGCACCGAAAACCGCGCCCTGCCCGCGGGCAAGGTGGGGATGGGACAGTACTGGGCGTTTCTCATCGTGTCGTCCGCCGTCTTCATTTTCGCCGCCGGGATGCTGAACCGCCTCGCCCTGTGGCTGTCGCCGGTCGCGCTGGCCATCGTCTTTTTCTACTCGATCACCAAACGCTTCACCCCGTACTCGCACGTGTTCCTCGGCTTCGCCTTGTCGGTGGCACCGGTGGGAGCATGGGTGGCGATCCGCGAGGAAATTTCCTTCACCTCGCTGGTGCTGGGCGCGGCGGTGGTGTTCTGGCTCACCGGTTTCGACATCATTTATGCGTGCATGGACGTCGAGGCCGACAAGAAGAACCGGTTGCACTCCATCCCGGAGCATTTTGGGGTTGGACGTGGACTGCTGTTCGCCCGCGCCGCGCACGCCATGATGGTGCTGTTCCTGCTGGGCGTGATGGCGCTCTCTCCCTTGCTCGGCGTGACGTATCTGGTGGGCGTGCTGGCCGTGGCGGGACTGCTGATCTACGAGCATTCCCTTGTCAGGGAAGACGACCTGACGCGCGTCAACATCGCCTTCTTCAACGTGAACGGACTCATCAGCCTCACCCTCATGACCCTGGTCATCATCGACTGCATGTGGGTGTAGCAGGGGAGGGGAGCCACAGATAAACACAGATGAACACAGATAGAGGCCGACCCGACCGGTCCTGGAGCCAGCACCGCTGTTGAATTTCCGGCTACCCTCCGATTCCCATTCTACTTCCAACCCTTGAGTGGGAAAGCGGACGCGTCCCCCCTTCTCCGAAGGGGGCTAGGGGGCTTTTTCCTCCAGTGGGGAATGATTTTGGTTAAAATTTTAATTGATTTGGGTAAAGATTCTGGGTCTCTCTGAATGGACTTTCAAGTATGAGGTTAAAGGCCGACAATCAATGGCATTCTGATGACTAAGCAAGCTCAAATTAAAGAAGAAAGAATATTGTTTGAAAAGTTTCGTGAAGTTTATTTTTACCTAGTGGCGATGTGTTTTATGGGAATAGCCCAGATGTGATTTTAAAGGGTAAAGATAAGATAGGGATTGAGCTAACAAAACTTTATTGTGAAAAGGGGAATGTTCCTGAAGCGGAGCAAAAACAAATCAAATTGCGTGAAAGCATTGTGGCTGAGGCTCAGAAACTATATCAAAGCCAAGGTGGGAAAGGCTTTGAGTTAACTTTTTCATTTAATAGAGCAAACCCCATCGAGAGTAAGAATAAAAAAAAGCTGATTAAAAAGCTGTCCGAACTGGCAAGGAATATTGAAGGTTTTAGCGGGGGAGATCTTCCTAGCCAACGTTATAGTAATATTCCCGAATTAGATTACGCGTATTTAAACAAAAACGAATACCCCGACCCAACTTGGCGAATAGTAACGCTTACGGAGGGATCGGAGCTCTCAAAGAATGATCTCCTTGCTATTGTGAGAGAAAAGGAAGAAAAAGCGAAAGGTTATGAAAAGTGTGATTTGTACTGGCTACTTGTGACCGTAGATTTTTTTGACCCTGTGCAGGATCGGGAGTTTCCTCGCAATGATTTTGATAAAATTGAATCGGAGGTTTTTGATAAAATTTTTGTTTATCGAACCACCGGAGAGGTTCTCGAGGTAAAATAAATCTAGCCCTTTGCGTTGTGGGGGTGGAATCGGGTATAATCCGTTCCTCTATTGAATCAACGTATTTTGCGGAGTGTTGTGGTGTTTGAGTTTCTGGATGCGCGGCTGAAACCGATTGAAGACAAAGTGAAAGCGGGCGAACGGTTGTCGTTCGACGACGGCGTGGTGCTGTTCCAGACGCCGGACCTGCTGGGCGTCGGCCGGCTGGCGACCATCGTGCGCGAGCGCAAAAACGGCGACAACGCCTTCTTCATCCACAACCGCCACATCAACCCGACCAACGTCTGCATCCACACCTGCAACTTCTGCGCGTTCGGCGTCAAACCCGACGCCCCCAACGCCTACGAAAAATCGCTCGACGAAATTTTCTCCGACGCGCAGGCCTACCAGAACGGCAAGGTCAGCGAGTTCCACATCGTCGGCGGCCTGCATCCGGACTGGCCTTACAAGGTGTACCTCGACATGGTGCGCGGCCTGAAGGAACGTTTTCCCGATGTCCATCTGCAGGCGTTCACCGCGGTGGAGCTGGACTACCTCGCGCGCCTCGCGGGCAAGCCGCTCAAGGACACGCTGGAGGAACTGTACGCGGCGGGGCTGGGATCGATCCCCGGCGGCGGCGCGGAGATCTTCGCCAAACGCGCGCGCAAGAAAATCTGCAACGACAAGATCACCGGCGAACGCTGGTTGGAGGTTCATGAGACGGCGCACGGCGTCGGACTCAAAAGCAACGCCACCATGCTGTACGGTCACCTGGAGTTTGCCGAGGAGCGCGTCGATCACCTGGTGCGCCTGCGCGAGTTGCAGGACAAAACCGGCGGTTTCGTCACCTTCATCCCGCTGGCGTTCCATCCGGAAAACACCAACCTGCACTTCCTGCCGCCGACGTCGGGTCAACTGGACCTGCGGGCGCTGGCGGTCAGCCGTCTCATGCTCGACAACTTTCCGCACATCAAGGCGTTCTGGATCATGATCTCGCCCAAGATCGCGCAGCTTTCCATGTCCTTCGGCGCGGACGACATGGACGGCACCGTGGTCGAGGAGAAAATCATCCACGCCGCGGGTGCGACCACGGACCAGATTTTCCATCAGCGCGAGATCATCGACATGATCGTCGAGTCCGGCCGCCTGCCCATGGAACGCGACACGCTTTACGAAGACACCCACCTCGCAGCGGTTTAATACCCGTTCCTGGAAAAATTCCATCATTTAAACCCACCTTCTGCTGTTGAGAATCTTTTTCGTCCCTCCTTTCCAAAATCCGCCAAAGTGGTAAAATCAAGGTTCAACTGTCAATGGGGGACAGCATTGCGGAGGTGCGGGGCATGAGTCAACCGATTCGAAAACAGAAACCCAGGCCGAGGAAAAACGTCGTCGGCGGGGTGGATTTCAGCAAGGATTACATCTGCCTCACCTGTGGTTGCCAGCGCCAGCCCATCAATGTGCGCCGCGGTCACATCGCCATTGAGGTCCTGTTGTACCTGTTCTACATCGTGCCCGGCGTGATGTACACGCTGTGGCGGTCCGTGCGCCGCCATGACGTCTGTCCCAAATGCCGGACGCCTTCGATCGTGAAGACCACGTCGCCGCAGGCCTTTCAACTGCGCCGGTTGATGAGCACGCTGAGTCAGCCTAAAAACAAACCCGCAGGCGAAGCGTGAACCCGGAACCGCACATGAACGAGAAAAATAAGCCTGCGGAGACACCTCCTCCGCAGGATAAAACCAACAAGGCTAAGCGGCCGGCAGAGAAGGGCAAAAACGTTCAGGATATTTTGCAGAAGGCGCGTCGACGCGGCATCCAGCAGAAAGGCCAGCAGGGCGTCATCGAATTCGACTACCCCCGCAAGAAAGAGTGAGCATTCCCCCGGCGAATTTTCGTCGCAAACCAATCCCACCTGGAATAAAAGCATGACGGCAGACGATCGCGATTTCAGCGGCCGCGAATTGAAGGAGATGGATTTCAGTGGCCGTGATTTGAGCCAGTCGGATTTCGCGGAAGCGGATTTGACGTCGGCCAACCTGTCGAACTGCATTCTCACCTATTCGCAGTTTTACCGTGCGCGGCTGTTGCAGGTCCAGGCGGAGACGGCAGACGTCTCCCAGTCCAGCCTGCTGGAAGCCAACATGAGCCACAGCCGTTTCACCGGGGCGTCGTTTGTCGAATCGGAACTGGAAGGAGCGGACCTGCGTCATTCCAACTTCACCAACGCCAATTTCTCCGAAGCCAACCTCACCGGAGCCTACCTGGAAGGCGCGAATTTGGAAGGAGCCAATTTCCAGCGGGCGGAATTGAAAGCGGGGGCTCTGAAGCAAGCCGTGTTCCGCAACGCCAACCTGTTCGAAGCTGACCTGCGTTACACGCGCGTGGATGAAGCCGATTTCACCGGCGCGAACCTGGAAGGGGCCGACTTCACCGGCTCCGACCTGTACAACGTCAGGTTCAACGACGCGAACGTGAAGGATGCAGACTTCACCGAGGTGGACATTTCGGGATGCGATTTCACCGGCGCGAAGCACCTCACCTGCGGCCAGATCGAGTCGGCGATTTTCCAAAAAGACACGGTCGCCTTTCCCGAATACATTTCAATCCGCTGGCTCGACGACAACGAATACGAGTGCGCCTGCGAGACTTAGGAACCGCGGCCGGTCTCCGATTGCCTTCCAGCCGTTTCATGCGTTTCCGGCAATTGTTGTGATTGGGTCGGAGAAAGGCCGTTCTTCCGCAAATCAAACCCTGGCGAGTCGTGCTATAATTTGACACTCATTCCATTTAATTGGAGAAGGGCGGTATGCCGGAAATCAAGTGGAGACTGAAAGGAAAGTGGTTGAAGAATTGCAATTGCGATTATGGATGTCCTTGCGACTTCAATGCCGAGCCCACCCATCACGTCTGCGAAGGCATGGTGGCCATGGATATTGAAGAAGGTCATTTCGGCGATGTCGATCTTGGCGGACTGCGCTGGGCCGGGATGTATAAATGGCCGGGTCCCCTGCACGAAGGCAACGGCACCATCCTGCCCATCGTGGATGAACGAGCCGATGCGAAACAACGCGAAGCCTTGCTCACCATCATGAGCGGTCAGGAGCAGTCCGAGGGAGCGGTGTTTGCCGTATTCATGTCCCTGGTATCCAGGGTGTTGGAACCGAAATTCGCCCCCATTGATTTCGAATTCGATCTCAAGAAGAGGTCTGCCCGGTGCCGCATTCCCGGTCTCCTCGACACCGCCAGCGACCCGATTAAAAATCCCGTCACCGGCGATCCACACCGCATTTTGATCAACCTTCCGGAAGGCTTCGAATACGAAGTGGCGGAAGTGGCTGCCGCCACCTACATTCGGGGGGAGGGGGGATATTGAGTTCGATTTTGCCGAAACGCACAGCTCCCTGTCTCATGTCGAGCACACCTCCGAAGGCTTGGTCCACCGCAACGCATCCTCGTGATTGTCCGCTTTTGATGTTCATCCGCGGGCCGCTGGCATATCATCCAGAATACCGGTGATGAGCATGCGCGCCCTGGAAACGGTTTTCAAGCATGACCGCTGGTTGGTGGCGGCCGGACTGCTGGCCATCGCGCTTCTTTCATGGTGGTATCTCGCGTCAATGGCCGCCGATATGGGGTCGATGTCGATGCTCCAGCCGGAGCCGGCCCATCAGCGTGCCCATGTTGTGTGGCTGTTCTGGATGTGGGCGGTGATGATGGTGGCCATGATGACCCCTTCCGCCGCACCCATGGTGCTGACCTTTTCCGCCATACATCGAAAGCAAGGCGATTCCTCCAAAACGGCTCTGGCCACTCTGTTGTTTGTCTCGGGATACCTGTTGGTGTGGACGGTGTTCAGCCTGGGGGCGGCGCTTTTACAATGGGGACTGCACGGGGCGGCCTGGGTGTCACCCATGATGGCAAGCCAAAGTCATCTCTTGAGTGCGGTTCTCTTGTTCCTGGCGGGGGTATATCAATGGCTTCCGGTCAAGGAGGTCTGCCTTCGGCATTGCCGGTCGCCGCTCGATTTTTTTCTATTGCAGTGGAAAACAGGGTCTTTCGGAGCCTTTTCCATGGGCTGGTATCACGGTCTTTACTGCGTGGGTTGTTGCTGGTTGCTCATGCTTCTGCTGTTTGTAAATGGGGTCATGAACCTGTTATGGGTGGGCGTGCTGGCCGTTTTTGTGCTTATTGAAAAGGTCGTGCCTCTGGGAATGTGGTGGAGCCGCGTGACGGGGCTCCTTCTGGTTGCGTGGGCCCTTCTGCTTGTGGTCCAATAATAAAGGGGAGCCGCGGACAGCTTTTAATGAGATGTTATGGAACAACTTGCCTATAAACCCAATATCCTGCCCGAATCGGAAACCCTGGAGCTGGAGGGGGTGGGGTGCCGCGAGGCGGTGCGCATCATCGACTCCGAGGTGGAGCTCGCCATGTTCTTCACCAAGTGCCGCGCCATGAAAAGCCTCGACCTCATCGAGTTCGAAACCGCCACCAAGATGACCTCCGACGGCGACCTCATTGATGCCTGAAAGTGGAAAAGTCGCTTAAAAACTAAAAACCACCCGGCGGAAACCGCACGGGTGGTTTTTTTGTATGTGGCACGCCCGGAGGGATTCGAACCCCCGACCTTCGGAACCGGAATCCGGCACTCTATCCAGCTGAGCTACGGGCGCATTGTGTGATTGGGATGGGTGTGGGTTAAACGTCGTCTTCGTCGCTGGACTCCGGCATGGTGTGCTTGACGCCGGTGTACTTGTCTTCGCGTCCGAACTGGCGGATCATGTCCAGCCGCCATTTCCACCACTGCACTTCCTCGAGAACGTCCTCGGACGCGCCGTCGGGCGGAAACAGTTTGACGGCGCCTTCGATGCCGACCTTCGCCTCGACGCCTTCCGGCAGGTGGATTTCAAACTCGCCCATCACGCTGACGGGATTGGCCACCAGCCTTTGCTTGAATTCTTCCTGTGTCACCGCCTGCGTGGCGACCTGTTTCCACTTTTCGTCCAGTTCTGTTTTGCGTTTGTGTTTCATGTTCGATCCCTCACCGCGTCACCGCGGTTGGCTGGGCGGATTTGTGTTTGCATTCGGTTTCGCCCTAAAGGGTATCCGACAGCGGCGGACATGGCAATGGGAAACTGCCTGTGGTGCGGGCGCTTATTTTTCGAGAAGACCCGGCACGGCGTTGAGCGCGTCGTCGAGCTTTTCCGGCTGGCTGCCTCCCGCCTGTGCCATGTCCGGCCGACCGCCGCCACTGCCGCCGACGATGCCGGCAATCTCCTTCAATATGTTCCCGGCATGAAAGCGGTCGGTGAGGTCTTTCGTCACCCCGGCGGCCAGCATCACCTTGCCGTTGTCGTTGGACCCGGCCACGACGACCCCGGACTGGATCTGGTTCTTGGCGTTGTCGATGAACGAGCGCAGGGTCTTGGCGTCCATACCTTCCAGCTTCTTGACCAATAGCGACACCCCGCTCACCTGCTTCACCTCGTCCATCAGGCTCGCGCCGCCGCCCTTGCCGCTGATGAGCTTGTCCTTGAGGGCGCTGATCTCTTTCTCCAGTTCGCGCTGGCGGTCCATCATTTTCTTGATCTTGTTGACCTCTTCGTTCGGCTGGGCCTTGAGCAGTTTGCGGATGCCGGAGAGCTGGCCGAACTCGTTCTGCAACCACTCGTAGGCGCGCGAACCTGTCACCGCCTCGATGCGCCGCACGCCGGAGGCGATGCCGCCTTCATGCGTGATCTTGAAGAACCCGATGGTGCCGGTGGCGGGCACGTGGGTGCCGCCGCAGAGTTCCTTGCTGAAGCCGGGAACGTTGACCACGCGCACGTGGTCGTCGTACTTCTCGCCGAACAGCGCCACCGCGCCTTCCTCCAGCGCGTCCTCCATCGACACGACCTTGGTCTCGACTTCGTGATTGGCGCGGATCTGTTCGTTGACCAGCGCCTCGATGCGCTCGCGCTCTTCTTCCGTCAGTGGCGAAAAATGCGTGTAGTCGAAACGAAGGCGGTCGGCTTCGACCAGCGACCCCGCCTGCTTGACGTGCGGCCCGAGCACTTCCTTGAGCGCCGCGTGCAGAAGGTGTGTGGCGGAATGGTTGTTGGCGGTGTCGATGCGCTTGCGCGCGTCCACCTGCAAATTGAGCGCGTCGCCTTTCGAAACCGTGCCCTGCGTCACCTTCGCCTTGTGCACGATGAGGTTGTTGAGCGGTTTCTGCGTGTCGGTGACCTCCAGCCGTCCCCGGTCGTGAAACGCCCAGCCGATGTCGCCCACCTGCCCGCCGGACTCGCCGTAAAACGGCGTTTCGTCCAGCACCAGTTCGATCTCGTCGCCTTCGCCTGCCGACTCGACGGGTTTTTGGTCTTTCAGCAGGGCCAGCACACGGCCTTCGCCTTCCGTCCCACCGTAGCCGTCGAACAGCGTGCCGCCGTGTTCCTGCACGATCTTCGTGTAAATGGGCGCGATCTGTTTTTCGCCCGATCCCTTCCACGACGCCATGGCTTTCTCTCTCTGCTCCTTCATGGCGCGGTCGAAGCCGGACATGTCGAGTTCGAAGCCCGTGTCTTTCGCCGTTTCTTCCACGAGGTCCACCGGAAAGCCGAAGGTGTCGTACAGCTTGAACACTTCTTCACCGGGGATCGTGGTTTTGTTTTCCTGGCGCAGGCGGTCGAGGATTTCGTTCAGCCGCTCGGTGCCGAAGGTGAGGGTGTTGTTGAAGCTGACCTCCTCGTTGGTCACCACTTTCTGAATGAACTCGCGGTTGGTCTTGAGGTCGGCGTACACGTCCTGAAACTTTTCGATCACGTCTTCGGTGATGTGATGGAAGAACGGTTTCTCCTGATCGAGCAGTTTGCCGTGGCGCAGAGCGCGGCGCATGATGCGGCGCAGTACATAGCCGCGTCCCTCGTTGGACGGCAGGACGCCGTCGTTGATGAGGAACGTGGCGGCACGGGCGTGGTCCGCGATCACGCGCAGGGACACGTCGTTTTCGTGGCTGGCGTTGTACGGCTTGCCGGTGATCTTGGCCGCGTGCTGGATGAGGCCCATCATGATGTCGGAGTCGTAGTTGCTGGGCTGGCCCTGCAGTACGGCGGCGAGGCGTTCCAGTCCCATCCCGGTGTCGATGCACGGGCTGGGCAGCGGTTCCATGTTGCCCGCCTCGTCGCGGTCGTACTGCATGAACACGAGGTTCCAGATTTCGAGATAGCGGTCGCAGTCGCACCCGACGGCACACGTCGGCTTGCCGCAACCGAGCGCCTCGCCCTGATCGATGTAGATTTCCGAGCAGGGACCGCACGGCCCGGTGTTGCCCATCGCCCAGAAGTTGTCCTCCTCACCCAGGCGGTAGATGCGGTCGTCGGCGAGGCCGATGTCGTTTTTCCAGATCTGGAACGCGTCTTCGTCGTCCTTGTAGATGGAGATGTAGAGCTTGTCCTTCGGCAGTTTTACGATCTCGGTCAAAAATTCCCACGCGTAGGCGATGGCTTCCTTCTTGAAGTAGTCGCCGAACGAAAAGTTGCCCAGCATCTCGAAGAAGGTATGATGGCGCGCCGTGCGCCCGACCATTTCCAGGTCGTTGTGCTTGCCGCCGGCGCGCACGCATTTCTGCGACGAGGCAGCGCGGGTGTAGTCGCGTTTCTCTTGGCCGAGGAATACGTTCTTGAACTGCACCATTCCCGCATTGGTGAACAGCAGGCTGGGGTCGTTTTTCGGCACCAGCGCGTCGCTGGGCACCACGGTGTGGCCGCGGTCCTCAAAATATTTCAAAAACAGATGTCGTATCTCGTTGCCTGTCATGTCGATCCGTTCGGAGATTCTATTAATCCGGGGATTGTAACACTAGAATATCGTTTTTGTAGGCGGGATTCAAAGGATTGGCGGGAAAGGGGTTTTTATATGACCCCGGCCTTCAGCAGGTCGTGCAGGTGGATGATGCCATCGATCGCTTTGCCGTCGTCGGAGACGACCACGCAGGTGATGCTGTGCTCGTCCATGAACTGCACTGCCTTCGTCGCCATGTGGTCCTTGCCGACGCATTTCGGCGTGCGTGACATCAGGTCGCGGGCGCGGATGGACTGGAAATCCTTGCCGGACTCCATCAGCCGCCGGAGGTCGCCGTCGGTGATGATGCCGGATAGCAGGCCGCTGCCATCCACCACCAGCGTGGTGCCGAGGCGTTTGCGGCTCATTTCGGTGATGATGGCGGGCAGGTTGGCGTCTTCGGCCACCTTCGGCACCTCGTCGCCGGAATGCATCAGGTCTTCGACGGTGGTGAGGAGCCTGCGGCCGAGACTGCCGCCGGGGTGGTGCTGGGCGAAATCTTCCGGCCGGAAGCCGCGTTTCTCCAGAAGGACCAGCGCCAGCGCGTCGCCCATGGCGAGGGTGGCGGTGGTGCTGGAGGTCGGCACCAGGTTCAGCGGACAGGCTTCTTCTTTCACGCCGACGTTCAGTACGAAGTCGGCGCGCCGGGCGAGAGTGGAGTCGGGCCGCCCCGTCATTGCCACCAGCGTGCATTTCCGGCGGTTGATGATGGGGAGCAGGCGCACCAGTTCTTCCGTCTCGCCGCTGTTGGAGATGGCGAGCAGGAGGTCTTCCTTGCCGATGATGCCGAGGTCGCCGTGGCTGGCTTCCGCCGCGTGCAAAAAGAGCGCGGGCAGGCCGATGCTGGAAAAGGTGGCGGCGATCTTCTGGCCGATGAGGCCGGACTTGCCGATGCCGAGCACGACGACGTGGCCCTGGCAGGCGTCGAGGCGGTGGACGACTTCGACGAAGGTGGCGTCGATGCGCTCCTTGAGCTGGGCGATCGAGTCGCTTTCGTTCTGCAATACGCGCCGGGCCTCGTCCATCATGCGAAGCGCTTCGTCCTTGCCGCCGGGATCTTTTTTCAACGGTTGCATTCTCTATTAAGCCTTAGTTTTCAGTGACTTCAGTAATCTCCCAAGTCCCAAAATAGTAGCACAAAACGGGCTTGGGGCAAAGGTATTTGGGGTGAGTGATAAAAACCTAGTCGAAACCAATATCCCTTTTGTTGACTGGCTCGCCTTGCTGGGATAGTGTTTGGCAAACCGAATTTTCATTGTGGGGGAGGTGAAATGAATCCATTAAGTGAGGAAAACTGGGAAGTTGATGAAACCGAGGAATCAGAACAAAGAGAGCAAGATGTAATTAAATTTCAAATAACATACTACCCAGCTGATTTTACGCTTCGAGGCTATTTTGACAAGATCGAAAATGGACAGTTGGAGATCCCTCCTTTTCAGCGAAATTATGTTTGGGATAGAGTCCAAGCAAGTAAGTTGATTGAATCGTTTTTGCTAGGACTTCCTGTTCCTGGAGTTTTTTTATATAAGGAACGAAAAACTAACAAGCTAAGAGTGATAGATGGGCAACAAAGAATCATCTCAGTAGTTCGGTTTTTCAAGAATGAATTTGAAAACCAGCTGTTTAGATTGAAAAACATTAATGCTAAATGGGAAGGAAAGACATTTGAGGAATTAAGTGAGCCTGATCGATTTCAGTTAGATGACACGGTTTTGCGAGCAACAGTGGTTCAGCAGATTGATCCAGGTGATGACTCGAGTATTTATCACATTTTTGAGCGACTTAATACTGGTGGTATGAAGTTGAACCCTATGGAGATAAGGAAGTGCGTTTACTTTAGTGATTTGTTTATGACATTGCAAGAAATGAATAAATTTGAGCAATGGAGGAAAATTTTAGGGAAGCCACATGAAGATAAAAGGTTTAGGGATGTGGAGTTGATTTTAAGAATATTAGCATTAAAGGATGAGTGGGAATTGTACGAAAAGCCCATGAAGCAATTTTTAAATAACTTTATGTCAACGAATAAGAATTTAACTTTTGATAAAAATAAGACTTACTTTGAAGGCTTGAAGAGGGAATTTAGTGGTGTTTGTGAGTTTATTTTTCGAAATCTTGGCGCTAAACCGTTTCATATTCGAGGTCGTTTAAATTATGCGGTAATGGATTCGATTATGGTAACAGCTTATGATGCCATTGGGTCGGTTAAGGATTTTAAGGATAGATATTCAAGCTTATTAGAGGATAAAGTTTATTTTGAAAATGTCACCAAAAATACCAGTGATGAAGCCACAGTTAGGCAGAGATTTAAAAAGGCTCAAGAATACTTGGTGGAATAATTTTAAAAATGAAAAATCATTTAATAAAAACGGTGACGGCAATAAGTGAATGTGAAATTCATTTGCGTGATGCGAATGCTGAAGGGTCCGAAATTGAGGTATATTTAGCGCAATATCTTGTGGTTATTCTTAGTGCTGAGATGCAGCAGCAAATTTATAAAATAATTAGGGAAGTTATAGACTCTGTAGATGATAAGAAAATTAAATCCTTTGCTTCAAATGCTCAAGAAAAACTATTTCGGAGTGTTGGGAAAGGTGAAATTGCTGGGTATTTGGGTTGCTTTGGGAAAGACAGAAAAGATAAGTTTAATTCTCTTCTAGAGGATCGAGACGTGTCTTTATACAATAATGCCATCGGCGAACGCCATAGAGTGGCCCATAGTACAGCAAATCAATTGACGTTGCGTGAAATAAAAGATGCTTTAATATCCGCTGAAAAAGTGTTGAGTGCTGTAAAAATAGCTTTGCAAGATTAAGGGTTGCTTGAAGATGTGCTGTGAGATATTTAATTAATTGTATTTGTTTAAAAGAGATATGAATCCTTGCCAAAAACTTAAATGCTCAAAGCAACTCAATAGTTTCCATCTCTTTTGTATATAAGGCTTTTACGCCCCTTGAGTTCCTTCCTAAGCCTCCTATTGGCCCCATCCCGGTTTTGTAGTACATTGAGGTTTTTGTGACCAACCTTTTATAAGCGCACCGCATGGCCTCGAAGAAAAAGCTCTACCTGATCGACGGTTCGTCGTACATCTTCCGCGCGTTTTTCGGCATCCGCCACAACTTGTCCAACTCCAAGGGCCAGCCCACCAACGCGCTCTACGGCTTCACCACCATGCTGATGAAAGTGGTGCGGGAGGAGCAACCGGATTACCTCGCCGTCGTCTTCGACAGCAAGGAAAAAACCTTCCGCCACGACATGTACGCCGACTACAAGGCCAACCGCGACGTGCCGCCGGAAGACCTCGCGGTGCAGTTCCCGTATTTCGAACCGCTGGTCGATGCATTCAACATCAAAAGCCTGCGCAAACCGGGTTACGAGGCGGACGACATCATCGGCACGCTGGCGCGCGAAGGCGAGAAGGCGGGGATGGATGTCACCATCGTCAGCGGCGACAAGGATATGATGCAGTTGATCACTGACAAGATTCATATGCTCGACACGATGAAGGAAAAACGCTTCGGCATCGATGACGTGAAGGAAAAATTCGGCGTGGAACCCGAACGGGTGATCGAGGTGATGGGCCTGATGGGGGATTCGAGCGACCACATCCCCGGCGTCAAGGGCGTCGGACCCAAAACGGCCACCGACCTCATCCAGAAATACGGATCGATCCAGGGGCTGTACGAACACCTCGACGAGATCGACAAGGCCAAGCTGAAAGAAAAACTGGAGACGGACAAGGACAACGCCCTGCTCAGCCGTGAGCTGGTGACGATCAAACTCGACACGCCGCTCGACTGCAAGATCGAGGACCTCGAAGCGCGCGATCCGGACAATAATAAACTGCGCGAGCTGTTCACCGATCTCGAATTCAAAACCCTGCTGGCGGCGTTGCCGGAAGGGGAGGGCCACGACGGCGCGGCATCCGCATCCGGGTCCGAAATCAAGCGCGACTACGACACCATCCTCGACGACACGGCGCTGGACGATCTCATCAAAAAATTAAAAAAAGCGAAGGCGTTCGCGCTCGATCTGGAAACGACGTCGAAGCGTCCGGTCAAGGCAAAGATGGTGGGCATTTCGTTTTCGTGGGCGGAGGGCGAGGCGTGTTACATCCCGGTTGCGCACCGTTACCTGGGCGTGCCGGAACAACTCGACAAACAACACGTGCTCGACAAACTGAAGCCCCTGCTCGAAGACCCGAAGCTGGAGAAGTACGGCCACAACATCAAGTACGACCTCATCGTCCTGCACAACGAGGGCGTGCAGTTGCAGGGCATCGTGTTCGATTCCATGCTGGCGTCGTACGTGCTCGATCCGTCGCGGCGCAGTCACAGTCTCGACGACCTCGCGCTCGAGACGTTTCAGCACACCACCATCAAGTACAGCGACGTGGCGGGATCGGCTTCCAAGCAGGTGGGGTTCGATGAAGTGGAGATCGAACGTGCATCGGAGTACGCGGCGGAGGACTCCGACGTCACCTACCGCCTGACGCGGCATTTCGAAAAGCAGTTGAAGGGCGAGGATCTGGAATTGTACGAGACTATCGAACTGCCTCTGCTCGAAGTGCTGGCGGAGATGGAGTTGACGGGTGTTCTGCTCGATACCGACCATCTGAAAAAACTGTCGAAGAAGCTGGAGAAGGACCTCAAAAAGATCGAGGACGAAATTTACGCGCTGGCGGGCGAGCCGTTCAACATCAATTCGCCGAAACAGCTTTCGACCATCCTGTTCGACAAGCTCAACCTGCGCACGGTGAAGAAAACCAAGAGCGGGTACTCGACCGATGTCAGCGTGCTGGAGGAGCTGGCGGCGGAGCACGACCTGCCGGACAAGATCCTCAACTACCGCCAGTTCGCGAAGATGAAATCGACTTACGTCGATGCCCTGCAGGGCGAAGTGTTTAAGGAGACCGGGCGCATTCATACTTCGTACAACCAGACCGTCGCCGCCACCGGGCGGTTGAGCAGCAGCGACCCCAACCTGCAGAACATCCCCATCCGGTCGGAAGTGGGACGCGAGATCCGCAAGGCGTTTCTCGCCGACAAGGGATGCTGGCTGTTGTCCGCCGACTATTCGCAGATCGAACTGCGCCTGCTGGCGCATCTCTCCGGCGACCCGGCGCTCATCCGCGCCTTCAAGAATAATGAAGACATCCACAGCCGCACGGCGGCGGAGATATTCGGTCAGCCCATCGACCAGGTCGATCCCGAAGGGCGGCGCATGGCGAAGGCGGTGAACTTCGGCATCGTGTACGGGTTGAGCGCGTATGGCCTGTCGCGGCAGCTCAAGATCACGCCTAAGGAAGCGAAGACGTTCATCGACCAGTATTTCGATCTGTACAAAAACGTGAAGACGTTCATGGACGAGACCATTGAGATGGCGCGCCATAACGGCTATACGAAAACGATGATGAACCGCAGACGGTACATGCCGGACATCAACAGCAAGAACCGGCAGGTGCGCGAAGCCGCCGAACGCACCGCCATCAACTCGCCGGTGCAGGGAAGCGCCGCTGATTACATCAAGATGGCGATGCTCCACATCCACGATAAAATGTTGAAGGAGAAACTGGAGTCGCGCATGATCCTGCAGGTGCACGACGAATTGATCTTCGAATGCCCCGAAGGTGAGAAGAAAACGATGGAGCCTCTGGTCAAAAAGGCAATGGAAGGCGTGGCGAAGCTCAAGGTTCCGCTCACCGTCAACATGGACTGGGGCGAAAACTGGAGCGACGCGCACTGAATACGCATGAAATTCGGCGTTGTGGAGTGGATCGGCATCCGGTCGTTTCTTTTTTGTGGATTTAGCGGGTGCCTGCTCGCGATAATAGAAGGAACGTTTGAGAGGCGCGCCGGTCTTGAGATATCATTTCAACTTCTTTAAAAAGCCGATTCCCCGCCGGTCTTTTCTGAAAGGCATGCTGGGAGTGTTTGCCGTGAGTGGTGCCGGTGTGGGTCACGGCTACGCCAGCACGTGGAAATCCAACATCCGCCTGGAGCGGGTGGAAGTCACCATCCGCAACCTGCCTCCCGCGTTCCGCGGATTCACCATCGGCCTGCTCAGCGATCTGCATTCCTCACCCATCGTTTCCAAAGACCATCTGCAAAGCGCCGCCGAACTATTGATGACGGCCCGGCCGGACATGATCGCTCTCACCGGCGATTTCATCGGCCACACCTTTCGTTTTCCCGGCGAGCCGTACCATGAATTCGAACCACGGTACGTGGCGAACATTGTAGACGCGTTTTCCGGATTGAAGGCGCCGCACGGCATTTACGGTGTTCTGGGCAACCACGATTTCTGGAGCGGACCGGAGGCGGTGTTGACGCTGGAAAAGGAGTTCGCCCAGGGATTCGGGGTGAAATGGTTGAGAAATCGTAATGTGAAAGTGGAGCGCGGCAGTGAGGCCATTGTTCTCGCCGGTGTCGATGATTACTGGCAGGACTCCTGTTCACCCGGAGACGCGCTGAAGGGGTCGCCGGAGGATGCGGTGCGCATCCTGCTCAGCCACAACCCGGAAGTGAACGAAATCCTGTATGACTGGCAACGGATCGATCTCATCCTGTCCGGCCACACCCATGGCGGGCAGATCAAGCTTCCCTTCATCGGCGCGCCGTTTCAGGCGGGAGTGCGCAAACGAAAGTATATGGAGGGATTGGCCCGTGATGGTCACCGGCAGACGTATGTGACGCGCGGGGTGGGGCACCTCGTTGTCCCCATCCGCCTGCTGTGCCCCCCGGAAGTGACGTTGATCACTCTTGTTTGAATCCACGTTCCAATTTGGCTCCGCCGTCGTTTTTCGGCAAAAAAATCCGGCGGAGCCTGTAAACAGACCCCGCCGGATTAAGAGAGCGTCGAAATTACTTGGGAACGACTTTTGAGGCTTGCGGCCCTTTCTTACCCATGCTCCCTTCGAATTCCACCAATTGCCCCTCTTGAAGGGTTTTGAAGCCCTCAACCTGGATTTCCGAGAAATGAACAAAATAGTCTTTGCCATCATCGGCTTCGATAAAACCATAACCCTTGCTTTGATTGAACCACTTGACTCTGCCTTCAGACATACCGAATAAACTCCTACAAATTGGTGGGAACCCCCCGTCTTTGCGCCGAAAGTGCGTTCCCTGTTTTTACTGGGTTGGGTAATCCCGGAGTTTGATCGAAACGAGACGGGCCAATCCAACCCTTGTGACCGCCAGCCATATAAAAACCCTTTATATGGGATACGCGGAGGAGGCCAGATTCTCCCGTCGAAGCATCCACCTCCCCCTGTGGCGGTCGCTTTCCAACGCCATAACCATAGCAGAATTGGTATCAATTTCCTAGTATTATCGGAATAATATTTACATGCTAAATGGTCATATCTAATACTCTTTTCCCACATAAAAACAAAAGTTTTGACAGGCCGTTTTGGAGGCGCGTTTATGAACAAAAACAATTTTAAAACCGAACTGACGCTCCGCGCCGATGCATCGGCTGTCTTTGATGCGGTTGCCACGCGCGACGGCATTTGCGGATGGTGGACGGTATTTACCCGGTTCGACGGGAATGAAGGGTCGGTCGCCACCATGCGTTTCCCCAAAACCGGATTCTTTGTCAGAATGCAGGTAGAAAAACTGGAGACGGACCGTCTCGTGCATTGGAAATGCATAGAGGCCGAACACCCGCCCGGGGTTTCCAGCGATCCGAACGACTGGGTCGGCACCGAAGTTATTTTTGAAATCGAGTCGTTGGGTGAAGGCGCGCACCTCGCCTTCACACATGTGGGGCTGGCCGGGTTGGAATGCAACGATGTCTGCAGTGATGTGTGGGGCTTTTTTCTGCACACCAGCCTGAAAGCCTACGTCGAAACCGGAAAAGGTGAACCCACAGTGGAATAGGCAGATCTTCCTTCAATGCCCCAATCCCATCGCTTTACCTTTTGGTTTGTGATGTTTCTTCGGAAAACTTTGGCTAAATTTTGCCGGTTTGGGGCCGGGTTGTTTTATTCCGATATGTAATGGAAGATTGTTTTGGATTACCTATTGCGGGTTATGCCGGTTGGGTGAATATTAAGTGAATATAAGGACGGGAAATTCAGAATTTTACCAGTGAGCTTGAAAGCCGGTGTGTCATTGCCGCTTTGGGAGGGGCTGATCATGGTTCAAAATTCGTGTCCTGTTTCCATCCCGGAAAAAGATTATTTAGCCATTCTAGATACCATCACCCAGTTTCATGGGTGCGACACGCGGGAGGCGCTCCGCGGTGTGTTCGGCAGTCATGTCCTGCCTCTGTTCGAGGCGGACTCGGCTCTCTACGGCTGGATCAACATGGATTTCACCAGCAAGTCGCTGGGGCAGGTGGGCTTGGTGGATTGCGTGGGCGTTCCGCAGGAAGACTTCAACCAGCTTTCCGATTCCATTCCTTACATCAAATCCATCCCCACCATGCTGGTACGGGTGGCCCGGCCGGTGGTGGCGGTGGATGTGGACATCCCGCGCGAATTGTTTGTCAGGGAAAAGGACCAGTTTTTCGCGGAAAACCCGGAGTATGTCCGCGACTCCTGGCTGTATCTCAACCCGATCGCCAATTTCCTGGCGACGTTCGATCAGCCTGAAATCACGCATGGCTTGGGAATCCACCGGCACGCGCCGATCGAAGAGGTGGATCGATACGATAAGAACTTCACCCTGCGCGATATCCGGGTGCTGGAGTTGTTGCGTCCTCATCTGTTGCAGACCATCAAGACCATCATCCTGAATGATGAGTTGAAACGGTACCAGTCTCTTGTGGATGCGTTGGTGGATGTGCCGACAGGGATTGCTTTGTTTCACTCCAACATGCGTGTCCTGTTCTGCAACCGGGTGTTCAGCGAAGTAGTGGGAGTGAGTACGGGACAGATGATTCCGCCGGAGTTGATGCGGATTCTCAGCCGGGAAATTTCACGTTTCGAACCGCCTTTCGAAATCCAAAGCTCCCCTGTCGAGCTGGTCTTTTACCAGTTACCGGAAGGCGTCTTCCGCTTGAACCTGTGCATGCTGGAAAGGAAGAACTGGGGACAGGACCCGTGCTGGCTGTTGCAGATGAAACCGGTGGAAGATCCGTATTCCCTGCGCAACCTGGCCATGCAGGAGGCGGGGCTCGATAAGGTGCAGATGGAAGTTTCCTGCCTGTTGCTGGATGGCATGGAACCGGTGGCCATTGCCGCACGTTTGTTTATCAGCCCGGAGCGGGTCCAGGAAAATATCAAACAAATTTTTGAAAAGCTGGGCGTTCAAACCCGTGAGCAGTTTTTTTCAAGGATGAGCCTGCCGAATGAATGATTTAATCGGTATCGGGCCAGCTGGCGTTTTTGCAAGTCGAATGAAGTGGAGTTCACGTTTTTGAATTTTGTGATGCATCAGGGTTGCCGAATTTTAAACACGAGGGCGTATGCAGATGAAACGATTCATTTGCATGCTCGGTCACATCATTGCCTCATACGTACTGTTCCATCTTGTTCCCGCACCTGCTGTTCAGGCCGAAGCATTCAGAATTCTGGATCAGGGAGCGGCCGCCACCGGCCAGGGGACGGCCTTCTCCGCACAGGCGGACGATCCCTCGGCAATTCATTTCAATCCCGCAGGCATTGCCCGGCTTTCCGGTATCCAGGTTTCCGGCGGGGTGATTCTGGTTGGGGGCAAAACCACCTTCACCCGCTCCAACGGCAGTAAAACGAAAGGCAACCTGGACGGTACTGTTGCCTATCCTCCTCCGGCCCATTTCTATTTGACGTCGGACCTGAAGAGCCTCGGCATCGAATCCATAGAAGGAATGGCGGTCGGACTGGGCATCACCTCCCCCTTCGGTTTGATCAACAAGTACCCGGACCAGGGACCCTTCAACACGGTATCCACACGCAACCAGCTTTCGCTGGTCGATTTCAAACCGACCGTGGCCTACGCCCTGCATGACCGGGTTTCGATCGGCGCGGGGTTGGACATTTACACGTTTTTTGATTTCATCGGCGAGGGCCACCTGGAACAGAAGCTGAATGCCGGACCGGAGTTCGCTCCCCTGGGCATCCCCCCGGGCACGCCTCTGGAATTGAACGGCAAGGATTCCGGTGTCGGATTCAATGTGGGTATCCTCTACACGGCGATGTGGGATGAAGAACACCAGCCAATCCTCAACCTGGCGTTTGTTTACCGCAGTCAAGTGACACTGGACCTGGAAGGAGCGTTCGTGGTTGCGGGAAATAAATCCGCGGACGCTTTCGCCCAATTGGAGTTGCCACAGATTTTTTCCGGGGCGGTCGCTTACTGGCCGCTTCGCGACAGGCGCCGCGAATGGAAGCTGGAAGTCGATGTGGAGTATGCGGACTGGAGTTCGCTCAAGGATATCGATGTGACCCTGTCCAACGGCGCGACCCTTCCGTTTCCATTGAACTGGAAGGGCGCGTGGGTCTGGATGGTGGGCACCGAATACAAGTTTCGTTACTGGCTGGACCAGCCGGGCTGGACAGCCTCCTTGCGGGCGGGCTATGTCCGGTCGGAGTCGCCGGTGCCGGAGTTCACGTTTTCGCCCGCGGTGCCGGACTCCGAATACAACGCCTACTCCGTCGGCTTCGGCTGGATGTGTGAGAAGCAGGGCAGTTTCTTCGGCTGGTTCCAGTGCGGCGGGGAAAAGAAAACGAAGTTTTCGCTGGAAGGGGTGGGAGTGGATATGGCGTACCAGGTGGTGGCGTATGACTCGCGGACCATCAACCGCAACCGCCGGCCCGCCGTCATCGGCCGCTGGGACACGATCTTTCATGTCGGCGTGGTGAGCTTCCGCCTGTTGTTCTGATTGCGGTATGAAGCGGCGGTATCTTGGAAAGGCAAAATAATGCGATGAAAGAACTGGACCTTTTTAAAAGACAGAAGCTGTCGCGGATTTCAGATTCTTTTCCTGAAGCGGTTTACATCACCGACCCGGACGGCGTGATCAGCCATGTCAACCCCGCCTTCGAACTGCTCACAGGATTTCGTGCGGACGATGTTGTAGGAAAAGGCATTGGAATATTAAAGAGCGGGCATCACCCTGAAAGTTTTTACATCACCATGTGGGAAATGCTCATGTCCGGAAACATCTGGAGCGGGCAGATGGTGAACAAGAAACGCGACGGAACGGCTTTTCCCGCTGACGTCACCATCTTTCCCATCTCGGATCCCGCCGACCGCATTTCCCATTTCGTCGCCATTCTGCACGGCACGACCGCCCAGCTTCAGGCCCACGAGGAAACCTTGCGCCGCAACATGGAGTACACCGCTTTGCACAACGTATCCAAAATTCTACAGACGCAGGACCCGCTTCCCCAAATGCTGAGCCGTGCCGTCGAGGAGATCATAAGGTTGAGCGAGTTGAGGATCGAGTACAAGGCGGGGGTGTTCATCGCGGACCATGATAAAAAAGTTCTGCGCCTGTACACCACTGTCGGTGACTTCCCGGAAGAGTTTCACCGCCAGGATGCGGAGGTTCCTTTCGGCGAGTGTCTGTGCGGGCGGGTGGCGATGAGCGGGGAGATGCTGGTCAGCAACAACTGCTTTTCGGATCCCCGCCACGAGCGGAAGTACGAGGGCATGACGGCGCACGGACATTACATCATCCCCCTCAAAAGCCGTGACAAACTGGTGGGCGTCCTTTTCCTGTACACCAACTCCAACCCGTCGTGGTACGAACGGAGCCCGGAGATTTTGAAGTCGATGGGGGGATTGATCGCCGATGCCATCGAGCACCGCCGGGCGGAGGCCATCATCCAGGACCAGAATGAAAAGCTGACCAAAATGAACGAGCTCAAAAATAAATTTTTGGGCATTGCCGCACACGACCTGCGCAATCCGGTTTACGTCATACGGACGTTCAGTGAAGCGTTGCGGGACGAATGCACGCAGGGAGTGAGCGACAAGCACCGCAGGTTCTTCGATAAAATCTACAATGCCAGCGGTCACATGATTCATCTTCTGGAGAACCTGCTGGACATCTCCAAGATCGAGCAGGGAAAAATCGAGATCAACCGGATGATCCAGGACATCAATTCCATCATCGAGGAGCAGGTGAGCCTCAATCAGATCGTGGCCAACAAAAAGGAAATCTGCATTAAGCAAAATCTGGCTAAGGTGCCGCCGTTTCCGTTCGATAAAGACGCCCTCATTCAGGCCATCAACAATTTTTTAAGCAACGCCATCAAATTTTCCCCACCCACTTCCAACGTGCTGGTTTCCACCGAGTTGCAGGGGGACAAAATCCAGTTTTCGGTCAAAGACGAAGGTGTGGGGTTGTCCGAAGAAGAACAGAAGTTGTTGTTCGGCGAGTTCCAGACCTTGAGCAGTAAGCCGACCGGGCAGGAAAAAGCGACGGGCCTCGGCCTCGCCATCGTGAAGAAGATTATCACCCTGCACGGCGGCGAAGTGGGCGTCGTCAGCGAACCCGGCAAAGGCTCCACTTTTTATTTCCTCCTTCCAGTAAAATAAAGTTAACTTTCGTATTAAGTTGAAGTTGCGTTGATTATAAATTGATCTCAAATATTTAAGTCTAAACTTGGCTTTCCGCTGACAATTATTTTGATTAAACGTGCCTAGACCTCATAGCTATAAATAATGATTTCTTATCCTTAGTCAGTTTGGTAACTAGTATTCCACTTTTGGTGAAATGACAAGTCTTGAGTTAACTCAGTTAATGTTTTTTGGTACTGGTCGGTAAATAGGTGGGTTGATACAGTGCTATTTGATATGAATTTCGGATTTTCCATGATTTGGTAAGCAGTGTTAACAGCATATTCGTCAACGAATTTAATGTCATTGGTGATGGCTCTAACTACCGACTCCGTACTTGCCGTGGTTACGGTCTTTTCAGTTTTGTTAATTCTATCCTCTAACGTTTTAAGTTTTTGTTTGCTTCTTTTAGGGCGTAACTGTGTATTTCTAATTTTTCTTGAAATATTAAATCCAAATCTGCATTTAGAAGTATTTTGGCCTCTAATAAAGAATTTCGAATTTTATTTCTTTGTTCTTTTAATCCTTCCGAAGTTGAAATGTAACTTAATTCAAAAAGGCCTGTGATTAAGTCACTATATTTTCGAGTCCAAGGCTTGTTGGTATCATTTAGTGCAAATTCGGGTTGCATGTAATATCTATCACTTACTACTATGCGGAGTATAATAAAAGATGCATCTTTTATTGTTTTATCTTTAAATTGCAGATCGTGTCCAGTCCACACCAAGTCGTCTTTTTTGTAGTACTTTTCGTAAGTATTGCTTTTTTCGGCCCCAAAAATTGCATAATATCCTTCGCAGAGTTGGTTCGCAATTAACGGTAGGTCTTTTTGGATTTTAAGGAGATCTCCTGATCTGCCATCTCCAAATAGAAGTTTGTCAATGGCTTGTGCTACGCCCAAGCCTACTTGGATAGACGATGATACGGTGTAATTTGGAAGATTATTAGTGATTTCAGAAAAAGATTGGGCCAGTGCCTCTAACGTTGAATCAGACGTATAACCCAACTTGATTTCGATTTTGGGAGCTTTTAGAACCCACGGTAACCTATCGATTAAAACCCATTCAACGCCCATGTCTAAACTGCTTTCTCCCCCAATAATACTTTTAGTTGAGCCCACTTTTGATATTGAGATGTTTTGTTCTTTGTAAGTTGCATTTAATTTTGCAACGGGAAAGGATGCTCTATTGGAATTGAGAATTCTTTTTACTAAATTGTCATCTTTGTTTACTGTCATTTTGATAAGCTCTAAAGTTACATACGAATTTCCAAATTGAGCTTTTTTACCTTCGCATGGTTTTTTTATTGTGTTTTCCGTTTTCTGTTGGACTCCAATCACTCGAGAAGTGGATAAAGACATCTCCTCGGCTAATGTAGTGGAAGGGGAAATTAGAAAAAGAAAAACTAAAGCCTGATTAAACTTAAATATTGAATTAAACATTTCTTCGCCCTCCCCAATTTTTTAAGCACAGTGATAATGAGAGAATCGGTGCTCCAAACAAGATGCTTATTTTTATAAGGTATTCCGAGTAAGTTGGGGTGTCAAGGCTTAGCTAAAAATAGTGGTTTGTTTGTAGGGGGGAGGGTATCTGAACGCAGAAACAGCGTTTTGGAAAAACTAACCACTAGTATTTGGAGCGTTAAAAATCAAATAAAAAGGGACTACGGTATGAACCGTAGTCCCTATAAATAAAACTGGTCGGGATGAGAGGATTTGAACCTCCGGCCCCCTCGTCCCGAACGAGGTGCGCTACCAGGCTGCGCTACATCCCGACCGTTTTCGGTATTGTCTTTAAACTTTCAATTCGTCTTCCCGCCGGTCACTTGTCCCAGCGGTAGCGGTCGACGCTCTCGGACCAGTACGAGGTGTTGGTCACGTTCCGTTCGACGTCTTTCGACTTCTTGCACTTGGGGCACGTCACTTCCTTGTTGCCCACCTCGGAGATGCGCATCTCCACCACAAAATTGTGTTTGCATTTTTTTGCAGGTATGGTCGTACTGCGGCATGGCTCCATTCCTCAAAGGTGCTAAGGGTACACCAGTTTTTTGCCGTTTTCAACGGGACTTGCGTGCCTTCGCGCGTTTTTTGCCGGACGCTGGCCGCGTATTCGATCCGCCGCGGCGCAGGGCCACGAATCCGCAAAAGTTGAACCATTTGAAAAACACGTCCACGTCCCGGAACCCGGCTTTTTCGAGTATTGTAACATTTTCGCCGGGGCGGAGGGGCACCAGAACCTGCTCCAAGGCCTCCCGCTTGCGGGAAATCTCCATCCGGGAATACCCCATCTCCCGCTTGTAAGCGTAGTAGCGCTCGACGAAGACCGGGTCCAGAGTCTCGGCCTCGGCCTTCACCTTCTCGATCAGGATCAGCGCCCCGCCGGGGAGCAGGCTTTGATGAATGCGCTTCAACAGGGCCTGCCGTTTTGCCGGGGGGAGGAATTGCAGGGTGTAATTCATCACCACCACGCTCGCGTCCGCCAACTCCAGCGGACCGTTGAGGTCGCCCGCAACAACCTCGCACCGACCGCCGAACTCCTTCAGCTTGCGCCGCGCTTTTTTGATCATGGCGTCGGAGTTGTCGATGCCGACGAAGCGCACGTCCGACGAGGCGGACAGGGCGCGCGCCATCTCACGGACCAGCGTGCCGGTGGAGCAACCGAGGTCGTACACCCGCGTGCCAGGTTGCGCGTACGTGGCGGTCAGCGATACCACCATCTGCTGACATTCCTTATAAAACGGAACGCTCCGCTCCAGCATGTTGTCGAACACGCGCGCGACGGATTCGTTGAACTCGAATTTTTCCGGCGCGTCGTCGCGGGCGAACAGGTCGTCGCGTTGTCGGGGCGTCATGCGGTTTGGGAATCAGGGGTTATAAAAACGAATCCCCACACCCGGCGGGGTGCCGCCCGGCATGGGGATTCGAATGTTACATGGTTTCAACAAACCTGCCTGCCTGTCACGGACCCTGGATTTCGTTGCCGTCCACGGGACCGCTCTTGCTTTTCAGCAGGAGTTTGTTGATGGCATTGACGTAGGCGACGCCGCTGGCCTCGACGGTGTTGACGCCGGTGCCCTTGCCCAGCACCTCGCGGTTTTCGCTGAGCACGCGGACCGATACCTCGCCCTGCGCGTCCTTGCCTTTGGTCTTCGACATCACCTGGTAGTCGAGCAGTTTGCAGGTGAGGCCGGTGATCTTGTCCATCGCGTTGTAGATGGCGTCGATCGGTCCGTCGCCCTGCGCCGTGGCGGTGTGCGTCTGGCCGTCGCGGCTTTTGAGCTGAACCGTCGCCTCCGGCATGACGCCCGTCTCGAACCCGCACTGGATTTTCTCCAGCACGTAGGTGTTAAGGCTGTCGTCGGTGGTCACCTGTTTCTGGATGACGGCGAGGATGTCTTCGTCGTAAACATCCTTCTTCTCGTCGGCCAGCACCTTGAACTCGGAGAACACGCGGTCCATCTCCTCGACGGTCAGCTTGTAGCCCATGCTCTCGATTTTCTTGTTGAGCGCGTTGCGCCCCGAGTGCTTGCCTAGAACCAACTCCGCACTGTCGAGCCCGATGTCACGCGGGTCCATGATTTCGTAAGTGTCCTTCTTCTTCAGGTAGCCGTCCTGGTGCACGCCGGACTCGTGGGCGAACGCGTTCTTGCCGACGATGGCCTTGTTGCGTTGCACGAAGAATCCGGTGAGACTGCTGACCAGCCGACTGCACGCTATGATGTGCGAGGTGTCGATGCGCGTGTCATAACCGAAGAAGTCCTTGCGCGTCTTGAGCGCCATGACGATCTCTTCCATCGCCGCGTTGCCGGCGCGCTCACCGATGCCGTTGATGGTGCACTCCACCTGGCGCGCCCCGGCTTTCACCGCAGCCAGCGAGTTGGCCACGGCCATGCCGAGGTCGTTGTGGCAGTGCACGCTGATGACGGCGTCGTCGATGTTCGGCACGTTCTCCTTGAGCGAGTGAATGAGCGCGCCGAATTGTTCCGGCACCGAATAGCCCACCGTGTCCGGGATGTTCACCGTCTTCGCACCGGCGGCGATCACCGCCTCCACCACCTCGGCGAGGAAGTCCGGTTCCGTGCGCGACGCGTCTTCCGGAGAAAACTCGATGTCGTCGCAGTACTTGCGCCCGAACTCGATGGCATCGGTGGCCATCTTGATGATCTGCCCCTTGTCCATGTTCAGCTTGTGGTCGCGGTGCAGTTTCGACGTGGACAGGAAAATGTGGATGCGCGGCGACTCCGCTTTTTCCAGCGCGCGGGCGCAGGCTTCCACGTCCTTGTTGAGCGCACGGGCGAGCCCCGCCACCGACGAACCGCGGATTTCGCTCGCGATCTGTTTGACCGACTCGAAGTCCCCGGGAGAAGCAACCGGAAACCCCGCTTCGATCACATCGACTTTCAGTAGAGACAGCTGCCGGGCGATTTCCAGTTTTTCCTTATTGTTCATACTGGCGCCGGGACATTGTTCCCCGTCTCTTAATGTCGTGTCGAATATGATGATACGTTCCGGTTGCATGATCTTTCTCTTTTGTTAAAGGATTGTTAAATCAATCACGTTCCATTGTAACGCAATTCCGGCTGGAAGCGAGAGGGAGCGGGCGTTTTTTGCCCGGGTTTGTGCTGGAAGAGGGGCGGGTTAGAAATTGAGGCCGAAGCGGAAGCCGACGGAGAGCGTGTCCGTCGCCCCCGCCCGGGCCACGGGATTGAAGACGTACTGCACGTCCGGTTGCAGGAACATCCCCGGCCGAACGCGGATTCTGTAGGTGGCCTCGATCAGCACCTCGGGGTCGTCGATGGTGATGCCTGCCGCCCGTTGCTGTTGCTTGAATTTGTCACCGAAAAACAGGTAGGAGACGGCGATGCCCGCCTTGTCCTTGTCACGGCCGGGAATGAGTCCGGTGTATTCCAGCCCGGCGTCGAAATAGGTGGAGAGCGCATTGACGTCCTGGTCTGAAAACCCCAGGCGTGCGAACCCCCGCAGCCCCTGTCTGGAGCGCGGATATTCCTGATAAAAGGTGCCCTCGGCGAACAGGTAAATACCCTGCGTGCCGGTGTGGGTGGCGGGATTACCGGAGGAGTCCTGCTCCACCAGGTCCGGGAACCGTTTGGTGTACCACCAGCTTCCGATCCCGGCCTTGTTGAGGCCCCAGCGGGGCCGGTCCGACTCGTATCCCACCTCGTTCATGAACAGTACCCCCTCGTCATCCGCGTCCAGGATCACCCGCGTCCCGCGGGGATTCTGCGGGTCTCCCGGTACTCCGTCCAGCACAGCGCCCTTGTAATACCAGTTGGGAGTGGGTTCGATCCTAAGACGCATGCCCAGAGTGGTGAGGGGATAAGTCGGCACCCCGGCGATGCCGGATTCGGTCAAATCCACGCCGGTGCCGAAGGCCCCGTTCAGGAACAACTGCGCGGATTCGCGGTAGTCGAACTCGTTGGCGATGTCATAGATGCCGACCAGAATGGCCATGCGCCGGTCGAAAAAATGCTGGTCGTACCAGGCCTGCATGAGAAGCAGGTTGGGGCGGCCTTCGATATTGCTCAGGTCATGAACGGAACCGATGAACGGCTGGAACCGGTTGCCGTGCAGGAGGGTTGCGTAAAAGAAAAAATGGCCGTCGGGCCCGTCAAACATTTGTTGTAAATTGGCGTGCAGCTCGAAATCCGCGTAACCGAAATAACGGGTCTGGCTTCCCTGGTGACGCGGGTCCATGTGAAACAGTTCGCCCATGTACCCACCGCGGAAATAGATCCCCCGGTCCAGAAGCTCGGTGCGCAGCCCGCCCCAGTTTCCGGTGATGGTTTCCCGGCGGAGGGTGATGTTGCCGTGGCGGTCGAGTCCGTCGAGATCCTGTGCGGCAAGAGGGGTTGGAAGTAGGGTTTCAAAAAGGAGGAACGTCAGAAAAATCAGCATTCCACCCTGGCCCAAACGATTGCGGTTCACCACAAAAGAAGCCACGCGCACAGGTATTTCCCGATTTGAAGATCAAATAGAGTCAGAGAAGCATTGACCACCGCCAGATTCCCGATTTCATTTTCCCCTTTCGGCAACCTGGCAAAAGCCTACAGAGATATTTTACTCCGAATTGGTAAATAGGAATCGGCTTTTTGAGAAAAATACGGTGAGAATTCCGATGATGCTGGGCCGGATTCGGTGTGCCGTTTCTGCCCGGGTGGACGAGTGTGGGATACGACGGCAAAGGCAGGAACTGGATGGTTCCGGTCGTTCAATCCATGAAACTGATCACGTGGAAACCGGCTTTTTCGATTTTGCTCACCACATTTTTTGTTTCACACAGGTCGAGCCGGAAGAAGTAGACCTGCTGGGTCGGGTCCTTGAGATACGGGGCCATGCCGACGCTGATGATATTCAACCCCTCCTTGTTGATGATGCTGGACACCTTTTCAAAATTTTCAGGGTTTTTGTCCATCACTACGTCGATGCGCGAACTGGAGTGAAGAATGCCCATGAGATCGACGAATATACCAAGCATGTCCATGATGGTGATGATACCAATCAACTTGTTTCGCTTGATGACGGGAAGAGCGCCGATCTTGTTTTTGTAGATCATGAGGGCGGCGTCTTCGATGTGGGTTTCCGGCACCACCACGAGGGGGTGGCGGGTCATGTAGTCGTTGACCTTCATTTTGCCCGGATTGTTGATCTCCAGCTTGCCCGAATTGCCCTTGCGGGCATTTCTCCCCTGGCCGATGAAGGCGCCGCGGATGTCGCTTTCCGTGATGATGCCGAGAAGCTCTCCCTTGTCCACGACCGGCAGATGGCGGATGGCATGGGTCACCATCAGGTCCTGCGCTTTTTTCAGGGAATCGGATTTTTTTACCGTGTGGAGTTTCTTGGACATCACCTCGCCGACAATCATAAGCCCCCTCCAAATATTCGGTTCATGTGCGGAAGGTACCCGTCCGAATTTCATCCGGCCCTGTCAGAAGAACATGGATTGAATTGCGGGCCGGGGGTATAATCTGCCGGAAAGCCGGTTACCGGACGGGACTTCCCTCCCTCTTTTTTACCAGAAGCGGTTCACAAAATACACGTCAAATACAGGGTTTCCGGCGGGCCTTTGAATGCAGATGAAGACCCCCGAAGAATCCGGGGAAGGGTCATTTTTCAGTTGATTTTAGGAATTCAGTTGTACTTAAATGAAGGGTTCCACAAATAAGAACGGGCTGGCACCCCCCACAGTTGTTCTTACACGAGTGTTATCTTTTTACACTGCTATATGGTTATAATGTAATCTAAATTGGGCGTTAAGTTGAAAGCTATTGATTTAACAGCCACTATCTCAAATGGCACAGGCTTTGCTCCATTTAAGCTGAGTTGCTAAACAGCCAGCCTTGCAAGCTCAGATATAAAACCCAATCAACGTTATTTATGAATATTCAACGATTACCTGAACGGCAGGGTTTGTACGACCCGCGATTTGAAAAAGAAAACTGTGGGGTGGGGTTCATTGCGAACCTGAAAGGGGAGAAGTCCCATGAGCTCATCCAGCAGTCGCTGGAACTCCTGAACCGTTTGGAGCACCGGGGTGCGGTGGGTGCCGATCCGCTCACCGGCGATGGTGCGGGAATCCTGATCCAGATCCCTCATGCTTTTTATAAGGAAGAGTGTGCAAAGGTTGGCATCAACCTGCCCTCCGAAGGGAAATATGGTACGGGACTGGTTTTCCTTCCGCGGGACGACCGGGCGGAAAGCCTGATGCAGATTTTCGACCAGGCCACAAAGGAAGAAGGGCTTGAGATGCTGGGCTGGCGCAAGGTGCCTGTGGACAACACGCAGATCGGCACCGTGGCGGCGGAAGTGGAGCCGGACATCCGCCAGATTTTCATCGGGGCGGGCAGTATCGAAGACCGGGACGCTTTTGAACGCAAACTTTATATTGTGCGCAAGCAGGCCGGACGCGCCATCCGGGCCTCCGGTCTTGCCGAATTGTACGAGTCTTATTACATTTGCAGTCTCTCCAGCAAAACCATCGTTTATAAAGGACAATTGATGGCCCCGCAGGTGGGACGTTACTACCTCGATGTCAGCGATCCGCGTATGACGTCTGCGCTGTCCCTCGTTCATTCGCGCTACAGCACCAACACGTTTCCTTCCTGGGGACGCGCCCAGCCGATGCGCATGGTCGCGCACAACGGTGAGATCAACACCGTGCAGGGCAACAAGAACTGGATGTCCGCGCGCGAAGCCATGTTCGCGAGCGACCTGTTCGACGACTCGGAAAAACTGATCCCGGTCATTCCGCCGGGCGGCAGCGACACCGCCGACTTCGACCAGGCGCTGGAACTCCTGGTTATGACCGGACGTTCGCTTCCCCACGCGGTGATGATGATGATTCCCGAGCCGTGGAGCGGCCACGAAACGATGGACGATGAGAAGCGCGCTTTCTTCGAATACCACGCGTCGATGATGGAGCCGTGGGACG
>NZ_HG422173.1:1939606-1971583 GCF_000341545.2 Nitrospina gracilis 3/211
AGTGGTCGGCGCGGTGCTGGACCGCAACGGCCTGCGCCCGTCGCGCTACGTGGTCACCACCGACGATCGCGTCATCATGGCCTCGGAAGTGGGAGCGCTGCCGCTGGACGAATCGACCATCAAGTCAAAAGGGCGCCTCCAGCCGGGCCGCATGTTTTTTGTCGATCTCAAGGCCGGCAGGATTTGCTCCGATGAGGAGATCAAACGCCCGCTGGCCCAGGCGCATCCTTATCAAAAGTGGGTGCAGGAGAACCAGGTCAACATCGAAAACCTGCCCGTGCCCAACGGCTATGTGGAGCCGGAGATCGAGGACCCGCTGGTCCAGCAGATCGCATTCGGTTACACCGCCGAAGACATGAAAGTCGTACTGGCTCCAATGGTCGCTACCGGTCTTGAAGCCGTAGGTTCCATGGGCAATGACACACCGCTTGCCGTGCGTTCGGAACGGCCGCAACTCCTGTTCAATTACTTCAAGCAACTGTTCGCACAGGTCACCAATCCGGCAATCGACTCCATCCGCGAGGAACTGGTGATGTCGATGGAAGTCACGCTCGGCCGCGAGTACAACCTGTTGAAACCCGGTCCGGAAAACTGCCGCAAACTGCGCCTGAAACATCCGATCCTGAAGCCGGAAGAATTTCACAAGATTCAGAACCTCGACCAGCAGGATTTGAAAACCGCCACGCTGTCCCTGTTGTTCCCGGTATCCGAAGGTGAAGACGGGCTGGAAAAGGCGGTGGAGAACCTGTGCGCGAAAGCTTCCGAAGCCATGGAGAACGGCGCGACGATACTGATCCTGTCCGACCGGGGTGTTGATGAAGACCACGCCGCCATTCCGAGCCTGCTGGCGACGGGTGCGGTGCATCATCACCTTCTCCGCGAAAAAACACGCACCCGGGTGGGCCTTGTGGTGGAAACCGCCGAGGCCCGGGAGATGCACCACTTTGCCCTTCTCATCGGTTTCGGTGCAGGCGGCATCTACCCTTACCTCGCATACGAAACCGCAAAACAGGTGGTCCGGGAACAGGTATACGTAAAAGATGTGGAACCGGACAAGGCGATCGACAATTTCATCTTGTCGTGCAAAAAGGGACTGTACAAGATCACCGCGAAAATGGGCATCTCCACCATCCAGAGTTATCGAGGCGCACAGATTTTCGAAGCGGTGGGTCTGCACGAGGACATTGTTCACCGTTATTTCACCGGCACGCCGTCGCGCGTTGCCGGCATCAAGCTGAAGGATATTGCGCGCGAGGTACTGGCGCGCCACCGCAACGCGTACGAGCGGTCGAAGGTCATCCGTCCCGCCCTGGACCCGGGTGGCTATTACCACTGGCGGCGAGGCGAAGAGAAGCACATGATCAGCCCCGCAATGGTGGCGTTGATTCAGGAAGCGACGCGCTCCAACAACTACGAGAAATTCAAGAAATTTTCCAAAGTGAGCGACGAGCAGAACACGCGCAATTGCACCATTCGCGGCATGTTCAAGTTCAAACCGACGCAATCGATCCCAATCGACGAGGTGGAGCCGGTGGAGGCAATCACCCGCCGATTCTGTACGGGAGCGATGTCGATCGGCTCGATTTCCCGAGAGGCGCACGAGACCCTGGCCATCGCCATGAACCGCCTTGGCGGAAAGAGCAACACGGGTGAAGGTGGCGAGGACCTGGTGCGCTACACGCCCGATGCGAACGGCGATTCCCGGCGCAGCAAGATCAAGCAGGTGGCCTCGGGACGTTTCGGCGTGAACAGCAATTACCTGGCGAATGCCGATGAGTTGCAGATCAAGATTGCGCAGGGCGCCAAGCCGGGTGAGGGAGGTCAGTTGCCCGGCCACAAAGTCAGCGAGTACATTGCCAAGATCCGGCATTCGACGCCGGGGGTGGAGCTCATCTCACCGCCACCGCATCATGACATTTACTCTATCGAAGACCTGCAGCAGTTGATCTTTGACCTGCACAACTCCAACCCCAACGCCGGCGTCAGTGTGAAGCTGGTGGCGGAGGCGGGTGTGGGCACGGTTGCCGCGGGTGTTTCCAAAGCCCGCGCCGAAGGGGTGCTGATTGCGGGACACGATGGCGGCACCGGGGCTTCTCCCCAGACGTCCATCAAACACGCCGGCCTGCCGTGGGAACTGGGCCTGGCGGAAACCCAGCAGGTGCTGGTGCTCAACGACCTGCGCGGACGCATCCGGGTGCAGGTCGATGGTCAGTTGAAAACCGGACGCGATGTGATCATCGGTGCGCTGTTGGGCGCCGATGAATTCGGTTTCTCCACGGTGCCTCTCGTGACCCTCGGCTGCATCATGATGCGCAAATGCCACCTGAACACCTGTTCCGTGGGCGTGGCGACGCAGGACCCGGAACTGCGCAAAAAATTCTCCGGTGACGCCGATTACGTGGTCAACTTCTTCCGCTTCGTGGCAGAAGAGGTGCGTGAACTGATGGCGCAGCTGGGATTCCGCAAACTGGACGATTTGATCGGCCGAACGGACCTGCTGGAAGTGGATACTTCCATCGACCACTGGAAGAGCCGTGAACTGGACTTTTCCCGCATCCTTTATCGCGCTGAAGGTGGCGAGGGCGTGGCCACGCGCAACGTCACCACCCAGGATCTGAGCAGCGACATCGGGGACAACTGCCTCGATCGCAAACTGATCGCCGAGTGTGCCGAGGCCATCGAACACAAGAAACCGATTCGCCTCAAGCACACCATCGGGAATGTGGACCGTGCCACTGGTGCGATGCTTAGCTACGAAATTTCCAAACGCTACAGCGAGGCGGGCCTGCCTGACGGAACCATTCATATCGACTTCAAGGGTTCAGCCGGGCAGAGCTTCGGCGCATTCCTGGCCAATGGCGTCACCTTCAATCTGAAAGGCGATACCAACGACTACGTGGGCAAGGGGTTGTCCGGCGGCAGGATCATCGTCGCACCGGCGGAGGAGTCGCCGATTGTCGCAGAAAAGAACATCCTCATAGGCAACGTGGTGCTGTACGGCGCCATATCCGGCAAGGCGTATTTCCGCGGCATAGCGGGCGAACGCTTCGCTGTGCGCAACAGTGGGGCGGACGCGGTGGTGGAAGGCGTTGGGGACCATGGTTGTGAATACATGACCGGCGGAAACGTGGTGGTGCTGGGCAAGGCCGGACGCAACTTCGCCGCGGGCATGAGCGGTGGCATCGCGTACGTTCTGGACGAAGACGGGTCGTTCCCCATCCATTGCAACCAGGGGCTGGTGGATCTGGTTGCCTTTGAAGAGGAAGAAGACCTCGAACTGGTGCAAACCCTGGTCCGCGAACATCTGGATTACACGGGAAGCGCGGTGGCCAGGCGCGTTCTCGAAAACTGGGAAAAGATGATCCCGAAATTCATCAAGGTCTACCCGCGCGATTACCGCCGCGTGGTGGAAGAACGAAAACGGAAACAGGCATTGTTGGAAGAGGTGGCATAAATGGGTGCGCTCAAAGGCTTCATGGAAATCAAACGCGAAACGCCGAAAGCGCGTCCGGTTCCCGAACGGCTCAAGGACCAGAAGGAAATCTACGAACCGTTTCCGCTGGAGAAGTACCGCGAGCAGGGAGCGCGGTGCATGGACTGCGGAGTGCCGTTCTGCCAGAGCAACACGGGTTGTCCCCTTGGCAACGCCATCCCGGATTGGAACGACATGGTGTACCGCGACCGCTGGGAAGAAGCGGTGGCGCTCCTCACCAAGACCAACAATTTTCCCGAGTTCACCGGCCGCATCTGTCCCGCGCCGTGCGAAGGTGCGTGTGTCCTGGGTATCAACGAGCCTGCGGTGACCATTCGAAATATCGAGGAGATCATCGCCGAAAAGGGTTTTGAGCAAGGGTATATTGCCCCCAACCCGCCGAAGCAACGCACCGGCAAGAAGGTGGCGATCGTCGGGTCCGGTCCTGCGGGTCTCGCCGCCGCCGACCAGTTGAACCACGCCGGGCACGAGGTGACGGTGTTTGAGAAAGCCGACCGCATTGGCGGCCTGCTCATGTACGGTATTCCGCATTTCAAGATGGAGAAAACGGTATTGCATCGGCGGCTGGAGTTGATGGAAAAGGAAGGCGTGATCTTCAAAACCAACGCGCACATCGGCAGGGACATCCCCGCCAAAAAGCTGGTGGAGGATTTCGATTCGGTCATCCTGTGTTGCGGTTCTGAAAAACCGCGGGACCTGCCTGTGGAAGGGCGAGACCTGGACGGCGTCCACTTTGCGATGGACTTCCTGCCCCAGCAGAACAAGCGCAATGAAGGGGACACGGTTCCGGATGACATTGCCATCACAGCGAAGGACAAGAATGTGTTGATCATCGGTGGCGGCGATACCGGTTCCGACTGCCTCGGCACGTCCCTTCGCCAGGGCGCGAAGAAGGTTCATCAATTCGAACTGTTGAGCGAACCTCCTCTTGAGCGCGCACCCAATAACCCCTGGCCGCAATGGCCGATGACTCTGCGTCTCAGTTCCTCGCACGAGGAAGCGGGCGGCAAGATCACCGATTACAGCATCCTGACTAAAAAGTTCACCGGCGAGAACGGCAAACTGAAAAAAGTGCATGCCGTCAAGATCCGGTTCGGCGACCCCGATCCCGAAACCGGACGCCGCCAGATGGAAGAGATTCCCGGATCCGAGTTCACGTTGGATGTTGAACTGGTTCTGCTGGCGATGGGTTTCGTTCACCCGGTGCACGAAGGGCTGGTGAAGGAACTGGGATTGGAACTGGATGCGCGCGGCAACGTGGCCTGCGATAAAAACAAGATGACCAACGTTCCCGGTGTGTTCGTGGCCGGAGACATGGCACGCGGACAGTCGCTGGTGGTGTGGGCGATTGCCGAAGGACGCGAAGCGGCGCGCGGTGTGGACCAGCATTTGATGGGCTTTACTTTCCTGCCCCACAGCGAACATCTGTGATACCTTGCGGCTGCCCGGCCGTATCGTTTTTCCTAAACGATTACCCTTTTTAAATCTCCAGGAAGATATCAAGTCCAATGTTTATAAGGGCTTGCGCCTGCCAACCGGTTTGTTATCATAGAATGACACAACATAAACAAGTGAACGCCCAGGGCGTGGGAAGGAGGAAGACAGATGGAAACCGTTTTGATTCAGCGGCAGGCACGTGAACCGTTCAAGTTCCCAAAGCAGAGTGTGGTGCGTGCGGTGAAAAGTGGCGAGTTGTACGGTGACGACAAAATTTCCGCAGACGGCAAATCATGGGTCCGTCTCGATGAACACAGGCAGTTGAAGAGTTTTTTTTGCAGAAGATCGGAACAGGTACAGCTTTCCTGAAGGCAGAGCAGGGCACCCCTCCTTTACCGCCTAGCCCGAAGCACTTTCGGTTTATTCAGTTGGACGACAGGATCAGTTCCACCCGTTTGTGGATGTTCAGTTTCTTGAACGCCTTCTTCAGGTGGAATTTAACTGTGAACACGCTGATTTTGAGAACCTGTGCGATTTCCTCGTCGTTATAACCCTGGCTGGCCAGGCTGGCCACTTCCCGTTGACGTTTGGTGAGTCCGACTTTCTCCAGCTGCAGGTTTTGACTGTATGCGGGTTTGCGGTTTTTGAGAGTCCGCCGGGGAAGCAAATTATCAAGACAATTGTTGATTTTGGAAAGAAGCTCGTCACGCTTCACGGGTTTGAGGATGTAATCCTGCACCTTCAATTTCAACGCATCGATGGCCGACTCCAGGGTGCCATGCCCCGTTAAAATCATGATTGGCGCATTCGGCTGCAATTTTTTAATTTCCTGGGAAACCTGAATGCCGTTCATGCCCTCCATGATCAAGTCTACAATCACTAAATCCGGGTGCTGGGTCTTGAACTGCTCCAGTCCTTCCTCGCCATTGACCGCCGTTGTGACGTGAAAACCTTCTTCTTCAAGGTCGTCGCTCAAAGTTTTGCGCAGGATTTCTTCATCGTCGATGAGAAGGATAGAGTGGTCCATGATGAGTCTCCTCCATCGAGATTAATAAGGGCTCCTCTAAAAGCCTGAAATGCGGCGGGACGCCTCGAACGTACCGCACCTTATAAAAATATACATTGATGGACTGGACCACAAGAAAAATCGGGGGAAACCCATAATAATGGGGTGAAATCCGGCAAAAAAGGGGAAAAGTAAACCGTTTTTCACCATTTTAGGGTAGTCAATCTGGAACTCGGAACTTAGGGGCCGTTCACAATCCCAGCTTTTCGAAGAATCCTTTGATCTTTTCTTTTACCGGTTTGCCGTCGATTTCCGCCAGTTCCTGAAACAGTTCTTTCTGCCTTTTGTTGAGCTTTTTCGGCACCTCAACGAAGAACTGTATGATCTGGTCGCCGTGCCCCGGTCCCCGGAGGTTTGGGATGCCCCCACCAGGAATGCGATAGGTTTCGCCGGACTGGGTTCCGGCAGGAACATTGATCACCTTGGTCGTGCCGTCAAGCATGGGGACTTCAATGTCGGCGCCCAGTGCGGCCTGCGAAACAGAGAGGTTGAGCCGGCACAGGATGTGTTGTCCGTCGCGGTGAAAAAACTCATGCGGCTTGACGTGAACGAACACGTAGAGGTCGCCGGGAGGCAGGCCGGGTCCTGCTTCGCCTTCGCCCCGCAGTCGAAGTCGTGAACCGTTGTCCACACCGCCGGGAATGTTGACGGAGATGGTTTTCTTGTCCACCACCACGCCTTCGCCGCGGCAGTGGGTGCAGGGGTCGCGGACGATTTCGCCAGCGCCGTGACACTGCGGGCAGGGTGTGGACAGGCTGAAGAATCCCTGCGACCGCACCACCTGCCCGGTACCGTGACAGGTGTTGCACCGTTCGGGAGTGGTGCCGGGTTTGCAACGCGATCCCTTGCAGGACTGACAGACAACGTGTTTGCGCACGTCGATTTCCTTTTGCACGCCGAAGGCCGCTTCCTCAAAGGTGATTTGAGCGTCGGCACGCAGGTCGTTGCCGGTGCGTTGCCGGCCGCCGCCGAAGAAGTCGCCGAAGATGTCGCCAAAAGTCGAGAAGATGTCTTCGAACCCGCTGAAGCCGCCGAAACCCTGGCCCTTCAGACCTTCGTGGCCGAACTGGTCGTAAACGCGGCGTTTTTCCGCATCGCGGAGCACTTCGTAAGCTTCCGAGGCTTCCTTGAATTTTTCTTCGGCTTCCTTGTCTCCGGGATTTTTATCCGGATGGTACTTGAGCGCCATCTGGCGATAGGCTTTTTTCAGTTCGGCTTCGGACGCTTCGCGTGAAACCTCGAGGATCTCGTAATAATCGCGTTTAACCATGAGCACCTTCAATTTTTGAGTTTGGCCACTTTCACTTTAACGGGTTTCAGCAACTTGTCCTGGAACCGGTAACCGGGTTCCAATTCTTCCACCACCATTCCATCCTGCTCCGGATCATCGGTGTCCACGGTCATGCACACCTCGTCGGTGTTGGGATCGAGCTTGCGTCCGATAGCGGGAATGGGTTCGATCCCCTGCTGGGCGAGTTCATTTTCAAACTGGGACAGGATGAGATGGATGCCCTGTTTGAAGCTTTCGAAATCTCCGGTGGACTGTGCGGCGCTGGAAGCGCGTTTCAGATTATCCAGAATCGGAATGAGTTGCTTGAACAGCCCGGCCTTGAGTTGTGCCAGACGGCTTTCGTTTTCCTTTTGCAGACGCTGACGGAACTCATCGTTCTCCGCACTTTTGCTTTTGTAAGCGGCGATGTATTCCTTCAGTTTTTTGTCTTTTTCCTCGGCTTCCTTGCGGAGTTGTTCCACGTAGGTGGGAAGGCGTTCTTTGTTGGATTCCTCCTCTTTAATGGCTTCGTCTTCCAGCGCCCAGTGGCGCCGGTCACTGACGTGAAACTTGGGAGGAGGCTGATCGCTGAAATCGGGAAGTTTGCTGGTTGAGTCGTTCATAATCTTTCAAATCAAAAAACGGAAGGCGGGCACACTCTGAAAAGAGCCGCCCGCCGATCCGGAAATCGATATTTGAGGATTCGCCCCCGCCGGACCCTGCTACCGGGCGTGCGGCGGAGGCGTGTCCTTTATTTTTGTTGCTGATGTCTTCGTACTCGGCGTCCACGACGTCGTCGGCGGATTTGTCCGAACCACCGCCGGACTGATCGTCACCGGACGGACCGGACCCGTCGCCTTCACCCTCGCCACCTTCCGCAGATTGTTGCTGATAAATCTGCTGGGCCAGCTTGTGCGAAGCCTGGGTGAGCGCCTCGGTCTGCTGTTTGATCTGTTCCAGATCGTCGCTTTCGATGGCGGTCTTGGCTTCGGCAATGGCGGACTCGGCTTCCTTGACGTCGTCTTCGGAGAGTTTTTCCTTGTTGTCGCGGATGGTTTTCTCCGTGTTGTACACCAGGGAATCGAGCTGGTTGCGCGCGTCGATTTTTTCGCGCCGCTCTTTGTCCGCCGCGGAATTGGTTTCGGCGTCCTTCACCATGTTCTCGATGTCCTGATCGGAGAGACCGGTGTTGTCCGTGATGGTGATCTTCTGCTCCTTGCCGGTACCTTTGTCTTTGGCCGATACGTGCAGGATGCCGTTGGCGTCGATGTCGAAGGTGACCTCGATCTGCGGTACGCCACGCGGCGCGGCGGGAATGCCGTCCAGGTGGAACTTGCCGAGCGAGCGGTTGTCCTTTGCCATTTCCCGTTCGCCCTGCAGAACATTGATCTCCACGCTCGGCTGATTGTCCGACGCGGTGGAGAAGGTTTCGCTCTTGCGCGTCGGGATCGTGGTGTTGCGATCGATCAGGCGCGTGGTCACGCCGCCGAGAGTTTCGATTCCGAGCGACAGCGGAGTGACGTCGAGCAGGAGAATGTCTTTCACGTCGCCGGACAGAACGCCCGCCTGCACGGCGGCGCCCAGAGCGACCACTTCGTCCGGATTCACACCACGGTGCGGCTCTTTTTTGAACAGGTCCTTGACGATCTGCTGGGCGCGGGGCACGCGGGTGGAGCCGCCGACCAGGACTGCTTCGTGAATCTTGCTGGCGTCGAGGCCCGCATCCTTGAGCGCGTTGATGCACGGCTTCTTGGTGCGTTCCAGAAGGTCGTCGACCATGGCTTCGAATTTAGAGCGTGACAGTTTGATATTCAGGTGTTTCGGTCCCGTAGCGTCCGCGGTGATGAACGGCAGATTGATTTCGGTTTCGGAAACCGAGGACAACTCCATCTTGGCTTTTTCCGCCGCTTCCTTGAGTCGCTGGAGAGCCATGTTGTCGTTACTCAGGTCGATACCCTGGTCCTTCTTGAACTCGGTTACCAGCCAGTCGATGATGCGCTGGTCCAGGTTGTCGCCGCCCAGATGCGTGTCGCCGTTGGTCGCCTTCACTTCCACGACGTTGTCGCCGACTTCGAGGATGGAGATATCGAACGTACCGCCACCGAAGTCGTACACGGCAATCATATGATCTTTGTTTTTATCGAGACCATAGGCGAGGGCAGAGGCGGTGGGTTCGTTGATAATGCGTTTGACTTCGAGACCGGCAATTTTGCCTGCGTCCTTGGTGGCCTGGCGTTGAGCGTCGTTGAAGTATGCGGGAACGGTGATGACCGCTTCCGTTACCGGTTCACCCAGGTAGGCTTCGGCGGACTTTTTCAGTTTCTGCAGGATCATCGCGGAGATTTCGGGAGGGCTGTACTGTTTGCCCTGCACTTCGATGCGAACATCGTTCTTCGGGCCCTTGACGACCTTGTAGGGCACCATTTTCATTTCCTCGGAAACTTCCGCGTAGGAACGGCCCATGAATCGCTTGACCGAGAAGATGGTGTTCTCCGGGTTGGCGATGGCCTGGCGTTTTGCAACCTGCCCCACCAGGATTTCGCCATCCTTGGTGAAAGCCACGACCGACGGTGTGGTCTGGCTTCCTTCCTCGTTGACAATGACCTTGGGATCATTGCCTTCCATCACGGCCACCACGGAGTTGGTGGTGCCCAAGTCGATTCCTATGATCTTACCCATGGGTGCAGTTCCTTTCCAATTGGCGTTATTTATTTCAACTTATTTTTTATAAGGTTAAAGCGATTTTGAGAATCCTTCCCCGATGCTAGGTGTTTAATAAGATGGAGGCGGGGGGAGTCAAGCCGGGTGGCGATTTTTAAAGCATTTTTCCCGGGTTGTGAAAGGTAAAGAGTTGCTTTTAACCCTATAAAGAATAAGCGCTTTAGCTTTTTCTTCCAGCGGGTTGGGGGGCAGGGAGGGAGCAAGGGGCAATAAAAAAGGGCCCCGGAAAACCGGGGCCCTTCCAATACGGTGGAATATTCGTCAGAGAATTATTCCGTCTCCTGAATCCCGTCGTAGAGTTCGCCTTTGAACAGAACCGCGTTTTCCTTGTCTTCGGCTTTGTTCTTGGCTTTCATTGCGGCGATCTCTTCCAGCTCTTCCTTGCCTTCCGGGGTTTCCGCCCACGGGGTCAAAGACTGCCGGACGCGCTTGACGGTTTCGGTCATTTTGAGGATCACCTCAGAATCGGTATCACGGATGGACAGCAAAGCGTCTTCGTGACCGTCGTACGCGCACCACGCCTGCGTGTAGCAGGGGGTGTTGGCGCGGATCATCTTCAGGGTGATGTTCGCAAAGTGGCAATGCACCCCGATGAGAATGCAAACGTGAATCTTGTTGTGCAGAACGGTCAGGTTGGGGTGACAGGGATTGATCACCGCTTCCGGATCGATTTTGGGATAGATGGGGCGGTAATCCGGCATGGGAATGATGTTCATGCCGGGAACTTCCTTAACGAAATTCAAAATCAACTCCGCCTTGTGCCGGGCTTCTTCGTTCCAGCCCCAGATGATCTGGGGACCGGGAAACAGGGTCGGGTTTCGCCGGGTCAACAGCTTGACCGCCGCGGTCTCATATACCTTCTCCTCATCCACCGGTTCACCCTCCAGCAGTTGCTTGCGGGAACCTTTTTCGGGCTGGAAAATACCCATGGCGGCCGCAGAGGGCGGAAGCAGGCCTACAGGGCCCAACTCTAATTTTGGCATTCTGAATAACCTCCAAAAATCAAATATCTTATAGGGAATCCGTCTTTGGAACCGTCCCAAAGAATTTTAGTTGTCTATTCAAATATTCTGCTACCGGGAAGTGGCGATTTTGGAGCAGAGGATGGTAAGACAAAATTAAATGAGCTTTAAATATTATTATCAAACACCTATCCTGTCAATGCCAAATTCCGGCCTACTTTTCAATTTTTGCGTAAGGACCATAAGTGTATATAAATAAACAAGTTGAATTCATTCTGATGAGTCAGCGCCCGTTCTGTGTGGCCCACTCAAAAGGGTTTTCATACCAGGCTTCCAGAAGCGCTTTCTGGTCGGCATCGATGCGCCCGTTTTCTTCGGCAAAGGCCACCAGGTTGGGAAAGGTGAGGAGCATGTGCAGCTGGCAGTCGGCGGCCTCAAAGGCGGCCCGGGCCGACTCGAATCCGTAGCTGAAGATACACAGGCAATGGGCCACCCGGGCGCCGGCGGCACGCAGCGCTTCCACCGCTTTCAATGCACTGCCTCCCGTGGATATCAGGTCCTCGATCACCACCACTTCCTGGCCCGGTTCCAGGATGCCCTCGATCTGGTTTTGCAGCCCGTGCTCTTTGCTGGAGGGGCGAACGTACACCAGGGGCAGCTCCATCATGTTGGCCAGCGTTGTGGCATGCGGAATGCCCGCGGTGGCGGTTCCTGCAATGCAATCGACCGGGATATGATCTCTCTCGATATTTTCCTGCATTGATTCCGCAATGAGAAACCGGTGCTTGGGCTCACCCAGGAGCAGGCGGTTGTCGTTGTAAACCGGCATGCGGTAACCGGATGCCCATGTGAAGGGCTTTTCGGGATTGATGCGGATGGCGCCGATGTCGAGCGCCACACGGGCGATGTTTTTCCAGTACTTCAAGGAACGGATCCTCCATTATGATTGATTCAAAACCCGCGGTGGATGAAATTCTCGCCGCGCGTTCCATCAAAGTCGGCAAGGCCCCGCAGTTCGAAGCTGAGCAGAATTTTGGTTTCCGCCTGGTTGACGTTGAGGTTGATGTTTCGGCGACGGATGAAATCGAATGACAGGCCCCAGCATTTGCAGGGATCGCTGTAGGTGGCTCGACCGTTGTGTTCCAGCACGCGGTCATTGAACTCATCAAAACGGGCACTGTACTTGAAGTTCAATCCTTTGGGTAGAGTCACGTCGAGGGTACCGAGAATCATGGCCGATTCGTTGTGGACCTGGCGTTTTTCCAAAACCACCATCAACCATTCGCTGAAGCGGATGCCGACATCGAAATTGAACCGCTGGACGAAACCATCGTACACATTATACTCACTGTCGAAGTTGAACATGAAATAATCCGTGAAGCGCGTATCGAGGTCGAACCGCAGGTCGTTAAAGGGACGCCGAGGCGTGAGTGGGGTCTGGAACCGCCGTGCCTCCTTGATATTGTAACTCTGGCTGATCTCAAAGCGTGCGACCTGTCGCACTTCGCTGTTGCCATTGCTGTCCGTGTCCTTGCGAAGAAGGCGCTGGGTCAGGAAATAGGTGACGGCTTCGGTGGGGCGGATGTCGTCCACTCCGTCGATGATGCGGATTTTTTCGCGGTCCTTCCGGTCGAAGCCGGAGATGTAATCGTACTGCACGCGCGGCTCGATGACATGTTTGTACGCGGGGCCGCCGGGCTCCGTCGGTTGAAAGACCCGGTTGAACTTGGGTCCTTCCAGAAAGGCGCTGAACTCGAAAACCTCTCTTGTGAACTCCGGCCGGATGAACGGCTGGTTGGTGGAAGGATCGATGTCGTCCGACAGCTCCTTGTTGTAATAGGTCTCACGGAACCCGACCTGGGGCGTCAGGCGCAACCACGGGGCGAAAGTGATCGGGTATGAAACCTGCGGGTGAAAATCAAACCGTTGAAGGGTTTCCTCGTTGTCGGTGCCGATGGTCGGATCGAGATCCAGCAAAAACTGGGTGGCGCTGGATTCCTGGTTGAAATAAAAGCCGCTGTTGCCCAGTTCAAACGACTGTGTGACCCAGGTGATCGACGGCAGGATGCCAAAGGTGTCGTCGCGCTCGGCCTGTTCGCTTTCGCGGTAGCGTCCCAGAATGTCGAGGGAGTTGGTTTCCCATCCTTTGAATAAGGACAGGAACGAATCGCTGCTACGCCGGGTGCGGATTTCGGTCTGCGACTTGAAGGTTTTGTTGAAGTTCGCTCCGGAAGTCTGGTCCAGCCGTGCTAAAAGACGGGCGTCGCCGGGCAGGACCTGCTGATGCCGGGCATCGAGCTTCCAGAACGTTCTTCCCGAAATGTCGTCCTTCAAATGCTCGCCGCGCCACCAGCCTTCGGTCGTTTCGCTGGGGCGGTAGCGGAATTCGAGGGATGAGCGCAGGCCGCGGTTTTCCATGTAGTCGGCACCGAGGGTGGCGTCGTAGGACCGGTTGATTGCCCAGAAATACCTGTTTTGTATAGTGAGGCCGTCCAGGTTGCTGGTACCGATGCTGGGCATCAGGAACCCGCTTTTGCGCTCCGAGACGATGGGCACGTAACCCACCGGGATGTATAGGAAAGGAATTCCTTTCACACGAAACACCCCGCCCGTGAACAGGGCGCGGTCTTCCATCAGGATGTCTGCCTTGCCCACCTCGATCATCCAGTCGGGCAACACCCCGGTGCAGGTGGTCAGCGTGGCGTCCTCCGTCTGGTAGTGTTCTTCCGAAAAGCGGCGCAATACTTTCCCGGAAACGTAATATTCCTGTCCCTGCCGTCCTTTCAGCGTTCCCCGACTTCGAAGCAGGATGCCCCGGTGCGTTTTGATGTTGAAATCACCACGCACCGCTTTCACGGTGGAACCGCCTTCCGTTTTCATCACCACGTTTCCTTGCGCGTGTCCCTGGCCGGATTCGGTATTGATGGCCATTTTGTCGGCGCGTATGGTGCGGTTTTGATATCGCACCACCACATTGCCGCGGGCTTTGATGAGATTTTCTTTTACCAGGTGCTCCATGTAATCGGCGGTGATTTCCACCGGGTCTTCTTTTTGCTCCGGGCTGGTGACGGGAGAAATGGATTGGCTGAGTGCGGGAGAGGGAATGAATCCGAGCAGGCCTGCCAGCAACGCCATCGTCACAAAAAGGACCGCCTTATTTGAGACAGGTTCGTTCAATATATTCTCTGGCTTCCGCGACGGTAAAGATGGAACCCGTCACACAAATCAATTCGTCGGGTCCACATTGTTTCTGGTTTGCGATCAGTGCCTGAGGGACGTCCTCGATGATTTCCAGCGGCCCGATGGAAAAGGTCTCGCCGGCCAGGTCCGCCGGGTTCAGGCTGCGATCCTGCCGGGGCCGGGTCAGCGTGATATGATGGGCGAATCGGGCGATAATTTCAATACATTCCCGGTAGGGCTTGTCTTGCATGATACCCAGCACGATGCGCAGTTTCCGCGAAGGGTACAATTCCTTCATGGCCTCCATCAGTTTTTGCAGGCTGTCCAGGTTGTGCGCGCAGTCGAGAAGGGTGAGCGGCGATTCGTTGACCACTTCCAGCCGTCCGGCCCATTGCGCAGTGGCGATGCCGCGTCGAATGATTTCAGGGGTGAGTTTCACTCCTTTGGAATCCAGGGCCTGGCAGGCGGCGATGGCCATGGCGGCGTTGTGCGCCTGGTAGCGTCCGAGCAGGGGGCTGGTCAAACCTTGAATGCTTCCGGTCGGGCTTTCAAAATCGAACACCATCTTCCCCGGCTGGTGCGTACGCAGGTTCACTTTGAAATCGCGATCCAGTTGCAGAAGGCGGCAGTCGAACTCCCGCGCGCGGTCTTCGATCACGAGGAACACCTCGGGCTGGTCCACACCCGTCACCACGGTGCAGGTGTCCTTGATGATGGAGGCCTTTTCAAAGGCGATACCGGGGAGCTCGCTGCCCAGGCTGCTTTCATGATCGCGGGAAATGGAGGTGACGATGCACACTTCGCCCTGGCAGGTGTTGGTGGAATCAAGCCGACCGCCCATGCCGACTTCGATCACGTTCCAGTCCACTTTCTGCTCAACGAAATATTGAAAGGCGAGGGCAGTACCGAACTCGAAAAACGTAACCGGAACGCCGATGCGTTCCGCTGTTTCCTTGATGTGCAGAATCCCGTTCACCATCGCGTTTTCCGGAATCGGCTCGCGGTTCACCTGGATGCGTTCGGAAAAATGCCGGATGTGCGGTGAGGTATACAGTCCGGTGCGGTAACCCGCGGCGCGCAGGATGGACTCCACAAAGGCGGCGGTCGAACCTTTTCCCTTGGTGCCGGCGATGTGGATGGCCGGAATCTTGTGCTGGGGATCGCCCAGTCCTTCCAACAGACGGGTGGTGTTTTCCAGTCCCAGTTTGATTCCGCTATTTTGCAGGTTGAAAAGGTAATCCAGACATTGGGTTGGGGTCATAATGTTTTAACATTGGTAAGAAGATAAGGGTATTTTGATCAGGGTTTTATATTTTCGCATTTTTGAAATCCGGGCGTAAGATATTATTGCTTAATTTATTTTAATTAAAGGAATGAATGTGAAACCCCATTCCCAACGATTGCGCATTCCCCTCATGCGGCTGGTGCGGGGTCCGGTCCTCCTGGATAACATGAAGGAACCAATGGAAGGGTTGGAACTGGTGACTTCCATCGATATCTTTCCTGACGAACCGCTTCCCGGAGAATGTTACGCGCTCAAGATGGAAGACGATGGTGCCGCCCCGCAGGTGCCTGCAGGCAGTGTGGGTGTGTTTTCTCGCCAGTCCCCAGGTGTCCCTGCGCTGCACCGGGTGTATCTCGCGCAGATCAAGAATGAGCGGCCGCTGGTCTGCAAACTGATCAAGAGCGATGTGGCGATTCATCAGCGAACAAAAAAACCGGATTCCTCCACTCCCATTCCCGACCGTCTTCGCCAGCGCCGCAAAAGTTTCATGACGCCGACCCCCCTTCACATTCCCGATGCGCGGGTTTCCCCCATTCCCGATTCTGCGCACGAGATGGTGTATCTGAAAAATCCGGAAGAAGGCGGGCCCATGCTGGTTGTTCCGGGCCGCGAATTGTTGTGGATGCACCCGCTGGTGTTCATCCCTTGAGCAAAATGAATTACTTTACTTTTGTGTCAACCGGATGAGATCTCGGTACGTGCGCACGCCTTCCGCCGACCAGTCCACTTTCGTGAAACCGGGATCGTTGACGGGGATCATGCGGATGACCTTGATGTACGAAATGGTGTTCACCAGCTGGCGGATGTCTTTGTCAGCCGGATCCTGCACGGGCGAGAAATTGTTGTCCGCGTTTTCCCATTCCCAGGGACTGTCATGGCGGGCCAGCCAGACATCGGCGAAGTCTTTTTCGCCTCTCCGCGCGAGAAGGCAATCGAGGTATTGCGGCAGTGCGGGTCCCTTGAGCACCAGCGAGTATCCCAGATAGTGTCCCCACCAGAACAGAATGCGGTAGGTGAAGTATTCCTCTTTGGTGAAGAACTGCGGAATGTCGAGAGACACAAAAGGAAACCCCTTGTTGTTTTCTCCCTTGGTGATTTTTCCCCGTTTGAGGTCGGTGCCCAGGGGAACAGGGCCGGGATCTTTCGCCAGTTCTGCGATCATGACTTCCTTCAGGCCTTCCAGTCTGGATTCGGCCTTTTTGATGATGGAATGCTTGTGCAGAAACAGTTCGCGTTCCCGGATCAGCCGCAGTTCCGTGTCGGACCAGGAAGGAGAGTCATGGGGCTGAGAGGGCATGGTCACTCGGTTTCGGATCGTTTGCGGGTTCGGAGAATTTCCTTTTGACGGGCCAGCACGTAACGGTGGATATCGTCTTCCGCCCGTTCAGTCAACCCCACGAAGCGGCACTGGCAGATCCCCTCCCGGTTGACGCGCAGGATACGGAGTTTGGTCTTGACGAATCCGCCGGTGATGGGAAGGGTGAAGGTGACAGGATACACCCCCTTGGGCTTGAAGTCGTTGTTCCGGAAAGAAATTCCCCCGGAACTGATTTCCAAAACCTTGACGGTCTTTCCATCTATGGAAACCAGGACCGGTTCCGCCGGATCCGGAGAAATGCGGAACGCCTGCCGTTTGTCCTCCTTAGGCAGGTGAAACAGCTTCCCCTTTTCTTCCTTGTCGTCTTCAGTTTTCTTTTTCCAGAACAAACTCAACTCTCCTGTTCAAGGCGCGGCCGCGCTCGGTCTTGTTGGTGGCAATGGGAAATGTGTCGGCAAATCCCGTGGCCGTCATGCGTTTGGGATCGATGTTTTGATCTATGAAGTACCTCAGTACGGAGGTCGCGCGTGCTGATGACAACTCCCAGTTGCTTGCAAAACGTTCGTTGGGAATCTCCGAATTGTCGGTATGGCCGTTGATGTTGATTTTGTATTCGGGATATTTTCCTGTTAAACGGATGAGTTCGTCGAGGACTTTTTTACCACGGCCAAGGTTCAATATGGCATCGCCTTCATTGAAAAGGGATTGGGAAGGAACCTTGACGATGATTTTCGACTGGTCGGTGGAAATGGTCATCACGTCCGAAAGGCTTTCCACCTTGGCCACGTTCTTGACCTCCGTCAGGATATTATCAGATTTGAGTCCCGTCAACACGTCCAGCGATTCTTTTATTTCCGCGGCATCCATGAGTTCCAGAAGGCCGATGGATGCCTGTTCCTGACCGAGGATGGCTTCCTTGAAACGGTTCATGTTGATGGAAGAAAGGGAATACAAAATGATGAAGTATGTGAGCAGCAGGGTGAACATGTCCGCGAATGTCATGAGCCAGGCTTGGCCGGACCGCTCGTCCTGCACTTCCTCGGCGAAGTCGGCGAGGGTCTCCCGCTGGCGGCGGCGGATTTGTGTGTTTTTTCTTATGCGTTCCTTTGCCCTCTGCACTTCGTAGTTCAATTGCACTTCGAACTGGCGGTCACGCAGTTTGATCTCCTCCTCCAGTTCCTCCTTTTCCGATCGTGTTTTGTCCAGTTCGTCCTGTATTTTGTTGATCATGTCGGAGGTGAGGGTGAGCGCGTCACCTCCTTTTTGTTGGTCTGGATCATTTTTTCATACATCTTGATCAGGCCGTCTTTTTCCATCAGCAGTTTTTCAAACCGTTCCTTGGATTTTTCCGTCAGCATCCCAAGAGACACGGCCTTCGATTGGACTTCCTCTACCGGGCCCGCGTCATGACGGAGCCGTTTGACTTCCCGTGCCAACGCGCCTTTTTCCCTCGTCAGCCTCTCTCGTTCTTCTCTCTCCAGTTTTACCCGGTCGGTAAGCTGAAGGTTTTTCTTTTGCAGGGCCTTGAGCGTTCGGGTCAACTCCTCATAACGGGGAAGAGTAGGATCCTCTTTTTGTTCTTCCTTGGCTTCGGCCGGTTCTTTGGGGGGAGCCGTGACAACCCGGTTTTGGCTAAGGCTCCGTTGGAATTTGATCTGTTCCTTCTGGTCTTCAACGGTTTGCTGGAGTTTGTTAATTTTTTTCCCGTGACCGTCAACATGTGTTTGAACCGGGTTTCCTGACGGGCCTTTTCGGCGTCCAGTTTTTTCAACTGGGCCTTTTGCGCGCGTAGCAGTTCCTGGACTTGTTGAAAGTTTTCTTTTTTGTCGTCTTTCTTCGCCATGGGTCACCCCGTCTGGTAAGCCGCTCCAGTGGGCCGTGGTGGACGTCGCCGTTTGGCTGGGACGTAGGAAGACAGTTTTTCATAAACGAAAACCGGATTGTTGTCTTCGAGTATGGAAATGGCGCCTTCAAACATGATTTCCAGGTTGATCAACTCCACCAGGGTCCGATCCTTTAATTTTCCCGCGATGGGAAGAAAAAACAAAGTCGATAACAGCATCCCGTAAAACGTGGTCAGCAAGGCCACGGCCATGGCGGGACCGATGGTATCCGGGTTGTTCAACTGGCGGAGCATCTGTACGAGACCTATGAGGGTGCCCATCATGCCGAAGGAGGGAGCATAAGACGCCATTTTGCGGAAAATGTCCTGGATGATGAAGTGGCGCTGTTTCATCGATTCGATTTCGATGTTCAGGGTGTCACGGATCATTTCTTCCTTCGATCCGTCGGCGATCAGGTTGCAGGCTTTTCGCAAAAGGTCGTTTTCGTATTCGATGCGGCTGAGTGCGATCAATCCCTGTCGGCGGCTGATGCTGCAGAGCTCGATCATGGTCTCGACCATGTCGTTGGGATCGGACTTTTTTTCGGAAAAAACGAAAATGGCCGCACGGAAAGCAGCGATGACGTCTTTCAATTGGAAGGTGATCAGGGTGGCGGCGATGGTTCCGCCGACCACGATCATGATTCCGGGCAGGTTGAAAAAATGACTCAAATCCCCGCCCAGAAAGATGGCCCCGATGATCAACCCCAGTCCTAGAAGGACCCCTACAAGGGATGCGGCATCCACAGGTCAAATCCTTGGGAAAGTGCTCGTGACAGAATTTCGGATTCCAATAAAATTACCATGAAAGTCGAATTTCTGCAATGTTTTCATTAGGTTATGGGGTTTCCGGTGGTTCGTTCCGGACCTTGTGGGCCTGATGCCGGCCCTGTTTCTAGTTATCGGCACAATTGGCCCGAACTGGAGGGTTTGGTGGCGATAAAATCAAATAATATCTGGTTTTACAGGTATTTCTGGGGCTATGAGGAGGGTCAGCCCAGCGCCAGCAGGGTGATGGGAATGATGGCCAGCGACAACAGGGTGGAGACGAGGATGGAAGAGGCCACGAGCTCCGGGTTGGCGTTGTACTTGCCGGAGAGCAGGATATTGATCACGGCGCAGGGCATGATGCTCTCCAGAAGGACTATTTTGTGTGCGAGGTCATCCAGCGGAAGGATGGCGGTGCATAGAAGGCCTGCCAGCAGTCCGAAAGTAAAACGGAAACCGACCACCATCCAGGTCAGTCTGAGCTGAGTCACCTTCACTTGTGCCAGGTGCATTCCCAGAATAAGAAGCACCATGGGGATGTTGGCCCCGGCCACAATACGCACGGGTTCCCGGACGAAGTGAGGAAGGGGAACCTGGAACGCATTGACGGCAAGCCCCAACGCCACGAGATAGACCACCGGTTCCTTCAAAAACTGCAGTGCGCCGCCCTCGGCGGAGACGAGAAACAACCCGACCGTGAACACGGCGATGAACGAGGCGAGAAAAAACATGAGCCCCAGCGGAATCGCCACATCCCCGTACGCCGCCTGCATGATGGGGAAAGGAAGGTTGACCGAGTTCATGAACATGATGGGCAGGTACACCCCCCGGCCTATTTCTTTTCGCCTGCGCAAAAGTATCCACGCAAGAAGGCCGGGCAACAGCAGGATGACCCACGCGGAGAGAAATACATTGCCCAGCAAACCTCCCTCCAGGTTCATGCCGCTGATATGGTGAAAGGCAAAGCAGGGAAGCAGGACCCCCATCGTCAGCCGGACCAGCGGTTTGGGGTCGATGGACACCCGGCGGGAAAAGAGGAACCCCAGCCCGATGATGAGAAAAGAGGGGGAGACCAGTTGCAGGACGTGGAGGAGGTCGTCGATCATGAACGGCCCGTCATGTATACAAGTGGCAGTAAACGACGTGTCCGGGACCGAGCTCGACTTTTTTCGGGTCCTCGTGTTTACAGTGGTCCATCACTTCCGGACAACGCGTGTGGAACCGGCATCCGGAAGGCGGGTTGAGGGGCGAGGGCACGTCGCCGCCGAGAGCGACTTTCTTTCCACGGTCGCGGGGATTGAGCGACGGCTTGGCGGCGAGGAGCGCTTTGGTGTAAGGATGCGCGGGTTCGCGGTTGAGCACATCGGTCGGCGCGACTTCCACCACCTTCCCCAGGTACATGACGGCCGTACGCTGGGACAAATGCTTGACCACATTGAGATCGTGCGAGATGAACAGCATGGTCAGGTTTTTCTCCTGTTGGAGTTTGCGCAGGAGATTGATGATCTGTGCCTGGATGGAGACGTCCAGCGCGGACACCGGTTCGTCGCACACGATGTACTCGGGGTCGAGCGCCAGGGCGCGGGCGATGCCGATACGTTGGCGCTGTCCGCCGGAGAACTCATGCGGGTAGCGGCGCATGTAACGCGGTGACAGACCAACCTGGCCCATGACTTCCGCGATACGGTCGCGCAGGTTCCGTTTGGTGGCTTTGCCGTGCACCAGCATGGCTTCGCCAATGATGCGCTCGACATTGAAGCGGGGGTTCAGCGAGCTGAACGGGTCCTGAAAGATGATCTGCATTTTCGGACGCAAGCGTTCCATCTCCCGGTTCGGGAGTTGCGTGATGTCGCGACCGTGGAAAACGATCTGTCCCGCAGTGGGTTCGAGGAGACGCAGGGTCATGCGTCCGACGGTGGTCTTGCCGCAACCCGACTCGCCGACCAGTCCCAGAATTTCCTGCTCGCCGATGTCGAGCGACACGTCGTCCACCGCTTTCACTTCATTCACCACATGTGAAAATACGCCGCCGTAAACGGGAAAGTATTTTTTTAGATTTTTCAAGCTCAGGAGTGTTTTCATGATTCCTGCGCCACGGCGTTGGTTTTGTAAAGATAGCAGGCAGCGGTCTGGTTGGGACCGGTGCGGTACACCGGAGGGATTTCCCGCCTGCACTCATCCATCACATCCGGGCAACGCGGATGAAACGCACAACCGGATGGCAGGTTGACGGGGTTGGGCACGGTGCCGGGGATCGTCTCCAGCAGTTTGCCCGGCTCGTCTTTGGGGAGGGAGCGAAGAAGGCCACGCGTGTAGGGATGCTTGGGGTCTTCGAACAACTCCACCACCGGTGCTTCTTCTACAATTTTCCCGGCGTACATGACGGCGACGCGGTCGGCGAACTGCGCCACGATGCCGAGGTTGTGCGTGATGAGCAGGATCGACATTTGCGTTTCGTCGCGCAGATTTGCGAGGACGTCAAGGATTTGCGCCTCGATGGTGACGTCGAGCGCCGTTGTTGGTTCGTCGGCAATCAACAGGGCAGGGCGGCAGGAGATGGCTATGGCGATCATGACGCGTTGTTTCATGCCGCCGGACAACTCGTGCGGATACTGGTCGATGCGTTGTTCCGGCGAGGGAATGCGCACGCGGTCGAGCAGTTCGATGGCGAGCCGGCGCGCCTCGGCTTCGGTTTTGTTCTGATGCAGGACGATGGCCTCGATGATCTGGTCGCCGATGGTGAAGATGGGGTTGAGCGAGGTCATCGGTTCCTGAAAGATCATGCCAATGTCGTTTCCGCGGATGTCCCGCATTTCTTCTTCCGACAGTTTGAGGATCTCGCGGTCGTTGAACACGATTCGGCCACTCTCGTAACGGCCGGGAGGGGTGGGCACGAGGCGCATGACGCTGAGAGCGGTGACGGATTTACCACAACCGGATTCGCCGACCAGCGCCACCGTCTCACCGCGCGCGATCTCCAGGTTGACCGACCGCACGGATTCGACTTTGCCTTCTTCAATGTAGAACGAGGTGACCAGGTTTTCGATCTTGAGCAGGGGGGCCATGGCGAAGTCCGGATGTGTTTCAGCCCCGCCAAATGCAGGGCAAAAAAAGGAAAGCCTCCATTTGGAAACTTTCCTCTATGAATCCCGTTACCGGCTACTGGACATCATCAAATATATCCTCGTAGCGGTAATCGTCGTCTTCCTCATCGATGTCGTAACGCGCCATGCGCGTGTTCACCTTTTCCGCCCAGGCGTCGATGCCGCCTTCGATGCCCTGCACGTTGGTGAAGCCGCGCTGGCCGAGAAATTTCTGGAAGCTCTCGGTGCGGTCGCCTTTCCAGTCCACCACCACGATTTCCGAATCGGGCGCGAGGTCGGCCAGGATCGACTCGCAGTTTTCTCGGGTGATGAAGGTGGCTTCCTCGATGCAGGCGATGTCGCGTTCCCACTGCTCACGGATGTCGAGCAGGACGATGGGCTCGCCCGCTTTCATTTTTTCCTTGAGCTGTTCCGGGGAGATGAACCGGACCTGCTTGCCACCGGCCTCTTTGTTAAGCAGGGACAGTACCTCGCCCACGGTTTTGCCGTGTTGTTCGCACACTGTGAAGATGGTTTCCTCCGGTTTGTAACCGGTGACGGGCATACCGATGTGGAAATGTTTGAAGAGCAGGCTGTGGACTTCCGGCAGAACGCGGTTGACCTCAGTCATCGGCGTGTCCGGGTTGAACACGATTTCCCCTTCCTCTTTTTCGATCTCGGTGATTTGGAGGATGTGGTAGCCGTAAGGCGAATGGATGGGGCCCAGGATTTTGCCCTGGTCCTGCTCGCTGATCTCGCCCATAAGCGCCATGGCGTTGTCTTCGGGCATCCAGCCCAGGTCGCCGCCGTTTTCCTTCGACGGGCAGGTGCTGTACTGGGACACCACTTCGGTGAAGGATTTGCCTTCATCCAGCATTTTTTTGGCCGCCACCGCGTCTTCCACCGCGTGGGTGAAAATCTGGCTGGCTCGGACTCGTATCATGAACGCTCCTTGGAACCTTGATTCCAGGTTGAATTTACAGTTATTCGAAGAGTCGGGGACTCCTGAAAATGATATACCGAATGAATCGGCCGAATCAAGGTATGTGATGGATTTTAGAGGCCGCAATACGGGGAAAGGGTGGGGAACGATGCTGTAGCCAGGGAACCTTGGTCGGGATGGAAGGAATCCTGAGCATTCCGGCCTTTTTTGCCTGTTTTTGCCAAAAAAGGCTTATGGATTGTTTCGGATTGCCCGATCTATACATTATACAGAGGGAATAATGATAGGAGGCCATATCCAAATGACCAGTACTGCCGCACGCATCACTTACGAGGAATACCGGCCCAGCGGGGTCGATCAGGGTTGTTTTGAACACATTCACCACGGCCGGGTGCTGGAGATCGGGTTCGGCTCCGGGTCTCTCATTAAAAGTCTGCAAGAAGCAGGCAACGAAGTGCACGGGGTGGATGTCGGGCGGGATATCGTGGATCGCGCCCGGTCCCGAGGATTCAATGTCTCCCTGATTGATGTGAGCGAGCAGGATCTGCCGTTCGAGACGGATTATTTTGATGCGGTCTACAGCTATGAGACCTTCGAGCATTTGACCAACCCGCATCGAATGGTCTCCGAGGTCAGGCGGGTATTGAAGCCGGGCGGAGCTTTTTATATTTCGGTCCCGACCCAGGAGGGCACCATGGGCTACGGGGCTTGCCGCCATGCCTTTGTGTATCCGGGATTGCTGGAAAAAAAGAATCTGGAACGGTTTCTCATGCAGATGTATTTCCGTGTGAACAAGCAATACGAAATGGATACGGGACTCATTGTCCACCGGTTTTACGGTTTGACCAACGGCAAGCGGGAAGACCTGCCGGACATCATGGATGTGATTGTCGGCGATTACCGGGTCTCGGAATTGTACAAACACGTTTTGACACCTGAAAGGCTTCAGGAGGAAGTTCAGATTGAAATCGATGGGTATATGAAGGGAATTCTCTGGGGTCTGGATCGGCCGGACGGGCTGGAGTATGCCATAGGGATCGGCCACCACCTTTGCGAGTCCTACAAAGGGTTTCCTTCCTTGTACATGCAGTTGTTTGAATGCTTTTTTGAAAGGGGCAAACCGGAGGCAGGCATCTCTTTCCTTGAAAAGATGCTGACCGACTGCCAGCTTCCCGAGAGTTCGCGCGAACGCACGCGCGGGCTGATCGATTCCCTGAGCACCGCCCCGGCTCTGGGGTGAATTGAATTCAATCGAGAAATCTCTCGTGTTCTTCCGGGGACGGGATGCGGCAGGTTTCTTTTTTCCCGAAAAGCCGATAGCGGTTCTTCGCGATCCATCCGTACATCCCGTCGCGTATGGGGACGGGCACCCACCGAAAAATCCAAAGTAAAGACCAGACTCCTCCCAACCGGCGGAAAATACGCAAAGCCGCTGTGGATTTCACGAAGACGCGGTCCCCCTCCACCAGCACGACGCTGTCCATTGGGTGCTCCCCGGCCGTGCCCAACACCCGGCGGGCTGTTTCGCCCTGCAAAGGAGAGAAGCGGAACACCTTGGCCTTGTCTGCACGGATGAGAAAATCCACAAACCCGTTGCACAGTCCGCACATCCCGTCGAAAAAGATGATGGGTGGTTGTTCATCCGCTTTGGCAGGTCTTGTTGCCATGATTATCCGGTCCTTTCAGAATCTCATTATAAGACTTTTGGTTTGACGGGGAAATGAGACCTGCGCAGTCGCGAGGGGCCAAAAACCGATTTATAGGAGAGTGAGTTGCGTGGTATGATTCGGCAAAGATCCGTTCCGTGCATAGCAAGCAGGATGGACCGGCCTTGCGCCGCCGTTATATAAATTCAAAATACACGCCCCCGTAGCTCAGCAGGATAGAGCAACGGATTCCTAATCCGTAGGTCGCTGGTTCGAATCCAGTCGGGGGTACCAAATAATAAATGAAATGGCCTGCAGTTTTTCCTGCAGGCTATTTTAGTTTTTGGGTTGGTTTGGGGTTGGATTTTCGTTTGGCGGAAACCCGAAAGAAAATTAAATTTTAATCCAGACAAACCCGTTTTGAAGAACCTACTGCATGAGGTGGCAGGGAAAAAGAATAGGTCCTTATTAATCTTGAGTATCGAATTTAAGGTTCAGGAGTTGTTCGAGGATGGTCACGATTTCTTTTTGCATGAACGGTTTGGAAAGAAAACCGTTGTGCACGTTTTCCTTCAGGATTTCTTCTTTTTCATGGGAAAGCACGGAGGCGGAAAGCAGTATGATTTTTATGGAATCGTCTCCGTACAAAGCCCGGATTTCCTTGGCGGCGTCAAACCCGTTCATGACCGGCATCTGGTAATCCATAAAAACGATATCCGGCCTCCACGCCGTTACCGATTCGATGGCTTCCTGTCCATCCTGCGCGGACTTCACATCCAGCCCCATTTCACTCAATAACTGAGTGAGAATATCGATGTTGTCCGGCATGTCATCGACAACGAGGACCCGCACGCTTTGCCCAGGTGGCAGCCTGTAATGGTGGGATTCAAAGATACCGTTGACTTTGGGTTTGGAATCCGCCGGGGGGAGCGGAATATTGAAATAGAAACAGCTGCCTTTGTCTTCTTCCGAGACAAGCTTCATCTGGCCGCCCATCAGCTCGACAAACTTTTTGGATATGGCCAGTCCCAGGCCGGTGCCACCTTTGGATTGCCCGACCTCGGTTTGGCGAAACGGTTCGAAGACCAGGCTCTGTTTTTCATGTGGAATGCCCTTGCCCGTGTCCTTGACGTCAAATTGAAACCGGTCCTCTCCAAGGTGTTTGACTTTCAATGTGATCCCCCCATCTTCGGTGAACTTGGCGGCATTGCCGATGAGGTTGATCAAAACCTGGCGCAGTTTTTGATCGTCTCCAAAAACCCAGCAGGGCTCCTCCATGGAGAGTCCCTCAATTGAAAAATCAATTCCCTTTTCCCTGCAAACAGGTTCGAACATGACGGTGAGGTCGAAAAGGATTTCGACAAGGTCAAATTCCTGGGCGTCCACCGTCATCCTGCCCGCCTCGATTTTGGCAAGATCGAGAACGTTGTCGATCAACCGCATCAAATGCTGTCCGGCGCGGTAAATGCCTTCAACCCCGTTGCGCTGCCTGGGGGTGAGGCTGGCTTCGTCGAGCTTCATGATCTGGGCATAACCAAAGATGGCGTTCAACGGGGTGCGGATTTCATGGTTCATGGCGGAGAGGAATTCCGATTTCGCTCTGTTGGCCCTGTCTGCCGAGTTTTTAAGGTGGCCCATCTCTTCGAGCTGCAGTTTCAGGTTCTTGGCCTGTTCCTGAATGAGTCTTTTTTGTTTGTAAAGATCGAGAAAAATCCGAACCTTACTGTTCAGGATCAGGGGATTGAGCGGCTTGTACAGGTAATCAACCGCCCCCTTCTGGTATCCCTTGAAAACGTAGGGCTCTTCCTTGCTGGAGGCGGTAATGAAGATAATCGGAATGTAACGGGTTTTTTCTATCCCGCGAATGAGGGACGCGGTCTCGTAGCCATCCATGTTGGGCATCTGGACGTCCAGCAGGATGAGGGCGAAGTCATACTCCAGGACTTTTTCCAGAGCCTGCTTTCCGGAATCAGCACGAACGATACGGCAGCTTTCCTCTTCAAGAAGGCTTTCCAGAGCGATTAAATTAGCCTCCACGTCGTCAACAATGAGAACGTAGGGGCGATCGTCGATTTTCTTATTTTCCATGGTTGATTCAATTTTGGAGGTTGAACTATTTGCGACTATTGTTGGTTTGTTCATGTTCCCCCCCCCAACAGTAACAATCAGCTTTCAAGCCGCTTCTCTCTTTCTGTAAATCTTGTTTTTATCGTCGTATACGTCAAACATGTTTTGATTCTCTTCTCCCAAAAGGCGCTCGTTGGCACCGGCACAGAAAAATCCCTTGTGGCACAAAGACTCCCAGAAAACGCGAATCGCCCTCTGTTTTAAGTTGTTGTTGAAATAAATCAGGACATTCCGGCAAAAAATCAGGTTCATTTCCCCCATGGAACTGTCAGTCACCAGGTTGTGATCAAAAAATGATATGTGCTTTCTAAGCTCCGCATTCATGATGACGTTTCCGTAATTCACGGTGCAGTATTTCGTCAGTGTTTCCAGCCCTCCTGCTTCGAGGTAGTTGTGTGAATCTTCTTTGATAAGTTCTACCGGGTAAATGCCTTCCTGCGCTTTTTTCAAAGCTTCCATGTTGACGTCGGTGGCATAAATCTGCGCTTTTTCAAAAAGGCCTTCTTCCATCAGCATGATGGCCATGGAATACACTTCCTGCCCGGTTCCACATCCCGCGTGCCAGATTTTCAGGGAGGGATAGGATTTGAGAATGGGTATTACATGGTTTCTCAAAGCATTGAAAAATGCCGGGTCCCGAAACAACTCCGTGACGTTGATATAAAAATCCGTGACTATCTTATGGAATAAATTCTTGTTGTTCAGGACATGGTGCTGGATTTGCGAAATGGAGTCGATCCCTTCCGTTTCCATTCGCCGTTTCAACTGACGGCGGATGGAGCTGTAATTGTAATTGCGAAAATCGTAACCGTACTTCTGGTACATCACTTCGAGAAGAGCCCAAAGCTCGAGGTTTTCATTTTGCTCTTCCTCGGAAAAAGTTGTTGGTTCCTCAGTGTTCGCTTCCATGGAGCACCCATATTCTGATTTGGTTCAGCAATATGTTAATGTCAACAGGTTTGGTCAAGTAATCGTTGGCTCCGGCTTGCAGGCATTTTTCCTTGTCGCCCTTCATGGCTTTGGCGGTTAATGCGATGATGGGAAGGTTTTTGAATTCCGGAATTTTCCTGATTTCCCGCATGCATTCATACCCGTCCATTTCAGGCATCATGATATCCATCAGAACGAGATCGATGTCCCTGTGTTCTTGCAATTGTTCAAGGCCTTCCCTGCCGTGTTTGGCGATGATGACGTTCATTTCGTATTCCTCAAGCACGTGCGCCAGGGCAAAAAGGTTTTTTAGATCGTCGTCAACAAGCAGAATTTTCTTGCCAGCATAATCTTTGGACTCAATAACACGCGAACCCCTCTTTCCTTCCGCGCTGGCCCCCGTTTCGGCCACCTTGTGAAGGAACAGTGTGGCTTCGTCGATGAGCCGGTCCAATGAATGAGCACCTTTTATGATGATGCTTTCCGAATACCGTTTGAGTTTCACCTCTTCATCGGGGGTTAATTCCCGCCCCGTGTATACAATCACGGGGATATTTTTGAGTTTCTTTTTCTTTTTGATCTGTTCCAGGAAATCGAAACCTGAAATGCCGTCGAGGTGGAGGTCGAGGACAATGCAATCGACTTCGTTCTCTTCCAGGGCCTTCAATCCGTCTTCCCCCGTTATGGCTCGAAGGACGTTGGTTTTACTGTTTCCCAACATTTTCTGAATCTCGTCCTGAACCACGGTTTCGTCTTCGATGACCAGAAGGTTTTTGATGCTTTTGGAGAGTACTTTTTCAATACGGGAAAAAACTTCATCCATTTTTTCCTGGGTTACGGGTTTCCTGAGAAAACCGATGGCACCCAGTTGCATGGCTTCCTTGTCCTTTTCGTAGGCGGAAATAAAATGGACTGGAATCGGCTTGGTTTCCGGGTGATTTTTGAGTTTCTCAAGCACCATGAGGCCATCGATGCCGGGCAAGCCGACATCTAGGATGATGGCGGAAGGTTGGAATTGCTGGGAGAGCAGGATGCCGTTTTCCCCGTCATCGGCAATGAGGCACTTGAACCCCTTTTCGCGCGCCATGTCTTTAAGCACGTGGGCGAACTTCAGGTCGTCCTCGATGATGAGCAGGGTGCGGTCGGACGCGCGGATTTCCTGCCTGTCGTCATCGATGGGCTGGGACTCACCAGCATTATTGGCCTTGGCGAGCTTTTTCAACGTGGGGCGATTACCACCATTTCCACCCACGCTTTCATTTTTAAGAATGCCAACCGGTGGCTCCACTTTTTCCGGGATGAACACGGTGAAGGTGGAACCCTCTCCCAGTCTGCTTTCAAGCTGGATTTCTCCCCCCATGAGGCGCACGAATTCACGTGTGATGGACAACCCGAGCCCGGTGCCACCGTACTTGCGGCTGGTTGTGCCGTCTTCCTGTTGAAAGGCATCAAAAATCTGCGCCCGTTTGGATTCATGAATGCCTTTGCCTGTATCAGTTACGCTGAACGCAATTGTGGTATCTATTAGAAGGTTTTTGTTTCCTAAAGTCGTATCCGGGGAGGGCCGGCTGATGCGGACGGTGATGCCACCCTTTTCCGTGAATTTGAAGGCATTGGAAAGCAGGTTCCGAAGCACCTGTTCAAGATGTTTCGCATCGCAGACCATGCTTTCCGGAAGGGCGGGGTCCAGTTCGACGGCGAAATCCAGATTTTTGTCATCCGCCAGCGGTTGAAAGTTGCGGTTCAGGGTATCCACAAACCGTTCGAGGTCGACTTCCTCCAGGATCATTTCCATGTTGCCGGATTCGATCTTCGACAGATCGAGGATGTCGTTGATCAGATTCAGCAGGTCGTTGCCGGACCCGTGAATGGTCCTGGCGAATTCCTCCTGCTTGGAAGTGAGGTTGCCGTCCTTGTTGTCGGCAAGCAGTCTGGACAGGATCAGCATGCTGTTGAGAGGGGTTCTCAGCTCGTGTGACATGTTCGCGAGGAATTCGGACTTGTACTTGCTGGCAATTTCCAGTTCCCGGACCTTCTGGTTGACGATCTCGTTCTTTAATTCGATTTCCTGTTTCTGGGTTTCCAGAATGGATGCCTGTTCTTCCAGCTGACGGTTGGTTTCATGGAGCTCTTCCTGCTGCTGCACGAGCTTGTATTCGGATTCCTTGAGGGCATTGGTCTGGATTTCCAGTTCCTGGTTGGCCGACTGCAATTCCGATTGCTGTTGCGCCAACTCTTCCGCCTGGGCGCGGGTTTCTTCCAGCGCGTCCTTGATTTTTTCCTGGGCGATCTCGAGGGAAACTTTGGCTGCTATGGCGTCGGCGGCCTGGTTCACGAAATCCAGGTGGTTGCCGGTGATTTCCTTTAACGAGCACAACTCGAGGACTCCCACCACATCCCTTTCTGAAACCAGCGGCACAAAGAGGAGCATTTTGGGAGGCGCTTCACCCAGGCTGGATTTGATTTTAAAATACTCGTCCGGAACCTCCCGGACCAGGATGTTTTCCTTGCTCACGGCCGCCTGACCAACGTACCCCTCGCCAAACTGGAACGTCTCAGGAAGTTTATGGGGATTGGCGTAGGCATACCCGGCTGAATAGTACAAGGCATTATCCTGCGCCAGGTACAGAGCCCCCATCTGAATTTCCAGCCGCTGAACCATGAAGCTGACGATTTCCTGGGCGGCGGTTTTGAGGTTGTCCGACTTCTGCATGATCTCGAACAGATCGGAGATGCCCGTTTTCACCCATCCCTGATGGGTGGCCAGCGCTTCGGCCTCCCTCAGTTGGACCATGGTGGTTTCGTTTTTCTCGATGGTATCGACAAACGTGCCCAACGTGTTTTTGTATTCCAATACCAACCCGACGAAAGGAACCAGGTAGGCCACGATTTTGAGGAAATGACCTACGTTGAAAGCGTTGTCAAACAGTTCCCCGGAACCGAATGCCATGTATGCCTGGGTGGCTATGTTTGGAATCATGCTCACCAGCAGGGAGTGGGTAAACACGGTGTTCTCGCGTTGGTAAAGACGGGGAAACAGGAACAATCCTGCGATAATGTAAAGGAGGAGAGGTCCCAGATCCCACGGCCGGGTGAAAGTCGACTCTGGATACAAAGTCCGCGGAAGGTCGGTGCTGGTGGCGCAATACTGGATGACAGCAAAGGCAACGAACGCGAACAGAAAACCGGTCCCCGCGAGGAATCTTATTTGTTCAACCGTTTTTTCCCGTTGGGATTTAAACAGGGCCAGCACAGCGGCGATCAAAATAGTGGCATGGAAAACACGAGCGATGGCCCAGGTGAAGGGAGAAAGCGTGGTCAACGCCGCCCGGCCTTCAATCAGGCGGGCCGACACCAGGATATGAAACGCATCCACCGCTCCCGCACACAGCAGGGCAATTCCGATAATGGGAAGCGACCAGTCCCGGTTGAAATAAAAATTGAACAGGGCCAGCACGAAAACCACCACGGTGACGGCGAAGGCGCTCCATTCAAGAATGGTGTGGACGAAAACGCCGGACATGGCCTGAAGGGCCTTTTCGTCCATTCGGGAATCAAGAGAGGGCGCCTGCCCCGTCGGGGCGGTTTCGTTCAGAGTCGTTGTTGACCCGAAATCAAAACCCATCAGGTTCAGGAAAAGAGGCAGTACGGATACCGCGAGGATGGTCCAGACGATTCCCGCCGGCATCCGCGTCTGCCGGGACTGGTTGGTGGCGCTCGATGCCTCAGAAAAAGCCGGTTCGGGACGGTCATTCATGAGCGGTGTATCCCGTTGTGGAAGGTTGCCGGGCTTCTAAAGCGAGTAACCCGGTTGCCGGAAAGTGCAGGACCGTCCCATATCCCATCTTCATTTTGTGGGGGCTCGG
>NZ_HG422173.1:1971683-2038341 GCF_000341545.2 Nitrospina gracilis 3/211
TCCGTTTGTGGACGGTGCAGGAGTGCAGGTCAAAGAAGGGCGGAAAAAGTTTGGCCTGGTGGATTTTGAAATTTTTCCCCTAAAAAGAATTTGGGTTCGAGCCGGGTTCCCATGAAACGTCCGCCGACTATTACAGGAAGGGACCCGGAAAAGAACCTTGAGTCCGGCAGGCGCGAAGATGGGGAGGGGGTGCAAACCGGATTTATTGATTCCCAAGAGTCCTGCCATAGCTCATGCCTCTGAATAATCTGCCAATTGCAATTCCAATAACGAACCAACCAGATACTTTCGGTCTCTTCTCAACCAGAAGAAACTTTCGTCACACCTGATTCTTTTCCAAGGCTCATTTCCACGCATTCAGGCAAACATAGATGGTATGTGGACAAACAGTAGTAGTATTTGTTCCCCAAAATATAAAAAATTCCGGCTCTCCACCCCCTTCCTTTAGGAGAGAAATTGGAATAACAGGACTGAATGGGCTTATTCCAAATGTAAGCACATTCACGGTTTATGCCAATACCTAATTAAGTATAATTATATTTACTTTACCGAGATTAGTGAAAATTTACAAGTCGGAATTTATATCCCAGTCTTTTGAATTTATATTAACCATTTAAAAATAAATGGCTTATTAATTCAGTCAACCGAAAATTCCAATGTTAAATCTGAATAAAATGAGGCAGGAAGTAAAAACGATATTCGAGTTTGGGTGGAAAAAATCGGAATTGTATAAAATATGGGGTTGACTACAGCCCTTAAGGATTGAGACGGGGGAATTTGAAAATTTTGCTTTTTAGCAGACCTTCCTGGATTGGGGAACTGATATTACTGAAATTGAGTGCCACGAGCGGAAATGGGAGGCAAATTGGACGGGACGGGGAAGAGGGCTAGTTTTCCGTATACATAACTTTCTTCAGGATTTCCTGGATCTTCTTCGATTCATAGGATTTGCATAATGCATGCATCCGGTCGGCAAGCTGGGCCTCCTTGTCGCCCAAGTCTTTCAACTTGTGAATATTTTTTTCCAAGTCCATGAACAGACCCATGCGGGCACTCCGTTCAAGACGGTTCCAAAGGGAATGCGGGATGGTAATGGACCCGTAGTCCAGCTTTTTCATAGAATCTTTTTTTGTTTCCTCAGGTGGGGGAGGAGGTTCTGGTTCGGATTCTTCGGCAATGAATCTGGATTTCATCAGGTCCCGAAATAGGTTTGCCAACTCTTCAAATACGACAGGTTTTCTCAGGACGGCGTCTGCACCTTCCTGTAAAAACTCGCGGGTCTGGTGGGTCAGGGTGGAAGCGGTGGCAATGACAAATTTGAACTGCTTTTGCCCGTACTTTTTGTGAATCTCTTTCATCACCTCAATGCCGCTCATACCCGGCATGTTTTGGTCGACAAACAAGATATCCGGCTTCCATTCTTCGACAATTTTCAGACCCTTTTCCCCATCCTCCGCCGACTTTACTTCCACGCCCAGAGTTGAAATGAGTTCCCGCAAAATATCCAGGTTGTCGGGATTGTCGTCCACTAAAAGAACTTTAATGGCGTGGGAGCTGGTTTTTCTCTCCAGGCTCCCTGGAATCGAACCGTCATCTGTTTTCCTGTTCATGCTGACTAAATTCAGGGAAAAGAAAAACCGTGTTCCCTTTCCGGGCTTGCTTTCAAATTTTAATTGGCTTTCCATTATCTGGACCAGCCGTTTCGCGATGGTGAGCCCCATTCCGGTACCCCCTTTTCTCCGACCCTCTTTTCCCTGGCGAAAAGGTTCGAAGATGAGGGCGTGTTCCTCCGGAGGGAAGCCCGGACCGGTGTCGATAATCTCAAACCGGTACTCATCGTTAGCCTTGGAAGTGACTCGAAATAAAACGCCTCCCTTGTCGGTGAACTTGGTGGCATTGCTAAGCAATTTGACCAGAACCCGGCGTAATTTGCCCTGGTCGCCCCAAACCCATAATTCCTCGTCCAACGGAAACGCTTCCAGCTTGAACTGGAGTTCTTTCTGCTCGCAATCCACACGCGTGATCTCGGCCAGCTGCTGGATCAGGTTCGTCAGGTTGAACTCATGACGGTCCATGCTTTCCTTTTCCGCTTCTATTTTGGAAACGTCCAGGATGTCATTGATGAGGGATAGAAGGTGATCGCCGGACCGGTACACCATGTTGATTTTTTCTTTTTGGACATCCGTGAGGTTGGAGTCTCTTCTCAGTATCTGGCTGTAACCCAGGATGGCATTGAGCGGGGTGCGGATTTCATGACTCATGTTTACCAGGAATTGGCTTTTGGCATTGTCCATTTCTCTGGCTTCTTTTGCTTTTTTCTCTGCCTGAAATGCTCTTTGGGTACGCTCGATGACTTGCTCTTCCAATTCCTCCTGGTGCTTTTTGATCACGCTGGTCATGCGGTTGAAGGAACGCGCGAGCAGTCCGACTTCGTCTTTGGAATCGACTGCCAGGTCCACATCCCAGTTGCCGTGGCTGATGGCCTCCGTCTGCCGGGTCAACCGCTCAATCGGTCTTAGTGTGTGGCGAATAAAGGCCCCGACGGTTACAACCAGAATTAGAGAGACAATCAAAAAGCCGGTCAACAGGTGTAATTTCAGGTCCGAAACCGGAGCCAGCACTTCTTCCTCGTCCACAATGGTGACAAGGCTCCACCCGATCCCTTTGAAATTCTGCCAGCCGTCTGAAATGGTATACGCCATTAGGGAAGGACCGTACTCTGTAGGCCCATATTTGAAGCCGCGCCCCTCATTTTGTAGCCGCTTGATTTCCTCCCATTGAGGGTGTTTTTGTCCAAAATACTTTGCCAGGTTGACCGGTTTGGGGACCAGAGGGCTGGCTGCGAAGACCAGGATTTCGCCACTCGTGTTGAGCAGAAAAAGTTTCAGGGACTTCAATTCCGATTTTTTTCGCGAGTCATTCAGGATTTCTTCAAACAGTTCAATATTGAGTCCCGCTCGCACCAGCCCTTCATAACGGCCTTTGCCGTCAGTAACTTTTTTAGATATTTTCAGGGTAAAAGCATTGGAGCTTTCATCGTATTGAACGTCCTCTATAGAAAGGTCGTCCGGGCTCTGGACGGCGTTTTGGTACCAGGTCTCGTCCGCCTGGTAGAAATCCGTGGTGCGCGGGTAGGCCCCCATGATGACGCCGTATCGGTTTACGGCAAAGATCTCGCTGAATAAGTAAAATTTGAATTTGTTGTTCAGGAACCGGATCTTGTTTTCGAATTCCCGGGAGAGAGGATTGAGCAGGATGTTGCGGGTTTCCGGTGTGTCCAATCCTTTTTTCCAGTCCTCATCAGTCCTCGCGATGAAGCCTTCTCGGTCGGGCATGGAGGCGTATTCGTGGTTCGACCGTTCAAACAGGCGGTCGATGAACATATCGAGGGGTTGAAGTTCCACTTCTTCGACCCGCAGAAAGAGACTGCGGTCAACGGTGTCCATGGCATCTTCGGTCAGGTCGTGGATCTCGGAACCGATTCGGTTTTCGAGAACCGATTCAAACTGCTGGATGAGGGAATAAACAGAAAGGCCAACGGCTAGACTGATGCCGAAAACGAACAAGTATACCTTCGGTTTCAATTTCATATGGCCTGCTTAATTTATGCCGGTGCCGTTTTACGCTTTTGCGAGCGCAACCTGAAATCTTTCCAAGTATATTTTTCGTATTTGAGGGAGGAATATTAAGGAAAATGTATCTATAAAATTCAAAATTTTAATAATTTTAATTGTAACCCTAAAAAGGCTGATTATATAGGTTAGAATGAATCAAAGCTTCCAATTAATCGAATGCGCTATAAAAGACGAAAATTGAAAGCGTAAGGCATTTGGGCAATTTTCTATTCCGGGGTGGGGTGAAAGTGACTTGTTTACTCTTTAAATGATTTCCAGCTACATTTTGGACAGGAGCATTTCAACCATGGGTTGGATTGAGGAACAACCTTGGGCGGTCACGATGCGATCGTCGGCGAGAACCGGTATTTCTTCACAGGCGATACCCAGGTTTTCAAGCTCCGATTGAGCGGCGGCATCCGCCGGGCAGGCCGCCCGGCCGGGCAACAGGCCGGCCTTTGCCACGACCACAATGGATGTGCCCAGGGCGGCGATAGTGCTTCCCGCTCGGTGATGGTCGACCAAAATCTGCGGCACGATGGGGTCGTTCCACAAGGATTTGGCCGCTCCTTTGCCTCCGGTCAACACAATGGCAGGGTATTTTCCCGAAAATCCTTCCTGCTTGTTCCAGTCGATGATCGTGCCGTGTGGTGTGAACCGTTCCTTCTTCATGCCGGCTGCCTCCCTCCCCGATTTGGACAGGACCACGACCCGCGCACCTGTGGATTTCAGGGCTTCCAGCAGCCCCAACAGTTCGTCTCCATCGAACTGATTATTTGGCATGATGATAAGGATGGCTTTTCCTTCAATCGGCATAACTTATCCAAAATAGTTGATTTAATACGGTTTTTGTATGAAAATGAGGCTCTGCCGGTTGGGAAAAGCAGTTTTATTGCATCCATTCCTTTTCGTGAGGCCGAAATAACTTGAGTCAGTAATTCCCGAGGTCAAAATGATTCAAAAAAACCTGATTCTGGTGGTGGATGACGACCCCGACAGCTGCCAGATTTTAAATGATTTTTTTCAATCCCTCAATTACAGGGTACAAACAGCCGAAGATGGACAGGAAGGACTGCAGAAGTTTTTTGACCTCAAGCCCTGCCTTGTGGTTCTGGATGTACGCATGCCCATCATGGATGGGTACCAGATGCTGAAACGGATTCGGGAGCTCGACTCTGCCACTCCGGTTATCATCGTGTCCGCCCAGTCCTATCTGGATGGTGCGGATGAATGCATGAAGCAAGGGGCGACCGATGTTCTTCACAAGCCCATTGAACTGGATCAGCTTGAGAAAAAGGTAACCCGCTATCTGGAGAAATGAGGCGCCTCCGTGTAAAAGTAACACCCATAAAAAAGGTGCCTCAGGTATATGAAAGGGGAACCAGGTAAACCTGTTCCGTGTCTTCCTGTTTGATGAAGGATTTTGTGGTGGGGCATTGAAACGGGTTGGCCAACACATTTTTAACATCCGCCGGAAGGTCCTTCCCCTCCCAGAATTCTTCCACGCTTTGGGTCTGATCCGGACCGTCTTCCAGCAACACATGATGGCGGGTGGGGTGCACGTCCCCGCAGGCATCGCACACGCTGTGAACTTCATACTTTTTCATTATCCACTCCCTACCAGAGAAAAAAGAACACCTGAAAAGACAGGCATCCGAATTGTTTCCTTTATTTGCCCTCTTTGTCAAGAGGACTCAATCTTCTATTTCGGGGGATTGAAGGGAATCTCCAGGGTGAATACGGGAGGGTGACGTGAATCGAAATGTGCCTCGGCCACCAGCACTCCACGCTGGTCGTCGCCCTTGACCACCAGTTGGCGCCCGGCTTTATTCAGGTGGGGTTGCCCGGGAACAATCAGGGTGTCTTTCGGAATGAGGGGAATGCGCAGGGATTTGGCCCCCTCAACTTCGTCGGGGTGGCCATCTTCCGCCGGCGGCCAGTTGGCCTTGCCAACCGTGGAGAACATCCATTTCACAAATTCGGTCGGGCGGCCTTCTGGATACATCGCGGTAAACGATGAGCGGGAGACCTGCCGGGGAGAGGACAGGTATCGCACCACCTTCACCGCCTGCTCCAGTCTTGGATAGGCAGGGGGATTCGTCCAGTCAATGAACAAAAGGGGAACGACCAGCAAAAACCCCAGCGCGCCCCAGATGGCAAACGCCTTCGCTCCCTGACCTGCAGATTTCATCTTCCTCTCCAACCCGTTTCATTCGACAAAATCCAGTTTCGCAGAATCTGGAAAAGAATCAATATGGATTTATGAAAGAGGAGAGGGTGCCTGCCACTCAATCTATGTCCTGCTTGAGAACCTGGAGCAGTTCTTTCTGTGCCAAGGGATTGGTGGACAGCTGATCCAGGAACCGCAACTCGAAAATCACCTGCTTGTCCTTGATCCAGATCTTGGGGAAGGGCGTTTCGATTTCGTTGAACACGTACTCCCGCTTGCCGACCTTCATGATGGCCCGGGGCGAAGGGGGTTCGAATCCGAATGCGCTGGTAAAAGGAATTTCCTGTTCCTTTAAAAACGCTTCCAGCTTGCCCTCGCTGTCGGCCACCATCAGCTTGTGATCCTTCGCCCATTCACGAAACGATTTGAACATGTCGCGGGGAAAGGCACTAATGGGAATGGTATCGAGGTGTTCCCAGCGTTCTCCCTTGTTCACTTCAATGACCAGGTCGAAGTGCTGCAGGGTCTCGTGAACATCGGGCAGGGTCACCTCGATGTCTGACTCGCACGCGCTCTCCGCAACCTGGGTAACGGGAACCGAGTTGGTATTCTGCTTGTGAAAAAGCTGACTGCGGATCAGGGTGCAGTTGTGCAATTTGTATTCGTTGGGGACGCTCAGAGTGGCGCCCCCGAATTGATGGTACTCGCTTTCCTGAGGCAAAGCGGAGAGGACAGGAACAGGGAAAATCAGGATTACAAACAGCCAGGGAAGAAGGCTTGTTTTGCGGGAATGGGGTGGACCGGAACCGGGTGAATTAGGAAAACGAGCGGGCATGATCCTTACCTGGAAAGCGGTTGTTTCTGGCAATCATATCTAAATCAGGTTTCGGCGCATAGCGCAAAAATAGGGCAGAATCGGCTTTTAAAAGCGAAAACTTTGAAATTGTTTTCCTAACGCATTTGGTAAGAAGCGTCTATTTAGGACGGAAAGGAATACAGGCAAACTCCTTTCGAAGTGTTTGCGGGAATTTTCGAACAAACTTATTAAAATATTACAGATACGAACTGAAGTTCCAGTCAGGTGAAGGCCGCTTCAACGTCTCAAAGAAGATGGCCCCTGTCTGGTGGCTTCTGTTAAAATCAAAATCTTCGGATTGGCTTCCAAGCCGACACCGCAATTCGTTTTCATGTTGTTCTTCGACCTGCTCCCTGTCTTCGAGTTCTTTTCGAAATGAAACTTTATTCTGTTTTCTTCAAAGCGCTGCTGTTTTACCTGTTCTCTGTGGCAACGGTTTTTGCCGGGCAGGCAAATCCGGAAGTGATCGTCTCCCCTTCCACCGGTATCGAACTGGTGCGCATACCGGGCGGCTGTTACATGATGGGCGACGACCGGGGTTACGATTACGAACGCCCGGCTCACGAGGTGTGTGTTGGTGACTTCTACATCGGGCGCTACGAGGTGACGCAGGAGCAGTACGAAAAGTTGATGGGCAGGAATCCATCGAAGTACAAAGAACCCCGACGCCCGGTGGAACGCATTTCGTGGAACGATGCTGCCGAGTTCATCCAAAAGCTCAACGAAACGGAGAACACGGATGTGTACCGCCTGCCCACGGAGGCGGAATGGGAACGGGCCGCGCGGGGCGGCACCACCACACGTTATTACTGGGGTGACGAAATCGACAACAACTACGTCTGGTATTACGGTTCGGCCGAATTTCAGACGCATCCCGTTGGAACGCGCAAGCCGAATCCCTTCGGATTGTATGACATGCTTGGGAACGTGTGGGAGTGGGTGAGCGACTGGTACGATCCGGAATATTATTCCAAAAGTCCGCGTGACAATCCCAAGGGACCCGGAACCGGGCGTTTCAAAACCCGCCGCGGCGGGGCCGTGACCAACCTCGTCACCTATGTGCGCTCAGCCACCCGCTACCGGGGTCCCCCTGGGCATCGGCATTACATACTGGGCTTTCGCGTTGCCCGCTCCGTGGAGGGAGATGGCGGCCGTTAAAATCCAATTTGAGGTTTCGATTTCACATCAAATGGTGTACGGTTTGGGGCATACCGTCATCGATAATCAATGGAGAGAAAGGGTTATGCCTTCCGAACACCAACGCCGATTTTCACTGGACAAGGTCGAGATCGATCCCGCCATCAAAAACCGTATCATGTCCGCCGATGGAGATGACCATGTCGGCGACTGGGACGGCGAACACATCGAGGACCTGGTCAAGGAACTGGACCGCATTGAGGAGAGGGTGGATCCCAGCTATTCCACTCTGCCGCACCGTGAAAACATCCCTCAGGACTTGCAGGACAAAGTGGAAAAGGATTATCCCGTCTGGGCCTGTGACCGTCATGGCAAGTGCCTGGTCGGGGAAAACTCCGATACCATTGAAACCGTCGAAACCATCCGTGCCCACTATGAAAAAGAATATGGTGGCGTGGACAAATTCCTCGAAAAGCTTCGTATCGAGCGGGAAAAATTCGAAGCGGAGCTGCGCGCAAAAAATAAAGATATATAACCTTAACCCAAACAGGCTAAATTGTTGTGATTGAAATTTAACGGCTTTTTTGCCCGTTTCCGGATGGCCTCATCAATCCCCCCGATCCGCCGGGTTCCGATAACGGATAAGCCTTGACAGCCTTTAAATACCTGATATAAGGAAATTGGATTTAAAGATTTTGAGGGGGATTGTTATGCCGATCGGAAAAGTTAAGTGGTTCAGCAACAAAAAAGGTTATGGCTTCATCCAGTCAGAAGAAGGAAAAGACATTTTTGTGCACTACTCAGCGATTCAAGAGGAAGGTTATCGGTCACTCACTCAGGGGCAGGATGTGCAGTTTGAAATCAGCGACGGTCCCAAAGGCCCACAGGCTTCGAATGTGTTGAAGAAGGAAGTCTAGTCCACCGGCTACAACAAATCTGCAGGCGGGGCTTTGGCCCCGCCTTTTTTTATGCCCGGTTATTTTGAAAACATCGAACTCCCAAGGCGGCAAGAAACAACACCCCGAAGGTGGCAACAATCATCGCACCGGTCGGCACATCGAGTGAAAAAGACAATGCCAGTCCGGCCAGGCTTCCCACCACACCAATCACCGAACCCAGAACGAATTGACGGTACAGGTTATTGGCAAACAACGTGGCACACACTGCTGGTATGATGAGCAGGGTGAACACCAGGAAGATGCCTGCTGTTTTGATCGACACGGCAATCACCAGACCGAGCAGGGCGTAAAACACGAAATCCCATAAGGCACGGTGGTAGGACCCGGCGTCGGCGATTTTTCGGTCGAACCAGGTTTCAATCGACTTCCGCCATTTCCAGGCGAGCAGGCCGACGATGACGGCGGTTGCTGTCAGGGTGCCGACGCCTGTCCAGGTGATCCATAGAATGGAGCCGTTCAGCATGAACTGGATGTGCTCCGCAGCATGCGGCGCCCGGTCGGCAATGATGATGGCGAGGGACGCGCCGACAACATACACAATACCGATCACCGCTTCCTGGGACACTTCGGGAAAGCGGTATTCGACCAGTGCGAAAAACAAGGCGCCCAGGAAAATGAACAACAGGGAGAGTCCTTGCGCCCCCCATGAGTGGGCATCCCATTCCAGTGCAAAACCCAGTGTCGCACCCAGCGCCGCCAATTGTGCGAGGGACAAATCGACAAAGATCACCTCGCGTTTCAGCACATGCAAACCGAAGTAAGTGAAGACAAGGGCAAGAATGATGCATCCGGCGGCAGGTGCGGCCATGAAAGTGAAGAATCCGGTCATGGTTGAAGGGCTCCGTATATCTGGTGAACCAGAAAGTCGAAAAAATCGATTGTGGTCCGGGCTTCAGGCACGCCTCCAACCCCCGGAGGCAGGCTGAGGATACGCGCCCCGGTTTTTCCTGCAAGCAGTTCTGAAAAACGCAGACGGTAATAACTGGCCTGCAAAATGATCGTCACTTTTTGCGAATTCATTTTCTCCGCCAGTTGGGCAAGGTGAACGGGAGTGGGCTGCACTCCGGGTTTCACCTCGACAGTACCGATCGACTCGATACCGAACCGCTGAAGAAAGTAATCCCATGTGCGGTGGTAGGTGACGAGCCGGGCTCCTTTTACCGGTTCCATGATTCGCTTCCATTGCTTGAGTTTTTCCTGGAAGCGTTCCATGAACCGGTCGCGGTTGGATTCGAATTCGCTTTCGTGTTCCGGGTCGAGTTTGGCCAGGTGATCTGCCAGCAGAAACACCATGGGTTTGATGTTCTCGGGATCCAGCGTGTAGTGCGGGTTTCCGAAGGGATGGACGTCGCCCATCGACCGGTCCACCGGACCTGTGGGTATCTGGATGGGATCGACAGCCAGCGACATGTCGAGCAGGCCCGGTTCGCCGAACCGGATTTTTGAATTGCGCGCGCCCTGGATCAACAGGGGCAACCAGCCCACCTCCAGGTCGAGCCCCTGGTAAATCAGGAGATCCGCATCGTGCAGGGTGACCATGAGACTCGGTTTGGCCTGAACGAAGTGCGGGTCCTGATACCCGCGTGTGAGGCTGGCGGCTACCACATGGTTTCCACCCACCTCGCGCACAAGCGAAGCAATGTCCTCCGTGGTGGTGACGACCTTCATCGCGGCGTAACCCGGGACCGCGCCCAGCAACAACAGGAGCGCGATCCCGAAGAACGCCACAGGAAGTCGGCATCTGTACGACGTTGAGTTGCCGTCTCCTCTCATCGAATTCCTCCTCAATACGTGTGTGCAGGATGGGAGCCCATCGAGAAGTTCAGCTGCAACAACACCTGTTGTTCCTCTGAGAATCCCTGGTCGAGATAATTGTACTGCAGGCGGATGGCGGAGAACTCGCTCGGCACGTAACCGATGAGACCGGACCAGCGGTACGAGTCGTCAAAGTGTTGCGGCTGGTGGAAGCCGACGTAGTCGTAGCGGCCCTGGACCCACCAGCGTTCCTGAAACTGGTACTGCAACATGGTGTACATACCGCCCCGGTTGAGGTCTGGGTTGGCGACGTTGGTGACGGGATTGGTCCCGGTCTGCTGAAATGAGCCGATGTACTCCGTCTGCCAGATGAGTGTTTTGTAACGCGAACGCTTGGCGGGATTCCATTTTACCGTCATGTTGCCTCCCACCAGGTTGGTGCGGCCGCGCCCGGAACCGGACTGGGCTCCTGCCTGGTTGCGTCCGGTGGCGAAGGAGCCTCCCAGTTCCAGCGTGGTTTCCTCGTCCAGGTCCCACAGGTTTTTCAAGTGGGCCAGATAGAGAAAATCGTTGTTCAGGGGCCCATTGAATTGGATTTCATTGTCGCCCTGAACCACTTGAAGTATGGCTTCCGAGTACCAGGGCACCGGAACAAGATAACTGGTTCCCACGCCGACCTCAAGCAGGCCTTCGTCCCCAAACAGGGTTTCATTGACCAGGGGCTGGTCAATGAATGGAAACTGATGGGTATGAAGCAGGTTGTGCTTGCCAAAGCTGGTATAAAACTTTCCGGCGCGAAGAGCCAGCCGGTCCATCAACAGTGCATCGATGAAGGATTCCTCGATTCCCACTTCGTCGCCTTCAAATGTGGCACGGAAATTGGCCCGCAGATAGGTGTCCACGTTGGCGGTGAACTGCAGTTCCATTTCCTGGATTTTGAAGCCGGTTGAGTTTTCGTTGTTGGGATCGGTATTGCCAATGGACCGGTACTGCCCGAGGAACAGGCCGTTGACGGATATGGCCGGGTTGAAAAACCGCGACAATCCGGTTGCCGTGGAAAACGAAGAGTCGGCGGAACTGCCGGTTCCTTTTGGCAGATTCTTATAAATATCCGGCGTGGTGGTGCCGGATGGCTGGGTGCCGGGTGCCTGTTGCGGCTCGGTGGGCCCGGATGGCTGAGTCTCCAGCTTTTTGATGCGCCGTTCCAGGCGTTTGATCTGCTGTTCCAGTTTGTACGTTTCCGAATCGGTGTTTGCGTCCTGGGCCCAGGCGGAACTCGCCAGCAGGAACGCACTCCACACCATAACGGAGAGCTTGAGCGGATTCATGCAAAACTCCTGAATTTGAATGCAACACGCAGGGCATGCCACGCGTCCGGAAATTCTGGGCGCAGCAAGGGTGTTGCAGTGAATGATCGTGGATCAAAAACCTTGAATGTTCAGGAGAAAAGGGGAGGGCTTCTGCCGGAGTGGCGGATGGAAACGGGTTCGGTATGTGTTTCCTGGTAAAAGGCGATCTGGGAAACCGCATCAAAGTCCGTGGTCAACGGTTCGAGGATTGGGATCAGCCCTGCATTGGAATGGGAAAAATGGCAGGGGGAGCAATCCTGATGCAGGTCTTTCAGGTCAAATTCATGACTGTGAAGGAAAGGCGATAAGCCCACCATGGCCGCAAAACAGAGGGTGAACAGCGCGGTCCATATGAATTTTCGCTTGAAAATGGGTCTCTTGGTCATCATCGAATTTGCCTTTGCCGGATAATCCGGGTTGCGCTTAGGATGCGTTCAATCCTGCAAGGATTCTAATTTAATCAAAAAATCAGAAAAACAGAGAGGGGGCAGGGGAGATAAAATGGGGCCCAAAAAGAGGAACCCCCCTCTTACTGTGGAAGAGGGGGGCTTGACCTCTAGGGAGGAGTGAGCCCTGTCCTTGGCAGGATTGGACTCGGGAGAAAATCAATCTTCGCTGTAAAAGTGGTCTTCGTATTCCAGCCCACCGTACATTTCGTTCAGCAGTTTGCGATTTACGTCTTTCGGCTTGATTTGGAGGTTTTTCTTTTCCGGATCAAAAAAACTTTCCCAGTATTTTTTGCTTAGGGTCTGTGTGGACACCTCTTTTTTTAATTTACCGTTGCGACCGAAGACTTTAACCGGATATAGCATGATTACCTCCTTCAGCTTAGGTGGGCGGAACCTGATTTATTTGTTACCGGCAGTCGGGGCCGGTTGGTTTAAAATTGACAATGATTTGATTGGGGCAGAATAAGAAGTCCCCCCCTTTTTCTATTGTTATAATAAGAATTGAGAATTAAATGAGGGTTAAAGCAATATTAAAAAATTTTAATTTTAAAGGAGCCATTCGCATTGCGGGGAAGCAGGGAAGCTGGGGGAGAGGACTAAAAAAATTGCCGAAAGGCTTGATTTGGCCGGAACAAAACGTTATTTTTTGAAACATGAATCTATGAGTTTAGGCGAACTCTCAACCGGAATTTTTAAAAAATTATGACTTCGAAATCTCCAAAACCCCTTTGGGATAAAGCTTTTTGGGCCAAACCGCTTAGCCTGGCGGAATCCCTGAAAATCCGGGACGGCCTTTCATCTCCACCACCGCAGCAGGTGCCTTCCCCTGTTTTGCAGGCCATCCAGTCCCGAATGAACCGAAACCGAATTCGTGGTATTTGCCTGAATTGACCGGGTTTTTTCCTCGTGTGATTCGAATTTGAACGGGAAGGGGGGCGGTCGCCAAAAGGAATAATTGCCTTCCCGCCAATAATAAACCCCCTGCCGGGCTCAAACCGGCGGGGGGTTTTTGTTTTCGGGGCTATTTTTGTTTCAAGGGAAGGGTCAGGGTGACTGTGGTCCCCTTTCCAGTTTCACTGCGAATGTCGATATCCCCCCCGTGATTTTTAACAACACCAAGCACCATCATTAAACCCAGGCCAGCTCGCTTGCCGGCTTTTTTGGTGGTAAAGAAGGGGTCAAAAATGCGATCACGGATCTCTTCAGGAATCCCGCAACCCGTATCCTGGATATGGATTTTGACGTTGTCTTCCAGCTGTTCGGTGGCAAGCACAATTTTCCTGTTTTCACCAGAGGTTGCCTCCACGGCGTTGCGGAACAGGTGTTCAAATGCAAGCTTCAATTGCGCCGGATTACCCTGGACCGGTCTCAAATTTGAGAAGGATTGCTCTTCAAGACGGATGGAACCATCTTGAGGAACGATGTCCGGTTTCTTCATAATCTCTCTCAATAATTCATGAAGGTCGATTGCCTCCGGTTTCCCCAGCGGAGGAATTTCGCATCGTTGCAACCGTTCGCTGAGATCCGCAATGCGGCGGCATTCGTTGAGAGCAACCATCATGAGCCCTTTATGTATTTCCTCCATTGCGGCCCGGTCACTGAGTTGTTCCAGAATATTCTGAATTCCCTGGATTGGATTGGTGATCTGGTTCGCAAGTCCAAGAAGCACCTTGGTGGCGGCCGCAGAGCGTTCGGATGCTATTTGCTTTTCGTGGTGCTGGTTCATGGACTGGAGGTAGTAATCCATTCTTTCCTGGAACTCGGTTTTCATGCGGGCCAGTTCTGACTCCAGTCGGTTGCGATTGGTGTTGTCGTTCAAAACCCCGCAAACCCCATACAGGATTCCGGACGAATTTCGCATAGGGTGTTTGACCATTGTGTAATTGTGGATTCCGTCATCGTGCAGAATGGAATCCTTGGACTCCACATTCTGTCCCTTATCCAGTGCTTGCCGATCGGATTCGGAGAGTATATCGGCAATATCTGCAGGAAAAACTTCATGGTCCGTTTTCCCAATTAACTGATCGCGCCGGACATTGAACAGCTTCTGAAACGCCGAGTTGGCAAGCAGGTAACGCCCGTTCATATCCTTGATGTAAATGGGCAGCGATGCCTGGTTTAGAATATCGATCAGGTGGCGCTCGCTTTCCTGAATGGTTTCTTCCGCACGAATCTGGGGTGTGACGTCCCTTATGATGTTCAGGCTCATCTTTTCGTTTTGAACGAGGAATGAACTGATGACCACCTGTGCGGAGAAAACGGTGCCGTCCCTTTTTGTGAAGTGGGCGAGATTGCTTTTTTTCCGCGGATGGAGTCCCAATGCGCTTCCCTGGGTTCCCCCGGAAAATTCTGAATTGGACCCGTTGACCACGAGGTCGGTGTATTTCAGTTTGCCCAGTTCACCCCGGCTGTATCCGAAAAGCCTGGTTGCGGCTTCATTGCCGTCCAGTAACTGGTTGTCCGAAAGGTTGACAAGAAGAATGGCGTCGGTCTCCGCCTCCATCAGCTTGCGGAATTTTTCCTCGTTTTCCATTGAAGCGATTTCAAATTCTTTGCGTTTGCGAACGTCGTGGATGATCCCCACGAACATGCGGCGGTAACCCTGGTAAATCTCGCGTACCGCGATCTCCATGGGGAAAGTCGATCCATCCTTGCATTTTCCAAGAAATTCCCTTGGCTCTTTTCCCACCAAATTGCTTTTGCCCGTTTGTAAATAACGGGAAAGATAGTTTCCATGTTCGCTTCGGTAAGGTTCCGGCATCAGGATACTGACATTGTGGCCGATAACTTCCGCGCTGCTGTATCCGAACATCTTTTCTGCCGTGCTGTTGAATGACTGGATGATTCCGCTCTCGTCAATTGTGACAAAACCATCCACTGCCTGGTCAATAATGGATGAAAGAAGAGCTTCTCTTTGTTTGATATTGTTTTCGTGTTCGCGCATTTCGTGGATGTCCTGCGCGATGGCGATGATGGAAGCGTTTTCCTGTTCACCCTCCTTATTTATAATAAGGTTCCAAAGGAGGTTTCGTTTTTCAGAATCGTGTGTGGGGGTGAGGCTTTCAAACTGATGGATCCCCTTATTTTTTAGCGTTTCCTGTGCTGAACTTTCCATCGCCTTCCAATCTTTACCTGGCATGATGTGCTCAAAGAAATTACGGTTTTCAACCTCAGGGCTGCTCCAACCCAGACTGGATTCCGCATCGGGGCCGACTTGGAGGATTTTGAAATCTGCCGAAAGGAGAATGGGAACCAGCCCGGACTTTTTCAGGATGGAATCATAATAATTTTTGATCTCCTGTTTTTCCGTTTCCGCAACTTCCTTCAAGCTTTGCAATTCCCCTTCCAGTTTCGTGCGCAATTGCCTAATTTCTTCAACGGTTTTTGGGTCATGAGAAATGTCAACTAGAACGCCAAACGCTTCCTTGGCTTCATTTCCATTTTTAAAGAGAGCCAGGCTGATCAGTCCTTTCTTGCAGTTTCCCTGCGAACCATTTTCAAAAGTCAGTGGAAGAATCAAAGTGGTCGAACCCTTCTCCTGGAGGGGATCAAGCACGTCTCTCTTCAATTCAATTTCCTCACCCGGGGGAAACAGAAAGCTCAGGGATTGCCCCTGTGCGGCCTCTTCAAGGTAACCGGTCAATTCCTGGGCACCTTGATTCCACGTCATGATGGTGCCCTGTGTGTTCATGGTGAAAAGGGGCAGGTCCACTTTATCCAGTCGTTGGTTCTGGTATTGGAGATCTTCTATCTGGTAATCCTTTTCTTCCAGATCTTTCAGCATTTGCTGGTTTGCTATCTCCAAATTGCCCATGTCATGCCTCAGTTCCTTTAGTTCACCGGTTTGCAGATCCAGTTTATCCTGGATTCCCCGGAGTTCTTCCAGCTCCGATTCCAACAGGGTCCGGGAAGCTTCCAGCACTTCCTGATTTTCCTTGTATTTTTCAAGGTCCTTTTTGAGCTGGGTATATTCTGTTTCCACCCAGTTTTTAGCAACATGGGCCTCGTCCAGAGATTCTTGAATTTGCTGTAACTCCAAGTCCTTGGAATCTACTAAAGCCTGGAGGTTTTCCAGTTCTTCCTCAGATGGGGCATTTTCCCTGAATTCCTCGAAACTTTTTTGAAGAGTCTGTAATTGGGCGGTTTTTTCTTCCAGAAGGGCCTTCAATTTTTCAATTTCATTTTTAAAGGTTTGAGCTTCTTTTTTATAGTCTTCTTCAGGTTTTTCCTGGATGCGTGTCTTTGAAGCTCTATAATTTTTTTCGGAAATGGAATTTTGTGGTGACTCCAATTGGGATTTTAATTCTGCGATTTCAGCTTCTCTGTCTGCAATTTTTTTCTCCAAAACCGTGTGTTCAACTTTTATCTTTTCTTCCAGTTTTTCTTTTACATGTAATTCGTTTTGAAGTTGAGCCTGAACCTTTTGCAGCTCGATGGATTTGTTGGAAAGCTGTTTTTCAAGGTTTGTAGCGAATGCGGATTTCGCTTCGCCGGGGTTTTGAATTTGCAGGGCCTCCCGAAGTTTCTTTTCATCTTCCAGAGCCTGTTTTAGTTTTTGAAGCTCCTGGGTTTTGGAGGCGAGTTCCTTTCGGGCGGACTCTTCTTTGTTTGATATTTGGGATTCAAGATCTTCTTTCACTCTTTTGGTTTCATCCAGTTTCGCCTGAATCGCTTCAAGCTGCTCATTGTTCCCTATGGCATTATTGTCGTCTTCCTTTAAAGCCTTTATCTGCTCTTCAAGGGACTGCTTTGTCAGCTTTTCCTGTTCAAGAAGGTTGTTCAGCTTTTTCAGCTCCAGGTTTTTAGTCTGGAGCTTTTCTTCCATTTCGGTTTGGGCTGATTTCAAATTGGCTTCGCTGGCTTTACTGAGTTTCAGCTTGTTCTCAAGTTCGGTTTTTACGGTTTCAAGACTGGTAATACGTTCTTTGATCTCTTCACCCACTCGGCCCTGTAGTTCTAGGATGTCATCATCTTGAAGAGGTTCATCAAAGCCAAGGCCCAGCTCTTCTTCATTCCAGTCCAAATCCGGGTCGCTGAAGCTTCTTTCGGCAATGGGCGCACCACTGGAGTCCCTCTGGGAGGGCTTTAAAAGATTTGACATTTGCCGGGCGATGATTTTCAGGATTTCGACTTCGTCCGAGTCCCATGATTTTGGTTCATGTATGGTTTCGAAACCAATGCATCCCAGAATGATTTCATCGGAAAACAGCGGGACGAGGAGCAGGGATTTTGCTCCCTGTTTATTGAGAAGTTTTTTTTCAGCGCTGGCTTCCTTGGGCAGGTCCCCTACGTTTGGTATGTGCAAGGCTTCCCTGTCGTTTAGTTTCTGGTTCAACCAGGGAAGTTTTGACAATTGGATTGGATCCGCATCGGGTTCCATGTCAGGTTCGTCTGAAACCCAGATGTGGGTGTTGTTCATTGTTTGACCGTCTTCGGAAATTATATTGATAAAACCATGGTCCACATTGGATAGAGTTCCGTAATCTTCAAGGACCTGGTTCATTTTTTGGTTGAAAAAATCCTGATTGGATACATCACCCGGTTTCAATGAAAGCAGGTTTTTCTCCAGGTCAAACCAGAATTTGAAACGAGCTTTTGCATGAGCTGTTTTGATTGCTTCCTGGTGGTATTTCTGTTTGTTTTCATTTAACTCATTGGTCAGTTTCTTGATCTGAGGATCGTATTTGGATTTGATGGTTTCCAAATCCTTTGTCAGGGATGTCTGCGCCGTTACGTCCTGGCCGGAAATGATGGTCCCATACACCTGATCCCGCTCATCCTTGAGCATGGCGGCCTGCCATTCGACTCTATGTTCCTTGTTTGATTTGTTATGCACCGGGGTGGTGAACATTTTAAATTGTTTGGAGGGATCGTTTACAAAAGCAAGGAATTCGCGCCGCAACACCTCCCGCTCCTTATTGCGAATGAGAAATGCCATCCAGTCTTTTCCAAGCAACTCCTCTTCTTTATAACCAAGGAATTTGAGAGCCTTTTTATTGACCTGCATGATCTGGTTTGCGGTGTCCACGACAATTAAGATGGAATTGTCCACACTAAAAAATATGCGAGAGAGAGTTTTTTCCCCAGCCAGGGATTCTTCTACCAGCTTGACTTCTTCGTGGAGTTGCCGGATTTTTCGAAAAGGAATGATCAGGGAAAGGCAGACGATCACCAGGCACGCGGCTATGAACTCCCACCGCTGGAAGACCGAAAAATTCCCCGATTGCGAAAGGGTGGCCCCAAAAAGGAGTGGCTTGAGAAAATACTCCCAAGCTAACAGAAGGAAAAGGGCAACGATCAGGGTGACCCCGACCTGCGCTCCAATTTGCTCATTCTTCTTCGACATGGAGGTTTCCTTAAATTATAGGACTTTGTCCATTGTGCGCAGGGGTAACGGTTTGAAGCGTTTTCCCGGCCAATGTCCAAGGTTCCCTTTAAGGCATTTCACATCCCCTCCTTCTTAAGATCAAGAAAGATGCCGAAAAGGAACTCTTTTCACAGGGGCGGTGGCGAGCCGCTCCAAATGAAAAGTGAGATCACTTTTTATTTCAGGGTACCCTGAGTATAGCTAATAACACTTTGAAAAGCAACAAATTAGCCGGGATCGGCAAAAATTTGGGAAAGGGTGGGGGAAGTTATACCAGGCAAGCCTTTGCGGCGCCCGTTGTAAAGCCATAAGTCCTTTTTTTATATGAGGTTGTTGAGGGTTTGGAGGGAAGAATCGGGTGTCGCCCGGTTTGGAGAAAGGGCGATGAACCGCCCGCGCGGGAAGGAAAATATTGAAACTGCTTTACTTAGCCTCACTCTGTGGGGGCGGAGACCGGTTCGTGGTGTGCGTAAAAAACACTTTTGGGGCTGATCCTCAGAATGAATCGCTCATTGCCCTGCTCCGGCACGATGACATTAAGCGAAAAACGCCATTGGGCCACCTTGTCGGATTGGTGGGGGCCGCCTTCGACCAGAATGGCGGATTGATGGGGGTTGTTCACAAGCTGGAAATCGGCGGGCTCATCAGGCCCTTCATTATACCGGTACACCCAGCCGAATAGATGGCTGATAGTTTTTACTCCATCATTCCGGATTTGGAAGAGGATGAAATTCCGGTCCTCATCCAACTTGTAAGCCCTGTCATATGAAACCAGGCCCTGTGAAACGAATTGGTCCGATTTGGATTCGGGTGCCTGGGCAGGCAGGGAGGTGGGGAATAAGGTTAAAAGAATCCCCCCTGTCAGAAATCTCGCAATGCGAAACCGGTTTCGAATCGTTCGTTCTCCCTTTATGCCCTGATGTGTCAGCATATGATCAAAAAAAAGTTGTTGTTCGGGAAGCTTGCCTTACACTAAAAATACTAAAACGACAGTCCGGATCGAATCAAGAAATTATGAGTCAGGGGACAACCCAAAATCAGAAATATAAAATTCTCTTTGTCGATACTGAAAGGAAGGTATTGGCATCTGCGAAAAAAATTTTCGCCCAGAGTGGATACCAGATTGAAGTGTGCGACGGTGCCATGCGAGCGGCGGATATGGTGGCAAACAATGGTCCCATCGCGGTCGTTTTCACGGATGAACGCATGCGTGGAATGCGTGGAACGGAACTTCTTGAAATCGTGAAGCGTGTTTCTCCCAACACCGTCAGGGTGCTCACCGCCGCACAGGTCGAAGATCACATTGTAGAAGATATCATCAATAAAGCGGAAGTTTACCGATTCATAAGGAAGCCCATCGATTTCAACGTCGCGCTCAAGGTGGCGAAGCAGGGGGTTTCGTTTTATGAACAGGCAGTGAGAAATGAGCACCTGGATCTTGCTCTTCACGAAATTGAAGCCGAGAAAGACAAGATTGTCCGCGAGGCAGCCGGTCTTACGGCGCGAATCAACAAGCTCAAGCGGTCCACCCTCTACTGGTTCGGAGGTATCCTCCTCGTCATCGGGCTTGCGTTTGGTTTCAATTTTTATCAGGAATACCTCCGGCAGCAGGACCTTCAGGCCTCGAGCAACAATATGGGCAATTGGGTTGCCTATAAAAACCATACGGCGCTGGACACGGTTAACAACCTGATGTGGATGACGCGTGATTTCCGCATTATTGAAAAACGGTACCCCACTTCCTGGCAGGAAGCGATGGATTGGGCGCAAAAAATGAATGCCCGGAACTACGCGGGTTATTCCGATTGGCGGCTACCAACGGTGGCGGAATATAAAAACACTTTCGATCCCGACCGGACCAAACTGGCCTTCGACGGTAACCAGGAGTACCCCGTTGGATACCCGAAGCCCTTTGAAAGCGGTGGGGGATATGGATTCTGGACGAGCGAGAGGGTCGGAGAGAATTCGGCCAAGTATTTCTTTTTTGTGGGGGGCTACGGCCGCACCGAAGCTCTCAATTATGGTGGGCCCACAATGAGCGTCCGGCTCGTTCGGAATTTGAAATAAACAGTTCTTGCGGCAATATCACCCGCAATGCTGCGCCAGCAGTTGTTGCCAGCGCGGTCCTTCCACCAACCGGCGCACGGTCAGCATGGCTTCCGGACCGAGGTCCTTGCGCTGAAACAATACCCCGGGTGACTCCGGAGTGTGCGCCTTCCAGTCGCCGGATTGCCACTGCTTCAATACCCTTTCCATCAGCTCCACTCCCAGCTTGATGGTTTTTCCGATCAGAGACTGTTCGTCATCGCCGGTTTCGATGTTCACCGTGTCCTTTGCGAGGATGGCGCCGGTGTCGATGCCGGGGTCGATTTTCAATATGGTCGCACCCAGGCAGTCCAGACGTTCATCGTGAATGGGCCAGAAATTGCAGGATGAACCACGATACTCCTCAGTAAGTCCGACATGCAGGTTCAGGATGCGGCCGGGAAACGCGTTTATGATCGGTTCGCCGACCAGCCCGCAGTCGAACAGGAGAACCAGGTCAGGGGCAGCGCACTGCAATTTTTCTAAAAACCCCTCCCTTTTCAATCCGCCCGGTTGCAGGGGTTCATAAACGGGATGGTTGACGCCGGGCCAATTTCGGGCGGGGGCAAACTCGCGCTCTTCGTATTCCTTTCGCCGCTGGAAAAACCAGTGCCACGCGTTTTCGGCTTCGGTGGTGGTGGACGGAAGGGACGGATAGTTTTTGCTTTCTATGAAAACAGATTGAACGGGGTGACGGGCGTTGATGCGGCGTATAAAATATTCGTGCCGCAGGTCGTTGCCAGTGACCAGTGTGAGACGGGGTGACTGCATTTGCCTTCCTTTGTTTACCTATGATTCTCAGTCAGTGCAATTATAACAGAGGCGGTGGGGCTTCCAACCTGGGAATGGTACAATGATTCCGGTTTGTCGCGCCACCCTCCTCAATCCCGAGTGGAGCCGTCCTGTTGCTGAACATCATCTGGGTTTCATTCTTTCTGGTCGCCTTCCTGGTTGCCCTCTTGAAATGGATCGTGTGGGGCCAGGGGGACGTCTTTGTCTCCATCATGGGTGCGACCTTCGAGATGTCCCGCGTGGCATTCGAGATCGCGCTGGGCCTCGTCGGAATCATGAGTTTCTGGATGGGAGTCATGCGCATTGGCCAGCGGGCCGGAGTTCTGGACCTGTTCGTCCGCATCCTTCATCCTTTTCTCCACAAATTGTTTCCGGAAGTACCGGAGCGGCACCCGGCCTTCGGCGCGATGGTCATGAATTTTTCCGCCAATATCCTGGGTTTGGACAATGCTGCTACGCCGCTTGGCCTCAAGGCGATGGACGAATTGCAGGAACTGAATCCAGATAAGAATTCCGCCACCAACGCGCAGATTCTGTTTCTCGTTCTCAACACCTCGTCGGTCACGCTGTTTCCCGTCACCGTCTTTGTGTACCGGGCTCAACAGGGTGCAGCGGATCCCACAGACGTGTTCCTGCCCATCCTGCTCGCTACCTTCTGTTCTACTTTGGTGGGTTTGATTTCCGTCGCGGTGGTACAACGAATCAACCTGAAAGACCCGGTCCTGCTGGCGTATCTGGGGGGACTGGTCGCATTGATTGGGGGACTGGTTCTGTACTTTTCACAACTCGACCAGGCCGCCATGCAGGTACAGTCGGCCCGCCTCAGTAATTTTCTTTTATTTGCAGTGATTGTGGCATTCATGGCTTCGGCCCTGTGGAAGAAAAAGAATGTGTTCGATATTTTTATTGACGGCGCAAAGGAGGGTTTTGAGGTAGCGATCAAGATCGTACCTTACCTTGTCGCCATGCTGGTGGGAATTGCTGTTTTCCGGGCCAGCGGCGCCCTGGAGATGTTGCTGGACGGAATCCGCTGGCTTGTGCTGGGCATCGGTGGGGACACTCGCTTCGTCGATGCTCTGCCGACAGGGTTCATGAAACCATTGAGCGGCAGTGGCGCGCGGGGCATGATGATTGAGACCATGCAGACGTTCGGTGCCGACTCCTTTGCAGGGCGCATGGCGTCGGTCATGCAGGGGAGCACCGAGACCACCTTTTATGTTCTGGCGTTGTATTTCGGAGCGGTGCGGGTGCGCCAAACACGCCACGCCCTGCCTTGTGCCCTGTTGGCCGATGCGGCGGGTATTTTGGCCGCCATTTCGATCAGCTACTGGTTTTTTGGCTGAGAATCACTTCAATTCATCCCAACGCATCGCAGGTTTCAAAAAACAATCGCAGTGCCTCGCCCATGCCATTTCGCAGGAACTGGAGGCGATTGGGATCCACTGATAATTCTTTCCGATCAAACCAAGGTTCTTTCAGGTAAAGCTTGCGGTTCATTTCGATCTGAATCCAGGGGATCGGCCGGTTGCCGTAGGTGCGGGTGATGTGACCTCCGGCGAACGGCTGGTTCAAGCTGACTTCCCTGGCTGGCAAATGAAACACCTTTCTCAAACAATCCGCAAAGACATTGGCAATGACGTCCGGGCAGGTTTCGCCAAACCGGTTGCCGAGGCAGAAGGTGGGCCGAGGTTTGCCCGCATCGGGGGAAATGGGTGGGGCCAACTCCGACATGGTGTGGCAATCGAAAGCGATTTGTAAATCCTTTCGCGTTTTCAAAGTGTCTTCAATGAATCCGTGAAACGGCCGATGGAATGTTGCGATCAGTTTTTCGGCCAGCGCTTCATCCATGGGCTGTGCGGGATCGTACACCGGGACACCAAAGCAGGTGTGGGTTTTGACGACACCATCCGGATTGGCAGGCGGGCGGTCGCCGGCATCGCGATTCAGATCGACCACCGGCCGCGCGACGTCCGTGTCCTTCCACACGCTCACCCGTTCGGACAATGCGTAAATGTCACGGGTGCAGGGATCGATGTCATCGAACAGGTCTTTCGCGGGGAGGATGAACCGGCCTGCAAGAAAATCAGGAACGCGGGTGCCACCGTGGGGAACTGTGATCAGGCAGGGCAGGGTATCCATGGAATCAGTCGATGCCCGCGGCGGTACCGTCGCGGCGGATTTCGGCAACGCCCTGAAACGTATCGCATGTTTGCATCTTGACCACCGCGTGCACCGCGCCCAGGTAGAACGCGTAAGGATCCTTGGGTGACATTTTGTAGCCCGCATTTTTGAGATACTTGATGACCTTGGAGGGAAAGCGCTCGGTTTCGTAACTGAGTGTGCCGCCCAGCGTACAATGCATGCGCGGCCGGACCATGGCCTGGTCGATGGGCAGATTGCCGTCGATGATGTGGGTGAGGAACTGGCTCATGGTGGAGAAGATGCGGTCGCTTCCCGGGCTGCCCGCCACCATCCACGGTTGTTTTTTGTAAAAGACGATCACCGGTGCAATGCTGCTCCACGGCACCGCACCGGGCCGCAGGTAATACGGGTGGCTGGGATCGTGAACCTCCATGGCGCTCATGTAATTGTTGTAGAGGAAACCCAGTCCTTTCGCTGCCGAGTGGCAACCGTAAACGCGCTCGATCGATTGCGTGATGCCCACGGCGTTGCCGTCCGCATCCATGGCAGAGAGGTGCGTTGTGTCCTGCCCGGATTCGTACGGCTCGGCCAAAGGCAGGCTGGGGTCGATGACGTTGCGGATGGTGGAAGACAGTCGGTGGGCGTAGTCTTTACTGAGTATCCTTTTGTCGTCCGGCAGCTGTGGGTAGATGTTCGGATCGTACGGCCGCTCTTTGTGGTTCATCAACGCCTTGCGGAAAGTTTCCGCAATGAAATGAAATGATTCCGGGGAACGGTCCCGCAGGAACTTGGACGGCAGGTTGTTGAGCATCTGCAGCGTCAAAAGCAGGGTGCGGCCGGAGGTGGGCGGCGGACAGGTAAAAATCTGCGTTTTGCGGTACCGGCGTTTGAGAGGTTTTCTCTCCACGGGCCACGGAATGTAGGCGAGGTCTTCTTTGCGCAGAAATCCGTCGAAAGCGCGCATGTCGGCATCGATCTGTTCCGCAATCTCTCCCTGGTAAAACGATTTGGGTCCGTTGTACGCCAGGTGTTCGAGCAGGTTGGCCAGGTCATTCTGCACAAACGTTTCACCCGGAACGTAGGGAACCTTCCCATCTTTCAAGAAATACCGGGCCCCCCATTCGCAGGCCGGTTTTTGAAATGTTTCCAGTTCCCGTTCCTGAAGCTGGCTTTGCAGAAGGGTGATGCGGTAACCCTCGCGGGCGATTCGAATGGCGGGCGCACACACCTGCCGCCAGCTCAGGCGTCCGTAACGGAAATTGAGATAGCCGAGGAAAGCGACGGTGCTGGGCACCGTGGTGGCGCGGTGACCGACCAGCAGGTTGTCGTCCTTGAAATGGTCGATGTGGGCCAGCGACGGGGCGCGGCTGGAACCATCGACATAAATGACCTTGCCATTCAGGTGCAGGATGCCCGAGGACTGCCCGCCAATGCCGCTTCCCTGCGGTTCGCAAACCCCCAAGGCGAGGGCGGAGGCCACTGCGGCGTCCACCGCGTTGCCGCCGGCCCCCAGCATGTCCACGCCCGCCTGCGTCGCGTCCGGAAATGCTGTGGAGACCATGCCTTTCCTGGCTATGGCGCTTTTACCGTCTGCCCGGACCTCAAGTCGTGTTTCTATTCGGTCGAGTTTCATTCCTTGAGGTCATTCGCGGAAAGGTAGATCAGGTATGCGAGGAGGATGGACCGGTCGAGCAGGCTGTCGCGTACGACGTATTCGTTTCGCGTACCCATGCCTCCTGAGATCGGTCCCAAATTACCCAGAACCGGTTTGTCCGGTGAAACGTGACAGAGGGATGTGGACGAGGTGCCGTGTTCCTTCTGTAGTCGAATTTCCAGGTTTTTGGCGACTTTGCTGACCTGCTCGTAAAAACTGGCGGTCGCTTCCGATTCCATCAAGGGCAGACGCAAAAGCGTGCGCGAGATATTGACCTTGATGGGACTGGTGGCGCTGACTTCGAAAGTTTTGTAAATCTGGTCCTTAAGTTGCTGGCTGAGGTCGGGCGACCGAAACCGGATGCGGAAATTGAGATTGGCAAAATCCGGAGTCGCTTCATCGAGTCCCTGGGTATTGATCGAAGTGATGGCAACAGACACATCCTCGTCCTTCGTGGTCATCTTGCGAAGAGCGTTGATCTTTTGTGTGAGGAATGAGATCAGGTCGGTCTGTTCCCCTTTGGTCTTGGACAATTTCCCCGGGGCGTACTTGATCTCCACGTTGTATTTCATCACTCCGGAAAACGATGTGGTTGCCTGGCCGGAAAGCCCCGCTCCCTGTAAACCAATCACATATTTTGATTTGTTGGACAGGTCTCCGATGAGCCCTTTTGAAGTGCGCCCGCCGGCGGTTTCGTCGGATATCAACAGGATGCCGCATTTCACCTTTTTTGAGCGACCGCGTGTAGCGCAACGCCTGCAGGGCGCCGAGCAGGATGGCGAGTCCGCCTTTACCGTAGTAGACGCCGGAGCCGTAAAGTTTGCCGCGCTCTTCCTGGTAGGCAACGTAATCCTGGCTTGGAATGGGGTTGTCCAGCTGGCCGATCAACAACACGTCATTTTCTTCGCCGGTGTGATTGGAAAAATATAAAACGTTTCCGAACTCCGCCTTGGTGTGCACTTCACGCTGGAATCCCATGCGCCCCAAATGGTTGGACACCCATTTGCCGAGAGAATTGACTCCATCCAGGTTGCGGGCGTAGGAATTGATTTCCACCATGTGGGCAAGGAAATCTTCCATGGTGCTCACATTGCCGCGAAGGTGACTGCGCAGCCGCACTGGCAAAGAAGTGGTCTGGCTCTTTAAAAGACTTTTAAAAAAAGATTCCTTTTCAGGAACTTCATTTATGTCCTTTTCTCCGAAATACCGCTCCACGGCGACATCGAGCATGCGGTTGATGAGGGTTTCGTAGGTATATCCCGCAACCTTGGCAGCGTGGACATACGAACCGGTAAGCCCGAGGCTGGCCATCGAGTTCAGCTCCAGCACGTACAGGTTTCCCTTGTCGTCCATACGAAAATCGGCGCGGCAAAAATCATATAGGCCGAGAGCGCGGAACGCCCCTTTCGTGAGTTCGCCCATCTTTTCCGCCGTGGCCTCATCAATCTTGGCCGGGCATACCTTTTCCTTCGGCTTTTTCATTTTCTCGTCGTAGGTCTGGATGGCGTTGGGATCGCCTTCCATATCGAATTCGACGATGGGCAGGACTTCGGGGTCACCGTTGCCCAGAAGTCCCACCGCGAATTCGCGTCCGGGAATGAATTCCTCCACCAGCACCTGCTGGCTGTATTCCTTGACCAGCGTTTTGACCGTTTCTCGCAGGCGTTCGATGTCGTGAACCACCTCGATACCCATCGACACCGCTTCCATTTTGGGTTTGACGATGACGGGGAATGGGATGTCTCCCGGTATCTGTTCTTCACTGAAGAACGACCAGTAGCGCGGGGTCGCCACATTATTAGCCTGGAACAATACCTTGGAAGTGATCTTGTCCAGGGCGATGCCGTGTCCCGCCGGACTGGATCCGACGTAAGGGATGCCGACCATCTCCAGCAGGGCCGGAACGTGGGTGTAGCGGCTGACCCCCTGTATGCCGTAAGCCATGTTGAATACCATGCCGGGTTGCTCGCCGTGCATCACTTTGGGCATGAATTCATTGAGCTTTTCAATGAGATGGATGTTGCCGTCGATGACACGGACGTTGTGTCCGCCTTTTTCAAGAGAACTCGCTACCCGCTCCACGGTTTTGGGGTTGTAAATTTCACGGTTCTGGGCACCGAAGACATTGATGACTTCCGACTGGTTTTTGTTGTAAATGACCGCTACTTTCATTGGACGTTCCCCGAAAAAGTGATATTTTGGGCAAAAGCTTCCAATGCACCCGTTACCAAATTTATGAAATCTATTGTAACGCTATTCAAATATTTTTGATGGTTGAATTTATTAATTCAATGAGGGGAATGGGTTATGGAGATCCTGCGCGAATGGATGAGCCAAAACTCAGGAGTGGTCTGGGTGGAAGGCGGGTTCTGGGCCCTTCTGACATTTTTCCTGCTGCTCTTTGTACGGGGCCGTCTGCGCAGCATTTTTAAAAACAGGTACCAGAGAACCAAGGCGCTGGGCGACCGCCTGGTCAAACGTCTTTCGGATAAAACCCACTGGCTCTTCCTGCTTGTGATCGCGCTCTATGCCGGAAGCCAAAAATGGCCCATCCCGGATGACCTGGCTGACCAGTGGATGCAGGTCACGTTTCTGCTGGGTCTCGTTCTAGTGGGGGTGTGGGGTCACAATGCCATCCTGCTCTGGGCGGAACAGGCGTACGAAAAAAGAAGGACAAAGACCAGTCCTTTGCCACAGCCCTGGGTGTGATCAAGTTCATCATCCTTCTGGGATTTTATGTGGTGCTGGCGCTGGTGGCGCTGGAAAACGTCGGGGTGGACATCGCGGCCCTGGTTGCCGGTCTGGGTATCGGCGGCATTGCCATCGCACTGGCGGTGCAGAAAATATTGGGCGACCTGTTTGCCTCGCTCACCATTGTCATGGACAAGCCGTTCGTCATCGGCGACTTCATCATCGCGGGGACGGATATGGGTACGGTACAGCACATCGGCCTGAAATCCACCCAACTCAAAAGCATTGATGGGGAGCGGTTGATCATTCCCAATTCCGATCTGCTGGACAGCCGGATCCGGAATTTCCGCAAAATTCCGGAACGCAGGCAGTTGTTTTTAATCGGTGTCACCTACGACACCCCGGCGGACAAGCTGGAGCGCATCCCTGGCATGATCAAAGAAATCATCGAGGCCCAGCCGGACACCCGGGTGGACCGCATTCATTTCAAGCAATTCGGGCCGTACTCGCTGGATTTTGAAACCGTGTACTGGTTGTTGAGGGGGGATTTCGAATTCAAGATGGATACCCAGCAGGCCATCAACCTGGCGTTGTGCAGAAAATTTCAGGCGGAAGGCATTGAGTTCGCGTTTCCCACGCAGACCATCCAACTGGAACCGGGCGAGAACCCTCCTCCCAGACCGGACCGGGTTTGACAGTCTCCGGATTTCCCCGTATGATCCCGTTCTGAAATTTTTGAGAGAGGGGTTTATTTTTCGCATGCCGTCTGCGTCCAGCCCGAAACCCTTCAAGCAGATTTGTACCCTGATTATTACAACCTTTCTGGTGTCCACGCTTTCCGCCTGCGCCAACCTGGGTGCGAACCGCATTGAAGGCGAGCGGTCCAATTACAATGTCGCCATCCAGCGCACCAACGATCAGCAATTGTTGTTGAACCTGGTCCGCCTGAAGTACCGCGATACCCCTTATTTCCTTGAAGTGAGCAGTGTAGCGGCGCAATTCACACTGACTACCAGCGCCAACGCCAGCGCGTCGGTGCCGGAGGGAGCGTTGTCCACTTTCGGGTTCGGTGCGGGGGCGCAGATGCAGGAAAAACCCACCATCACCTACTCCCCTTTGCAGGGGGACAAGTTCATCCAGCGGGTGCTCTCGCCCATCTCCATGCAGACCATCACCCTTTTGTACCATTCTGGCTGGCGGGTGGACCGCCTGTTCCGCCTGTGCTTTCAGCGCATGAACCGGATTAAAAACGCGCCCGGCGCTTCCGGACCCACGCCCGGCCGCTCACCGGAATTCGAGACGTTCACACGGATGGCGTCCATCCTGCGTACTTTTCAGAAGAACGACATGATGGAACTGCAGTACTCCGAGGAAAATGATGTTCCAATGATCATCATCAAGCTGGATGAGGATGCCCGGGAAACGGAAGATGCCCGCCTGCTGGCCGAGCTTTTGGAGGTGAGCCCGGTGCAGGGACGTTATTACCTGACTGCGGTGGACGATCCACGGTACATCCGGGTGCAGACGCGGTCTTTGCTGGGCGTCATGTATTATCTGTCACAGGGGGTGGAGGTGCCGCCCGACCACGTCGATGAGGGCAAGGTGACCGTAACCTATAATGACGATGGAAGCCGCTTCGACTGGCAGAGGTTGACGGGCACGCTCTTGCGGGTGCGCCATGGGGAGGACTTCGATCCAAACGCGTTTGCGGTGGCCATCCTGCACCGCGGCACCTGGTTTTACATCGACGATTCCGACCTCAATTCAAAATCGACGTTCTCCCTGCTTTCGCAGATATTTTCATTGCAGGCGGGCAAGGTGCCGTCTTCGGCTCCCTTGTTGACCCTGCCTATCGGGCAATAGGGGTCATTCCAGAAAGTCGTCTTCGCTGTAGTTCCGGTGCCAGGCTTCGTAACCGCCCATCAGGCTGTGCACGTCTTTAAATCCCTGCTGGCTGAAAAACATGGCGGCCTCGATGCTGGAGATGCCATGATAACAGCAGACCACGAGGGTTTTGTCTTTTTCGAATTTTTCCAGACACTGTTCCACCGGTGTGCGGCTTAAAGGGACGGCGTTCGGCACGTGCCCGGCGTCATACGAGGCTTCGTCGCGGATGTCGAGCACGTTGACCGGCCCTTCTTCCAGCAGGTCGTGGAGTTGCTGAACGGTCATTTGCTTGATTTCGGACATACTGCGCTCCATCATTTATAAGGCCCAGCCTGAGTCAGCGGTTCCGGTTCGATTTGATACGGAGGGCGAACCGTTTTCTGGTAAGATTGGGACATTTTCATAACCGATTCTCGTTGCACTCTGCGGTTTTACACCGCCTGGAGTTGCAATTCAAGTTTTATCCGGAGGACTGACGAACATGGCCAATCAGCAACACGTGGAGTTGATCAAAAAAGGAGTTGAGGGCTGGAACGCCTGGCGCGAGGCAAACCCCACCGAGGCGGTGGACCTGTCGGAGTCGGACCTGCGCGGCGCCAACCTGTCGAAGGCCAACCTGAAGGACGCCAATTTGCAGGGCGCGAAGCTCCAGTTCGCCAACCTGAGCGGCGCCAACCTCCAAAACGCCAATCTCAACCAGGCACGCATGCAGGAGGTGAACCTGAACGGCGCGCAGTTGCAGGGCGCGCAGGTGAAAGGGTGCAACCTGATGGAGTCGTCACTCATGCAGGCGAACATGGAAAACGCGGACTTGCAGGGCTGCCAGTTCAACGAGGATGTGGAATTCCACCAGGCCAACCTGAAAGGCACCAACCTGGTGGAGGCGTCGGGACTCAGCATCGGGCAGATCAAGGCCGCGCAGTATGACGCCAACACCAAACTTCCGGAGTACCTGAGCGACGACACGGATGATGAAGATTTTTTGAATTCCTTTTTATGAGTGCTCTTTCATAAGAGAGTGCTCCAATGGTTCGTTACCAAACATTCTGGAGAAGGCCATGAAAGCAAATGAAGGTGGAACGGTGTACCCGCACAACCTGTTGCGGACGGGAGACGATGAAGCCGACCTGAATTACATTTCCACCGGCATCTCCCGTCGGGACTGGCTGGCGGGGCTGGCCATGCAAGGACTGCTGGCATCGGAGGGCATGACCGCCGACCCCACCCGCGTCACCGAGCACGCCTACGAGATCGCCGACATCATGATCGAAAAAAGCACCGAGGACAAAAAGGACAAGTGAGGAAAGGGGTGCGGGGCACCACGCGGTTCCCAGTTTCTAGTAAATGTCTTCGCGGTCGTCCGGTTCCAAAAACTTCCACTTGATCTCCGGAAACCGCTCGCCGATGCGGTCCTCGATCTGGTTGAACGCCTCGATCAGGTGCGTCACCTTCTGAATTTTTCCAGGATGAATCTTGATGCTCAGCATCACTTCGTTGTCGCCGGTCTTGAGCGCGATGAAGTTCAGGATTTTCGCGCCGGGCAGGTATTCACGGGTGATGGTCTCCACCTCGTGCCGGTAATCCCGGGCCGGGGCCTCGCCGATGATAAGGCTCTTCACCTCCACCGACAGCACCACCGCCAACACAACCAGCAGCACGCCGATGAGGATCGATCCCAGTGCGTCCCACATGGGATCATGCAACGCCCACGAGAGTCCGATGCACCCCGCCGCCAGCGTCAATCCCACCAGCGCCCCCAGGTCTTCCGTGAAAATGACCAGCAGTCCCGCCCGCGTGGTGCGCCGGTACCAGTTCCAGATGGGCATGCCGGGGTCGCGTTTGCGCACTTCCTTCAGGCACGCCAGAAACGAATATCCTTCCAGCAGAATGCCGAAAATCAGGATGCCGAGGGCGAGGCCGGGATTGGTCACCTCGTGCGGATCGGTGATCTTGTGCGCGCCTTCGTAGATGGCGAACAGCCCGCCCATCGAGAACAACAGGATCGCCACCACAAACGACCAGAAAAACGACTCCCTGCCGTAGCCCAAAGGATGCGACGCCGTCGGCCGTTTGCGCGAGCGCTTTTCACCAACTAAAAGCAGAACCTGGTTGGTGCAATCGACGACGCTGTGGATGCCCTCCGCCAACAGCGACGCACTGCCGGAGATGAACGCGCCGACGAACTTGGCGACGGCGATGCCGAGGTTGGCGCCGAGCGCGATGACGATGACTTTTGTGGAACCGGATGCGGACATGCGTTTTCAGTTAGAGTGGGAACAGAGCGAACAAAACGTGGCGGATACTATAACACGGTCGATTGATGGAAGAGAATGAAGGGATTGGAAAGGAAAGCTTAACGAAACAAGAAAAGGTCACGGACCATTCCGTAACCTTTTTATGAAAAAACTGGTCGGGGCGAGAGGATTTGAACCTCCGACCCCCTCAACCCCATTGAGGTGCGCTAGCCAGGCTGCGCTACGCCCCGACCCTTTTGATCTGGTGTGCGGTGTCCGGTCCCGCCCGCCCGTCGAGCGGTTCGAATCCCCCTTGTTCCGGTAAATGCACGCGCTGCGAGTGTGCCTCCGGGGACCGCATTGTGGTTTCAAAATAGTGGATGTCCCCAGATAAGTCAACACATTATCCCTCTGCCAGCCGGCCGTGTCGGAACCGCTCCTACAATTTTTCTTGAAGCCGCCGGGTTCTGTGGTAGAATCCCCCAAACTTCGCAATTTCAATGGGCTTGGGGCCTTCCCTCGGCCTTTTTTAAGACAAAGGGGTGGGCATGAAAGTTCTCAAGGTTCGGGACCAGGCGGCCTTCAAGACTGAGAAGATGAACAAGGTCAGCCTGTTCGACACGGATCGGTTTTTCTGCGACGTCTATTGCCTGGAACCGGGCCAGGCGCAAAAAGTTCATGCGCACGAGGGCTCGGACAAGATATACTATGTTCTCGAAGGCAAGGGCCGGGTGACCGTCGGCACGGAAGAGAAGGAAATGTCGGCGGATGAGATCACCCTCGCCCCCTCGGGAGAAGAACACGGGGTCGTCAACCACACCGACCGGCGGTTGGTGATGCTGGTCTTCATGGCTCCCAAACCGCAATAACGCGCCCGGCTTTGCGGCCCGCGGTACGGAATGTTTTGAAACATGATCTACCTGGTTTTTCCATCGTCGTGGCATCCTTCCCAGCCCTATCTGAGCCTGCCTGCGCTCAAGGGGTTTCTGCACCACAACGGCATCGATGACGTCGTCCAGCGCGACCTCGCCATCGAACTGCTTGACCACCTGTGCACCTGGGAAAAAACCAAGCCGCTTTACGACCGCATCCTGAAACAGGCGCGCGAGCTGGGTTCCAAGCCTTACCACACCGATCTCGAACGCGAAAAATATGAAAAGCTGATGGAGGCGCAGGAGATCATTCCGGCGCTCTGCGACCAGATCGACGCGGCGAAGGCGTCCCTGCGCTGTGAGGAGTTCTACGAGATCGACCGCTACATGGAGTCGCTCAAGATCATCGACGTGTGGCTGGACAGCATCCTCGCGCCGTACTACCCGTCGCAGTTGACGGTCATCGGCAGTCAGCTCCGCTATTCGCCGTATTCCACCGAGGAGATCCTGCAATCGTTTCAGGACCCGAACGAAAACTTTTTCCTCGATCTCTACCGCGAGCATTATCTACCCGGCATACTGAAAGAAGACATCGACATCTTCGGCATCTCCATCACCTCCGTCGAGCAGGTGATTTCCGGACTCACGCTGGCGTACCTGGTCAAGCAGGCACGGCCGGAAATCCACATCACCGTCGGCGGCAGTATCTTCACCAAGCTGGTGGACGTACTGGAAAAGGGCTCGCCGCTGTTCGACTTCGTCGACAGCTTCATTGTGCACGAGGGCGAGACGCCGCTGTTGAAACTGGTTCAGCAACTGCGCGGCGACAAGGACCTCACCCAGGTGCCGAACCTGGTTTATAAGGACAAGAAGGGCACCGTTCAGGTAAACCGCCCGTTCGGCAAGGAGGAGTTGAACGCTCTGCCGACACCGGATTTCGACGGCCTGCCGTTCGACCTGTATCTCTCGCCGGAGCGGGTCCTGCCGGTGATGGGATCGCGCGGCTGTTACTGGGAGCGCTGTGCGTTCTGTTCGATCCCGTTTGACCACATCGACTTCCACGTGCGTTACGCGGAGACGGTGGTGCAGGATTTCAAGAACCTGAAAGAAAAATATAACTGCCGCTACTTCTTTTTCACCGACGAGGCCCTGCCGATCAATTTCTTGCGCACTTTCGCCCAGAAGCTGGTGGAGGAAAAGGTCGATGTGCAGTGGACCGGTGAGTTGAAGTTCGAAAAGAGTTTACTGCGCGACAACCGGCTGGAGCTTCTCTACAAGTCGGGGTGCCGCAAACTGATTTTCGGCATGGAATCGTACAACCAGCGCGTGCTGGATTTCATGCAGAAGGGGTGCCCGAAGGAAGTCATCGACCAGACGGTGGAGGAGTGCATCCGCATCGGCATGGGAATGCATTTTTACATCCTCGTTGGTTTCCCCACCGAGACGCGGGAAGAGGTGATGGATTCGGTCAACTTCGTTATGGACAACCGGCGCATTCTGGAATCGCCGGGTTTTTCCTGCATCGCGTCGCAATTCGACCTGGAAAAGGGCACGCCCATCGCCAAGGACCCGGAGGCGTTCAAGGTGTACGACCTGTTTAACCCGCCGCACCACGATTTGGCTCTCGGTTTCAACCACAAGGTACGCGAGGGATTGACGCCGGAGCAGGCGACGGAACTGTACCAGGAGATCGTACAGAAGATCAGCCGCGAAGTCATGACCTTTCCCCACAACTACTCCCTGGCCGACGGATTGCTATACCTCGGCTACCACGACAAGGAAATCATTCAGGAACGGCTGGCGTCGCTGGTTGTCTGATTTTCCACTTTCCTAGAAAAAAGCCAGAATCCCGAAGGGCAAACTAAAAAGCAGCAGCATCACGATGGCGTTTGCCGCCTGCAGGATCATGATGTTGTCATGAATCGTGGACAACAGAAACTCCACACCCACACGGCGAACGGCGCTTTCGATGTCGGCGCGCGTCACCTCCTCGCCGGGCTTCTTGCTGATCTCCTCCATCATGTCATCAAGGAAGAAAAACTTCAGCGCTTTTAAAATGATGCGGAAGATGAGTCCCTTGATGTAGCTGATTGGACCACCCTTGAGCTTGAGATCTTCCATGAACTTGTGGCCGATCTGATCAAACTTTTCTCCCAGCTCTTTTTTGGAAATGTTTTTGCTGAGGTTGGGGTAATAAGAAAACACGCCCTTGACCAGGATGTCCAAAAGGTCGTGCAAACCGTTGACGGCTTCTTTCAGTTTTTTACCGACGGTAGCCAGAGCGCTCGCCACCAATCCGTGAAACATGCCAAGCGGCAACAGCCAACCCAGCGCTAGAATCAATATCAGCCATTGAAGGCCCATGCTCAATCCGGTTGGATCGAGGAACCACGTGTCCAATCCCCATCCTGCGAGTGCGGCCAGAAACATCCCTGCTGTCGCAAACAGGAAGAGGCTTTTGAAGGTTCCGACCAGTAGGTCGCTGAAAAAGTTCCGCCAGTAGGTTACGAGTTGGGTTCGATCCATAGGACGTTTCAATCACATACGGGTGGGTGTGGGTTGCGGCGCCGCTTTGGTGGTTTGCGGACGCACGCGCGTTTCGGTTTCCATCGGCTCCGGCGGTTCACCCTGGCTGATGCTGGAGCTCAGGTTCATGAGGCTCGGAATGAGAAACAGCGTGAACAGGGCGCTGAAAAACAGTCCCGATAAAATGACCACGCCGATGCCCCTGTAAATTTCACTGCCCGCGCCGGGAAACACGACGAGCGGCATGAGCCCGAAGATGCTGGTGAATGTGCTCATGAAGATTGGCCGAATCCGGTTGCTCACGCTTTCCAGGATGGCGTCGCGGTAGTGCATGCCGTCTTCACGAATGTGCAGAAGTGCCTGATAGATGATCAGGATTGCGTTGTTCACCACGACGCCGATCAGAATAATGAATCCCAGCATGGTGAGCACGTCCAGCGGTTGCAGAATGAATTTGTTGAGCGCCCACAGGCCGAATACACCGCCGACGGCGGCCATCGGCACGCTGAGCATGATGATCAGCGGAAATCCCCAGTGCTGGAACAATACCGCAAGCAGGAGATAGGTGATGACCAGAGCCAGCAGGAAATTTCCGCCCATCGCCTCGCGTGTTTTTTCCAGCTTGTCCGCGTTTCCGGTGAGGGTGATGGAGTAGCCTGCTGTCAGGATTCCCTGGTCACGCAAGGGCTGAATGATTTTTTCCTTCACCATGGCGATTGCATCTTCCAGCGCAATCGTCATGGGCGGGGTGATCTCCAGCGTCACCGCGCGTTGGCGCTCAAAGTGGCGGATTGTTTCCGTGCTCACGGTTTCCACCATGTCGGTGATGCTGTTCAGCGGTACCGCTTGCCCCAGGGGAGTGCGGATGATGAGGTTCGGGATGTCTTGTGTTTTCCGCAGTTCCATGTCCCGGCTCATGAGAATGAGGTCGATGCCGTCACGCGGCAAGTAGGGCGTCGCAACTTTATCGGCATCCAGGTAAACCTCGTCCGCGAAGACGCCATCCACCAGGGCCGCCACGGAGTAACCCAGTTCCGAGGCATCGACGCCCATCTCTGCGGCTTGTTTCCACCGGGGTCGAATCTGGATTTGTGGCTGGCCCAGCTCGATGCCGGGATTGGGGCGGATCTGCGCCTCGGGCATGATTTCTTGCACCTTGAAAAACGAGTTGCGTGCGATTTCAGTGATGCGTACCAGGTCCGGTCCCGTGATGTTCATCTCGATCCCGCGCGAACCGGTGAATGCGCTGGAGAATAAGGACAATTGTTTGGAAACGGCGATCATGCCCGGAACTTTTTTCAGTTCTTCACGGAGAACCGGAATGAGGTCCTTGGCGCGTTCCGGGTCCTTTGCCTTGACCACAGTGAACAAACGCCCGCGGCTGCCGATGAACAAAAAGTTGCGTACGGCCGGACCTTTCAGTTGTGCCTCTTCCGGGCTACCTGGTTCTACCTGCCAGTACGGCGCATAGTTTTGCTCCATTTCATTTCCGATGCGGGTCATTTCCTGGATATTGTATCCTTGAGGCGGAATCATCATGCCGATGATGACGTTCTGGTCGCCTTCGGGCAGGTATTCGGTTTTCGGCAACATCAGCCACGCGAGATACGCCGGCACCGCCGTCAACACCAGGATCACCACGACCTGTCGCAGCTTGGACTGGAAAATGAAACGCAGAATGCGGACCACCCCTTCATTGAACCTCGATGCCAGCGGAACGATGCCGAACAGGTTGCGGAACGAGGAGATGAACCGGCTGTTCGATGAGGCATGGATGTTTTCGAAATTGAGCAGTTTGCGGCTCAATGCAGGAATCACAAGAATACTGACAATCATCGACAGAGTGACCGCGGCGCTGATTGCGACGGCGATGTCCTGGAACAATTGCCCGACTTCTTCTTCAATGAACAGGATCGGGATGAACACCGCGAGGGTTGTGAGGGTGCTGGCGAAGATGGCACCCCACACTTCCCGTGCCCCGTCGTGCGCCGCGTCGAAGGTGTCTTTGCCTTTTTGCCGGTGACGGTAAATGTTTTCGAGCACGATGATCGACGCGTCCACCACCATGCCCACGGCGAAGGCCATGCCCGCAAGCATGATGACATTGATTGTCTTGCCCATCAGGGTGACGACCAGGAACGAACCGATGACGCTGATGGGAATGGCGACAGCAACGACCAGGGTGCTGAAAAAGCTGCGAAGGAACACGAGCAGAATGATAATGGCGAAAGTACCACCCACCACCAGGTTGAACATGACCATGTCGATGGAACGCGAAATGTATTCGGTTTTGTCCGCGGTCTGGTGAAGATGCATGCCCATCGGGTTCAGCACGTTGTCATTGAGGTCCTTCACCACCGCCTTGAGCTCCCCCATCACCTGCAGGATGTTGGAACCGATCTCCCGGCGGGCGTTCAACGAAATACCCGGAAGGCCGTTGTGGCGCACATAATCGCGTAGTTCGTCATGCGCGAGCCGGACCTCGGCTACGTCCTTGACGTATACAGGCGTTCCATTGACGTGGGTGAGGATGGTGTTCTCGACTTCTTCCTCGGATTGGAACTCTCCCGTGGTTCGAACGATGTAACGCCGTTTTCCTTCATCGAAATCGCCACCGCTTATGTTGCGGTTCTTTTTGCGCAGCTCTTCACGGAGTTGGAAAATGGTGATTCCGCGTTCCGCCAACGCTTCAGGATCGAAGACGACCTGCAATTCGAGTGGACTGCCGCCGTACACCTCGCTGTCGGAAATTCCCGGGACGCGCTGAAAACGGGTCTGGATCACGTCCTCGGCGAAATCGCGGTAATCGTAAACGTTGATCTCTTTTTCCTTGCCTGGGAGCGGTTGCAGAACGAACCATCCGATGGGCCGGTCTGAGATGTTGCTGGTCTTGATGATGGGCTGGTCGACGTCTTCCGGATAAGTCTCGACCTGGTCGAGGGCGTTGGCGGTACGGACGAGGGCCATTTGCAGGTTCGTGCCCACCTGGAATGTCAGGTACACTTCCGCGACGCCCGTTTTTGCCGTGCTTTCCATTTCCACCAGCCCGACGATGGATTTGAGCTGGGTTTCCTGCTCGTCGATGATCTCGCGTTCGATCTCTTCCGGGCTGGCACCGGGCCAGGTGGTGCGGATGCTCAGTTCCGGTTCGCTGATTTCAGGAATCAGTTGGACGGGGATACGGAGGAGGGACATGATGCCGAACATGAGGATGAGGATCACCCCCACGGCCACGGTAACACCATATCTTAGGGATTGTTCGACCAGCTTCATGGCACATCAATTGAGATGTTTGTTGATGATGCGGACTTCGGTGTCGGGTTTCAAACGCTCGTTGCCATCTACCACCACCCATTCACCGGGTTCGATTTTGCCTTCGATAAATTCCACGGCAATCATGCTGTCTACCAGTTTACCTGTTTTCACCGTCACCTTGTAAGCCATCATTTTCTTTTCTTCGTTCTCGCGCACCACCCAGACATTTGCCCCTTTTGGGGTGCGCACGATCGAGTCCTTGGGTACAAACATGCGTTTCTCAAGGTCTTTCTGGTTGGGGGTGAAACGGACTTTCACCAACATGCCGGGTGCGAGGGTGGAATTGGTTGTGGAAACCTTGATCCGGATCGGAAACGTGCGGGAAACCGGATCCCCCTGCGGTACTTTCTCGATGACGTTACCCGAAAAAATAAGGGGTTTGCCGTTGGTGTCTCGGTTTTCCAAAATGATTTCGGCGGCGGAACCTACCCGGACTTCGTTGAATTGAAATTGCGGAATATTGACTTCCACTTTAAGTGGACTGGCGGCGATCATGGCAACCGCCTGGTCACCCTTTTCCAGCCACTGGCCGACTTCGGTGAGTTTTTTCGTGATGTATCCATCGAATGGGGCATAAATGGTGCCCTGCTGGATATTGTCTTCGATCAAATGAATGCGCGCGTTGGCGGCTTCCAGGTTGGCTTTTTCCTGCTGGATGCGTTCGATACGCGGTCCGGCGACCAACTCTTCCAGCACCGAACTTTTTTCCTGCAGGAATGCCGCCGCCTGGTCGGCTTCCGCAGCGGCCTTGTCGTAAGCATCGAGACTGAGGACGCCTTCCTGGTACAGTTTTTTGATGCGGCGCAGTTCATTTTCCGCAAGGGTCAGCCGGGCCTTGGCCTGATCCACCGCATGCCGGGCGGCTTCGATGGTTTCCTGCCGGGTTCCGGTTTCCAGTTCCTGCAGAAGGGTTTCGATACGGCGTTTTTCAGCCACCGCCAGGTCGCGTTCCAGGAGCAGGGGCCGGATGCGTAACTTCACCAGCGGGTCGCCTTTTTTCACCCGGTCCCCTTCATTGAAAAGGATGCGTTCGACGCGGCCGTCGATTTCCGCTGAAAGCTGGGTTGTGGCCCAGGGATAGACCGTCCCGGGAAGTTCGATTTTTTCCCGCACCGACCGCTTCACCGCCTTGGCCACACCGACGGGGACGGTGAAGTTGAACTGGCTCCACACTTGCGACGGCCAGAAAATCAGGCAAACCAAGAAAACGGCGCCAAGCTTTGGGAGCAAATAGCCTTTATTCGAATAGGAGTGGGAGCGGACGAATTGATTTATCAAAGGATCGGTCACGGATATTTGGAGGATCGGTAGAAGTTTGAATGATCGATGGCTAACATTGGATTTAAAACCATGAGCTTACAAGCATAGCGCATTTGAGGCCGGGCTTGCATCAACCATTTTAATGTGCCTGTGTGGCCACTCGATAAACAGATAAGGGCCGTCAGGCAGTGACTTCCACGGTCAGGATCACATCCCCGCGGCGATCTCCCTGTATTCGGCCCTTATTGCGGATGCGAAGGCGACCACCCGGCTGAATGCCGGCCGGGATGGCTACCATCAGGTGCTCGGTATTCTCGCCTACCTTGTAAGTCAATTCCTTTTTTGTGCCTTTCCGAGCTTCATCGGAAGGGATGGCGATTTTGAAATGAAGGTTCAGGACATTCTGGTGGGTGTCGGTCTCGGGTTTGACAAACAGGGCCTTCACCTTCTGAAACAGGCCAGGTTGCCCGGTGTCCTCCACCCCCTCCGCCTGGCCCTGCGCTTTTCTGCGCCGATTCATGGTGTACAGGGCGGTGCCGACCGATTGCAGGACCCACAGCCCGGTTCCGATCCGGCCGATGGGACCGGGAATCATGCGGAGCATGCGGGCCAGGGTTCCTGCGGCGCCGGTGAACAGCATGGTTTCGAAAAAACCGGTCCCGTGGCGGAACCCGGACTGCTGGAAATCGCGGTTCAGGTTGTTGAACATGTCGCGACCGAAGGCCTGCCGGAACATGTTCTCGAAAATTTCCTGCTGGGTGTAGTTGAATTGCCGGCCCGACTGGCCACCCCCCAGGCGGCGGAACATATCGTACTCCTGGCGTTTTTTGGGATCCATCAGGACTCCGTAAGCTTCCGTAATGTCCTTGAATCGTTCTTCGGCTTTCGGGTCGTTGGGGTTTCTGTCGGGGTGGGTTTCCACCGCGAGCTTCCGGTAGGCTTTTTTGATCTCTTCTGACGAGGCGGCTTCTGCAACTCCCAGAATCTGGTAATAGTCTTTGGTGTGGGTTTTCATGGCTTCCGGAAAAGCCGGATCACATTCCCAATTGTTGTGGATACACCGCCTCGGCTACGGCAGGCCCTTCCAGCTGGGTGTTTCCCTGGACGGTGGCCAGGTGAAACGTTTCATCCTTGTGAAGCCTCTGTTTCATGTTCTCGAAATGAATCAGGACGGGTTTCGACTCGATTATCCCCTCTGGCGACTGGGGTGCGATGATAAAATCCTCCTTCGCCAGAACATCCCGGTATTTTCGTTTCATGTTCATGGAGTAGGCGACGTAGCCGGGTATGGTTTCCGTTCCCAGGTAAGGCTCCTTGTTGATGACCTTGTAATTTTCCGGTATGTACACGTTGGCGAAGTAGTCCTTGCCCAGCGAATGGTGGACGACGGTCTCGACTTTTAAAATACTCAAGGGACCCTCGACATCGGTCAAATTCATTTTGACGAAATACGTACGGTCGTGAAAATTCAGGTTTTCGAGGAAGACTATGCCGTACAGGATATTGAATTTGAATTGCAGGAAAATACCGAGACATATCCAGCCAAAGATGGCCCAGAATTTTTTCAATTTTCCGCCCTTCGCTAAATGGTTCTATGATAAGGTTTAAAGACCGACATGGAGCAGAAAACGGCTTGGTGGAAACGCGTCCCGCCCGTTCGGGTTGGCTTTTTTTAATAATTATGAATTAAAAAAAGCCAAAAGCAACTGTCCGAAAACGCCATTGCGGGGCCGGAATTTTCCTATGGATACTGGGAGCGATATGAAGTTGGACCGCGGCTATCTGATTGCGCTGGAGGGCATTGACGGTACGGGTAAGACCACGCAGGGGAACCTGCTTGCTGATTATCTGGAACAGCGTGGTCTGCCTGTCGTTCGCCTGCGTGAACCCACGCAGGGGATGTGGGGGCAGAAAATCCGCAGAATTTTAACGGAAGGGCGGGGCGGCACAACCCCGGAAGAAGAGTTGCAGTGGTTTTTGAACGACCGTAAAGAGGATGTGGAGCAGAACATCCGGCCAGCACTCAACACGAACAAGCTGGTGGTGATCGACCGTTATTATTTTTCCACCGCCGCCTATCAGGGGGCGCTGGGGTTTGACCCGGTAAAAATATGTGCGGACAACGAAGCCTTTGCTCCGCGTCCCGACCGGGTCCTGATATTTTCCGGTTCACTGGAGACCAGCTTTGAACGCATCGCAAAAGGTCGGGATGGATTCAGCTCCTTTGAAAAAAAGGATTATCTTCAAAAAGTGCAGGCTATTTTCGACTCCTTCGAGGGACCCCATATCCGACGCATTGACAGCGATGGTTCGGTCGAGGCTGTGCACGGTCAGGTGGTGACTGTGGTGGATGCTCTTCTCGGCATCGGGGAGCCGCGATGAAGCGATTCATTCTTGCGATCACCGGTGCCAGCGGTGTTTGCTACGCAAAGCGGCTGTTCGATGTCCTGCAACCGTTGGCGGAACTGCATGTGGTCCTTTCCGAGCGCGGGGTGGAACTGCTCAAACTGGAACTGGATCTCTCGCCGTCCTATTTCAAAAAAGAAAACGCAACAGTCTATAAGAATTCGAAGATCAACACCTCCATAGCCAGCGGTTCATTCAAGACCGACGGCATGGTCATCGTTCCCGCCAGCATGGGTACGGTCGGGCGCATCGCCGCAGGGATCTCGAGCAGCCTTGTGGAACGCGCGGCGGATGTGGTTTTGAAGGAAAAGGGTAAATTGATCATCGTGCCCAGGGAGGCACCGTTCAGCACGATTCATTTGAAAAACATGCTGGCGCTCGACCAGGCGGGCGGTCTGATCCTCCCCGCCAATCCGGGATTTTACAACAACCCGAAATCGGTTGGGGATCTCGTCGATTTCGTGGTCGCCCGCATCCTCGATCAATTGGGTGTCGATCAGGGCATTGTGCCGCCCTATTCGGCCTGACAGGAAACAAGAATGAAATGATTTATCTGGACAACGCCGCCACCACACCGATGGACCCGGAGGTGATCGAGGTGATGACGAAGTCAATGCAGGAAGACTTCGGCAACTCCGGTGCGGTGTACCGCCTCGGCCACGATGCCAAGCAGAAAATTCAGGAGGCGGAGGATTGTATCCGCGATAGTTTGTGCATTCCCGCGCGGTTCCGCATCGTCTTCACCAGCGGCGGAAGTGAATCGAACAATCTCTTCATTAAAGGGACGTGTTTTCCCGACAAGAAGGTGGCGTATTTGGGGCTGGAGCATCCCAGTGTGAAAGAAACGCTGGACGCTTTAAAGGAATACGATAACGAACCGGTGTCTTTGCTGGAATACCAGAAAGACGGCAGGCTGGATACGGCCTCGATTCCCGAACTCAAGAAGCGCAAAGTGCGCTGGTTGTATTTATCGCACGTCAACAACGAACTGGGCAGCATCAACGATCCCCGAGTCATCGCTCCTCTTTTAAAGGAGCACGCACCGCAAACTCGGCTGTTTCTTGACGGGGTGCAGGCGGTGGGCAAAATGCCGATCACAGAGACCATGTGGGAGGGCCTTTCGGGCTATTCGGTATCGGCCCACAAGTTTCATGGGCCGAAGGGCATCGGTCTGCTGGTGGTCGATTCCCGTCTGAGTCTCAAGCCGCAGATCCACGGCGGCAAACAACAACACGGCATGCGCTCCGGCACTTTACCGGTGCCATTTATCGTGGGTCTTGGATGCGCGGTTAAACTGGCAGCCCATCGGGCATCATTCGCGAACAAAACATTCTCTATTTTGCGGGAGCGCCTGGTAACGGGACTGAAAGCGCTCGCATCCAGCAATTCCAACCTGAACTTGAAATTCAATTCTTCCGTTGATCCGGACAATTCATTTCAATCGCCGGCAATCGTCAATTTCAGTTTCGCGCCGGTTGAAGGAGAAGTGGTCCTTCATCATTTGGAAAAGCTGGGCATTTATGTGGGTCTCGGTTCTGCGTGCAGTGCCCACTCGAAAGAACCGTCCAAAATTCTGATGGGCATCGGGTGCACGCGGGAAGAGGCGAGGTGCAGTCTTCGCATCTCCTTCAACCACAACAACACGGTGGAAGACGTGGACTGCTTTCTTGCGGCTTTCGCCCAGGCTCACGAAACTCTTTACCCTTCCTTTTCTCGTCGATTCGCCAACTCATGACACAACAATGCACGATCCTGGTCCGGTACGATGAAATCGGGCTCAAGGGAAAAAACCGAAGTATGTTCATCAACCGGCTTGCCGACAACATCCGCCACGCGTTGAAAGGGTTGGACGGGATCGCAATTCAAAAACCACACGGCCGCATCCGCGTGGACTGTCCAATGGAGGCGGCAGATGCGGCCGGGCAACGCCTTGCCTGTGTTCCCGGCGTGGCTTCGTTCAGTCTGGGGGTGGCGATGGAACCGGATTTCGAGAAAATGGCGGAACTCGGTGTGCAGTGGATCGAACCCCTCCTGAATCATGGAAAACATCTCAAGTTCTGTGTGAAGACAAAACGCGCTGACAAACGGTTCCCTCAAACCTCCACGGAGGTAAATTACGAAGTGGGTTCGCGCATCCTCGGCCGGCTTCACGAACGTGGCCTGGAAGTCGATATCGACCACGCCGATTTCACCCTGGAAATCGAGATCGGCCAGGAACATACCGTTGTGTTCAAGAACCGAATCGCGGGCTTGCGGGGATTGCCCGTTGGCAGTTCCGGCGAGGTGCTGGGATTGATTTCCGGTGGCATCGACAGTCCGGTCGCCTTGTTTCGCATCATGAAACGCGGATGCCGGGTGCATGGGATTTTCTTTGACAACCAGCCGTACATGGGTCGCGGCGGATACGACAAGGTGAAGCGACTGTCCCGCCAACTGAACCGCTACCAGAGTCGGGCCCGTTTGTATGTAGTGCCGTTTGAAACGATTCAGGAATCGATTCGTGATCACTGCCGTGCGCCCAATCGTGTGGTTCTGTACCGTCGCATGATGTACCGCATCGCGCAGTCGGTGGCAGAAAAACAGGGATACCTGGGGCTGGTGACCGGCGAATCTCTGGGACAGGTGGCATCGCAGACTTTGGAAAACCTGAACGCGGTGTCAGGACTGGTGGCGCTCAGCGTCTTCCGTCCCCTCATCGGCACCGACAAAAACGAGATCATTCGCCAGGCGAAGGAACTGGGGACATACGAAATTAGCATCGAGCCCCAACCCGACTGCTGTTCGGTATTCATGCCGCCCAATCCAACCACCAAAAGTAAAATTCACGAACTGGAAGAAGACGAAGCGCGATATTCCTGGCAGGAACTGATGCAGTCGGCAATCGAGAAAATGGAGATCATCGAAGTCGATGAATTAGGTTGAGGCCGGGAGACGCGTCACTTGCAAAGGGTCCCGCACCTCCCTCAGCAGGTCTGCAATGGTTTTGTCGATCGTGGGATGAACCAGGTCCGGTGCGATTTCCGCCAAGGGTTCCAGTACAAACCGCCGCTCGGCGATACCTGGATGCGGCACTTGCAGATTCTCTTCCTTTACCGTGTCCCCATTGTACAACAACAGGTCCAGGTCGATCTTGCGCGGCCCCCATTTTCCCCGCCGTTCCCGCCCCATTTCCTTTTCGATGCTCAACAGGACATGTAGAAGATCCACAGGTGAAATATTCGTTAACACCTGAGCAACGGCGTTGATGAACCAGTCCTGGTCGGTTTTGCCGTAGGGTTGGGTTTTGTAAAGGGAAGAAGTGGTGTGCAGGTTCAACGCCGGGTGTCTGCGCATGCGGTCGATAGCTTCCCGGCAATGGCCGGGAGCGTCTCCCATATTGGAGCCGATGCCGATGAAAGCGGTGTGGGACATAACGGGTCCCTTAAATAAAGCCGTCGTTAAAACTCGAACTTCACCGTGGCCAGGCGCTTTTTGATTTCCTGCATGATTCGAACTTCGTCGGCTTCATCCTTGGCCGCGAAGGTGGCGGAGAAGCGGACGAAATTGCCGACGTCGTCCCAAGGCACGGTGGAGATGAGGTGTTCGGTGATCATGTACTGCGAAAACGCTTCGGCATTTTCGAACTTGGGTCCGCCCTGAATGCCTTTCGGTGCCTTGACGTACAGGAAGAACGATCCGCCGGGCATGGTGGCTTTGAACCCAACCGAGTTCAGGCTGTCCACCAGCAGGCGCAGGCGGCGTTGGTATTTTTCCACGATGCGTTGCGTGATCTCCGGGTGCTCCAGCGCATAAATGCCTGCCTTCTGGATGGCCGCGAACTGGCCGGAGTCGATGTTGTCCTTGATATTGGCGAAACCTTTGACCACCAGCTCGTTGCCGACGATGAAGGCGATACGCCATCCCGTCATGTTGTACGCTTTGGAATGCGAATGGAACTCCACGCCGACGTCCATCGCTCCCGGAACCGAAAGAAAGCTGAGAGGCTCGGTGTCGTAAGTGAGCGTGGCGTACGCTGCGTCCTGCACCACCACGATATCGTTGCTCTTCGCGAACTCCACGACCTCTTCATAAAACTTGCGGGTGGCGTTTGCCCCGGTCGGGTTGTTGGGATAATTGATGCAAAGCAGTTTGGCACGTTTGGCGGTATCGGAGTCGATGCTTTTGAGATCGGGAAGAAACTGGTTCTCTTCCGTCAGGGGCAGGTTCACCACCTCGCCTCCAAGATACTGTGTGTGCGTGCCCATTACCGGGTAACCGGGGGTGGTCATCAGGGTCACATCGCCAGGATTGATAAAAATCAGCGGCATCATGGCCAGTCCGGGCTTGGAACCGATACTGTGGTTGACGTGTATTTTAGGATCAAGCCCTCTCACACCGAATGTCTTTTCCATGTAACGAACGGCTGCTTCCTTGAAGGCGTCAATGCCGTTGTCGGTGTATCCGCGGTTTTCCGGTTTGCGCGCTTCCTGCTCCAGCGCGGCGATCACGCCGCCATCCGCCATTTCGTCCGGTTCACCCACGCCCATGTCGAACAGCTCTTTGCCGGGATTGGCTTCCAAGGCCGCGCGTTTGGCCCGTTTGATCTTTTCGAACTTGTAGATTTTGGTGTCTTTGCCAAACTGTGTGCCGCCAATGCGGTTTGCGAACTGGGACTGTATATAACTTTCCGACATGAGTTGGACTCCGGTATGTCTGTGTGATTAGAGGTGTGGACTTTCAGGAGGGGTTAATTTAGCCAAAATCAGGGTGGGTGTCAAGGCGGGGAGGGGCACTTCACCCTTCCTCCACTTCATCTTCCTCGATTGGATCCTCAACCGGTAAAGGCTCGTCAAAAAACTCATCCATCGCTTCCGCATCCATCACCAGGTTGGCTTCCTTCTGGCTGTAACGCAGGTACTTGATGATTTCGGTGATTTCTTCATCTGTGAACTTGCCTTTCTGTGAAGGCATTTTGCCGGAACCGTTGTTGATAGTGTGACGGATTTCCTGGTCGGAAAACTCGCTTTTGACAAACACTGCATCGATCAGGTTGGGGGCTTTGGTATGGCCACCGAGGGCATCGGATCCATGACAGTTGGAACAAACAGCATGAAACAACTCCTGCCCGCGTTTGTATTCTGCCGGAACGGTTTTAGTGGGCTGGGGGGCACATGCCACCAGCCACAGGCAGAATAAAAAAACAATTGACGAAGTTCGGGTCCAGTTCATTCCTGTCTCCAGATATTATGACCGGTTTCAGATAACCGGATCAATCGAGGGTGAATGCGATGGGCAGTTGAATCGTCATCGAATCGCGGTTAAGCGCTTTGGGGATGACGGGAAAGGGTGCACCGTTCTTCACCGATTCCAGTGCGGCATCATCCAGTATGCCGCTTCCGGAAGAAAGCGCCACGTGCAGATTTTCAATGCCGCCTTTACGTGTGATTTTAAAATGCACCACGGGTTGCCCTTCCAACCCCCGCCGCTTGGCCAAACGGGGATAAAACTTGTATTTTGCGATCCGGTTTCGGATTTCCAGGATGAAACCGTTTTTCAGGGTTTCCAGATCCTCTTCCTCATGGAGGGAACCCGTGAATCCTTTGGATGCAAATGGGTGGTGACCGGATTCGATATTTTCTGAATTAATTGCATCCTTCATTTTTTGGGAAGGAGGTGCTTTACCGAAACTTTTTTCCGCAACCGGTTCTTTCAGGGGCTTTTTCGATCCCGTTTCCGGGCCGGTCCATGAGGCTGTGGGGAGAGTTGGAAGAGATTTTTCATCCAAAAGTTCCGTGGTTTTTTCATGCGAGAAGTGCCTTTGCCCGGTTTTTGTTGCCGGCTTGATGCCGGCAATGGTGTGAGTGGGTTGCACGGCTTCGGCGTGACGGCCTCCCGCAGGAGCTTCCCAACCGTGAAATTGCGCGAGCGTGGGCCGTCCCGGTAAGGGCGGGATGTAGTTGATTGGAGACTTGGGAAGGATTTCTTTTTTAAAAGCGATTCGGGCCTGAGTCCTGGGCCGAACGGAATTTATGGTGTTCACGGTCACGGTTTGGGGAGCCACATGAAAAATGGAAATGGATTTTGAAGAGTGGGGGAGCAAGAGCTCCGTCGGCTGTTTGTTTACTGTCGAGGGAGAGACTGAATCGAGGGGGAGCATCTGGTCTGTTTTGTTTTTCCATTTGAAATGCGGCGATCGCATTTTTGCGGGAACTCCTTTGAAGGAAAACTCTTTTGATTCAAAGGAGGGGAGCTCCTTTTGCAGGATCTCCTGTTGGCGACTGGTACGAGAACCGGAGGGTGACGAGGTCACAAGCCGGACCTTCTGGACTTTAAAGGTTTTATTTTCCACCGCACTCTCTTGGGATTTTGGCCAGAAAGTGAGACCCCAAAAAACCAGGCCATGCAAAACAAGAGAACATGTCAGCGCCAAGAAGAAAGTCCGCTTGGATTGAATGTCCCTGTTGGTGGAAAACATGGTCTTCAAATCAGTGAAAGGAATATTCGAATCCGGCGTAACCGGAAATTCCAGCTGTTCCAAAGAACAGCGACTCCTCGTATTGTTTGTTGAGCAGATTTTCTCCGCGCGCAGTCAGTTTGAGCTGTTTCGTCAACTGGTATCCCAATGCTGCGCGCACGATGGCGCGTCCTCCGACGCGTCCGGTGCCGGAAACCATCGCGCTCCGGTACTGCACCGTCACCAGCCAGTCGAGCAGGTTGCGCCAGGTGTGGTGCAGGGTGGCGGAGGCCGTATGGCGCGGCCGCCTTACAAGAAGCGCGCCGGTACTGGAGTCTACCGCCTGATTCCACGTGTAGGCGGCGTTCACATCGATGTCATCCATCACCTGCCAGAGAACGCTTGTTTCGATGCCCTGCGACCGCGCGCGGCCGATGTTCTCGGCGATGAACGTCGCCGGATTGGGCTGGATCTGGTTTTTCAGATCCATATTGAAATACGTGACGGCCACGGATACGCGGTCGGCCAGCAGGGCCTGCTCCACTCCGATCTCAAAACTTTCCGTTTCTTCCGGCTGGATGTTGGGATTTCCAAAAAATGGAAACAGGATTTCATTGACGGACGGGGCGCGGAAGCCGGTGGCAAAACCACCGCGCAGACGGGTATTGGTCTCCAAAAAGCGGTAGGCCGCCTCGATCTTGTAGGTGAACTTGTTGGCGAAACGGGTGTTGATGTCTTCCCGCACGCCGGCGTTAAGCAAAAACCGATTGTCGTGATTGAATTGGAACTGAAGGTAATAGCCCTGGTTTTCGTTTTGCAGGGCGATGCCCTGGCTGGCGTTGGAGGCGTTGGTGGCCTGGTGCTCGAATCCGAAAACGGTCGAAATGTTCTTATTAATATATACATTGTTCTGCACGTCCACCGTGTAGGTCCTGTTGATGATGAACGAATCGCCAAAGGTGGGATCTATAGTGTCCAATTCGTCCACGAACACGCTCGGAGTGATTTTCAAATCCCAGTTTTCGGTGAGGGCTTTTTGCAGGGGCAACGCGCCGTAAACGGTGTCGTTGTTTATGTGATGCGGCAGGGTGTCGGAGAAGGTGAAGGTGAGGGGATTGAATCCGTCAAAGTGGCTGCGCGCGCGGATGTAGCGTCCAATGAACTCCACCCGTCCGTCTTTAAGAAAGTTGTAACCGAGGCGGGTGGAGAAAGTGCGATTTGAATAACGGTCGTTTTCCGTGCCCCCGCGCCGTTCGTTGAATGCGGAAAAGCCTTCGCTGTCGGTGTTCGACGCGCTCAGAGAGTAATCGAAGCTTTCATGTGAACCCGAACTGGTGAGGGTTTCCTTGAACGTTTCAAAACTTCCGCCCTCGAATGACAGTGTGTGCGTGGGTTTGCCCTTTCCTTTGCGGGTGACGATGTTGATGACGCCCCCTACCGCATCGGCGCCCCACAGCGTGCTTTGGGGACCACGCAGAATTTCAATTCGCTCGATGTTGTCCATCTGCAAATGAGCAAAACTGAAACTGCCGGTGGAATTGGTCTTCACCTGAACGCCGTCGATCATCACCAGTGTCGATTGAGAATTGGCTCCGCGCATGAACAGGGTGGTGGAACTGCCCAGCGGTCCCGTCTGTACGACGTTGACTCCCAGTTGTTCCTGAATGATATCTTTTACCTGCATGTGTTTTTTCTTTTTAATTTCTTCGCGGGTGATCACCGTGTAGGACGCGGTCTGGTTTTCCGGTTTGATCTGCGAACGGGTGGCGTGGATTTCGATCGCGTCCAGTATTTCCAGTTGCTTATCCTTTTCTTCGGCGATCGCGTGACCGAAAACGAAGGGCACACATAGGGAGATACCTGTTATGAATAAAAGCTTCTTCATTTTTTGATTCCGGTTCCTTTCAGTTTTCAATCAACGCTTCAATGCGTTTCATTTCTATAGAAGCGTTCAGCCATTCTGCCAGCCGGTCCCATTGCCGTTTGCGGAACAGCCGGTAATCAAACGGTTCTTTGACTTGTGGAATGTCGCAGTGACGGCGGACACGGTTCAACAGCGCGTGGCGCAGGGGATCGTTGTCCAGAATGCCGTGCAGGTAGGTGCCGATCAGGGTGCCCGTTTTGTTGCAAACCCCCAGTGCATCCGTATTTTCTTCACTTCTATTTTGGAACAATGGGGCGCAGGGACCGGCAATCTCCGAGACGCCGTTATGGATTTCGTATCCCCACGCCGTCAGGCCGGCGTCGAACGCTGGTGAGCGGTGGGTGGTGCACCGCACCTGCCGTGTTATTTTTTCCGCCTGCATCTTTGTGATGACAGGCAAAAGGTCCAGTCCGTCTATTCTTCCGACCGTGCTTTCAATGCCATTGGCATCGGTGAGTTCCTGCCCCATCATCTGGAATCCGCCACAGATACCGAACACCACGGCTCCTTCTTGATGGCAACGATGAACGGCGCGGTCGAGTCCCTGTGTTTTCAAAAACCGCATGTCCTCCAGCGTGTTCTTGGTACCGGGGAGGACGATGAGGTCCGGCGATCCCAACTGCGCCTCGGTCCATACATAGCGCACCGCCACCGCCGGGTCTTCCATCAGCGGCGAAAAGTCGGTGAAGTTGGCAATGCGCGGCACGCGCAGGATGGCGACGTCCAAGAGGCCCGCGTCCGTTTTCATTTCGCCGTGCGTTCCAAAGGGCAGGGAGTCTTCCTCGTCCACGAACAGGTTGTGGTCGAATGGAATCACCCCTAACACGGGTTTGCCGACCAGGTCTTCAAATTGTTTGAGGCCGGGCTTGAGGAGCGCGACGTCGCCGCGAAACTTGTTGATGAGAAACCCGGCGACGCGGTCCTGCTCGTTTTCACTCAGCAGGTCGTAGGTGCCTTTCATCCAGGCGAAGACGCCGCCGCGATCGATGTCCCCCACCAGCAGCACCTTCGCATCCGCCTCCTTCGCCATCGCCATGTTGACGAAATCCATCTCGCGCAGGTTGATCTCGGCGGGGGATCCGGCCCCTTCGAGGATAACCAGGTCGTATTCACGCCGCAGGTCCCCCAACGCCTGTTTGACCTGATCGAGATAAGCGGGTTTGCCCTGGTAATAGTCCCTGGCGTTGCGGGTATGCGCGGGGCGGCCCATAAGGATGACCTGCGACAAATTGTCGCCCGCCGGTTTTAAAAGAACGGGGTTCATCTGGACCGTGGGGGCGATGCCGCAGGCCTCTGCCTGGAACGCCTGCGCGCGCCCGATCTCGCCACCGTCCTCACAGACGTAGGCGTTGAGCGACATGTTTTGCGCCTTGAATGGTGCGACCTTGAAGCCTTTCCTGTAAAACCAACGGCACAGGGCGGCGGTGATGACGCTTTTGCCGACGCCCGATCCGGTTCCCTGCACCATCAAGGTTTTTGCGGTCATGATCGAATCACCTCTGCCGTTTCAACAGCCACACGAAGAATGGTCCCCCGAGAAGCGCCGTGATGACGCCGACGGGAATTTCCACCGGCGCGATGAAGGTTCGCCCGAATGAATCGCAAAGAATCAGAAAACTCGCGCCAAAGAAAAACGACGCGGGAATCAGGAGGCGCAGGTCCGGCCCGATCACCAGCCGCACCATGTGCGGTACGATGAGCCCGACAAAACCGATGGGTCCGCTGGTCGCCACCACCGTTCCCGTAGTGAGAGACGCCAGTACGAAGGCCAGTTTTTGCGTGCGTTTCACATCCACGCCGCGGCTCTGCGCCGAGTGGACGCCGGCGCTGATGAGGTTGAGATCGCGCGCGATGTAGAGCAGCCCGCAAAACCCGATCAGCACCAGTGGCAGAATAGACCACACGGTTTCGTAGCTGGTGATGTCGAGTCCGCCCATCATCCAGCGCACGATCTGGAACGACTGCGTGAAATCGGACAGGTAATGAATGAACATGACGAGCGATGCGAAGAAGAAATTCGCCGTCACCCCGGCGAGAAGAAGAACACCTGTTGGAAAATCGCCGTGCCTGGTCTTAACCAGACTGAACACCAACAGCATTGCCCCGAGCGCACCGAGGAAGGCGGCGATGGGCACTGAAGAAAATCCGAGGAACATGAAATTGAGGTTGAGTGCGATGGCGATGACCGCGCCCAGCGATGCACCGCTGGAAATTCCCAGCGTGAACGGCGCGGCGAGATCGTTGCGCAACAACGCCTGCAAAACCGCGCCGGAGATGGCGAGCGCACCGCCGGTGAGCGCGCCCAGCAAAATACGGGGAAAGCGTGCGACGAATAAAATATTCGCATCCACGTTCTCCGCGAACGGGATGTCGCTGGACAACGCTTTCATCAGGTTGACGCTGGTGGGACCAATCAACGGGGCGATTCCCAGTACCAGGAGAAAGAGCAGGAAGAACGCGGTGACCACCTGCACGTAGCGGCGGGGTGTGAGTCCATGCGTGTGGGTCAGCATCACGCGCCCTCCGGAGAAATCAGGAAACTGCCGTCGGCCTCGTCGCGATAAATGTTGACGCCGATCTCGTACACCTCCTCCAGGATGTCCTTTTGTAAAACTTCCTCTGGTGCGCCGTCTTTGATCACTCGCCCCTGTTTCAGCAATACAAGGCGGCAGCAGTATTTTGAGGCGAGGTGCAGGTCGTGCATGGCCACGGCGATGGTGACATTCTGTTTGCTGTTGAGGTCGTTCAGAATCCGCAACAATTCCACTTGGTATTTGAGGTCGAGTGCGGAGGTCGGTTCGTCCAGCAACATCGCTTCCGGTTCCTGCGCGATGGCGCTGGCCAGCATGACGCGCTGTTTTTCACCGCCGCTGATTTCGTTAAACAGGCGCTCGGCGAACATCGAAGTCTGCGTCTGTTCCAAAGCGCGGCGGACGATCTCGAAATCGCTTTCGCCCTCGAAGGTGAACGCGGAGAGATACGGATGCCGCCCCATCATCACCACCTCGCTCACTTTGAACGGAAAGGGCATGTGGTGCTCCTGCGGAATCCAGGCGATGGACTGCGCCAGTTGCTTGCGGTTGCAGGAATGGATGTCGCGGCCGCGAAACAGCACGCGCTGGCTATCCGGTTCCAGAATCCCCGCCATGAGTTTGAGCAGGGTGGACTTGCCTGAGCCGTTTGGACCGATGATGCCGACGAACTCCCCAGAGGCGATGTCCAGCGACACCTCCCGCACCACGGGGTCCTTGTCGTAGGCGAACGAAATGCCTTCGGCGCGCAGGAGCGGTTGTGTGGTTGTGGAAGCGGCGGTGGTCATCCCTGTCCTCCCGTAGACGACGTTTCATTTGATGGTCCGAACACCTCCGGGTGCAGGGCACGGGCGAAGTCGTCCAGAATGCTGAGCAGGCGCGGTCCGGGGATGAGGATGTAGTCGGCGCTGATGAAATGGATGTTATTTTCGGACACTGCGCGGATGGTGGAAAAGCGCCGCCATTCTTTAAGACGCGCCGCCTTTTCTTCCGCTGTCATGTTCATGGCGGGTCCAGCCTCGATGATCACCTGCGGCGATTGCTGGATGATGTACTCCTTATTGATCTTCGGGTAGGGCGCAATCGTGTCGGTGACGATGTTTTTTCCACCCGCCAGCTCCAGCAGTTCCCCGAGAAACGAACTCGGCCCGACAGCGTAAAGACTGCGTCCCGGCTCGTTGCTGTCGCCCAGTATCAATAAGGTGGATTTCGGCGCGTGTCCTTTCAGTTTCTGGCGGTATGCGTCGATTCCGGATTTCAGGCGGTGGATCAACTCCTTCGCGCGGTCTTCGATATGAAGCGCCTTCCCCATTTTGTGTAACGATTCGTAAATCTGTTCGAGGGTCTGCATCTCGACGGCGAGCGTGCGGATGTGGAGATTCACCGCGTTGTTCTTAAGAGTATGGCTGGTGGCCTGGTGGATGACGAGGTCCGGGTTCAGCGTGATCCAGCGCTCGATGCTGGGATGCAGGAGACTGCCGATCTTCGTGCGTGCGCAGGCTTCGGGCGGATACTTACAGAAGTTGGTGACGCCGACGACGCGGTCGCCCACGCCCAGCTCAAACAGAAACTCCGTGATCGACGGCGACATGGAGATGATGCGTTGCGGCGCGTTACCGGGTTCCACCGCCCACGATGAAAGCGGAACCGCCAGCAGAGCTAGCAGGCACAACGCCGCACAGACGCTTCGGAAATAGCTTCCGAACGTGGCGGGCTTTGAATACAACGATGGCTTGGGAAAGCGATTGATTGCCGGGCGCGCGGTCATATCCGGTACCGATCCGGAAACCTGGAAGGCCCAAACAAAAAATCCCTTTCCGGGTGGAAAGGGAAACAGGTCATGTCACCTTCACCTCTCAGGTCCCGGAGAGTGTGTGAAGCATATTCAGACAGGCTTTCTGGCTTCCGGATCGTCCTACCGCCCGCGCCTTCCCGTTCCCTGGAACAGTGGCAAGATGCGGGTGTCGTCCCCGGTTACAGCGGCGGCACCGCGACGGATTCGCACCGTCTTTCCTTCATCTGAATACAGCGATTCAATTTGGGATCAGCATAGCAAAACGCTGGGGCAAGTCAACGAAATTCCCTGGAATGGGGAGAGGGGTCAGACCTCGAGGAACTTGATCAAATCCTGGATGTTTTCCGCGCTCACTTCGTGCCCCTGCGGGGTTTCTTTGATTGTCAGGGTATGGCCGTGGCTCTGCATTTCATCCAGTGCGTGCTCGGCCAGGAAAGAGGGCACCACATCGTCGTTGGCACCGAAGATGCCGAGAATCTGCGCCGCGACGTTTTTGGTGGTGATCTCCGGCAACTCCGGCAGGAAGCCGCAGATGGACGCCACCTTGTGCACCGGATGTTTGCCCATCAGTGCGTACACCAAAGACGCCGCGCCGCCCTGGGAAAATCCCCACAGGCAGGTGTGGAATCCGTTGGCGACATTCTGTTCCTTCATGAAGCGGTGGGTTTCGTCCACCATTCCGGTGGTGAAGTCGAGAAACTGCTGGACCGCTTCCTTTTGCCGGGGACCGTCCAGCCACCAGCTCCACACGCCGTTGCCCGCATCCACCGGACCTTCCGGATAAATGGCGACGATGTTGTTCAGTTGCAGCCGGTTGCCGTGGATCAGCATGTTCTCCGGTGTCGATTCCGCCCCGTGAAACCCAATGAGCACATTCACCGGTTTGGCTGAATCGATTTCCGTCTGCCCGATAATGACTTTCTTTCCCAGCCAGGTCTGGTTCTGATATTGCATGTTCATGTTTCCCGCTTGAGTTTGAGTTGTTGGATGAGATCGGCGGCCAGCGCCTCGGCCTGCCTGCGCGTGGCAATGCGCCCCAGAACACGGGCTTCCTCCACGCGGTCGAGTATGGTTTTGTATGCGGGAGACGGTGACAGCTGGAATTTGCGTGTCAGCGTTCTCCCGTTCAACAGCGTCGGGTTTGCCTGTGCCGGCCGGTAAGTGTTCAGGTAAAACTCCACGAGCCGGTTGAGGGCCAGCAGGAACGGTTGCAGGTCGTCGCCGACCTCCATCTTAACAGCCGTTGCCAGAATGGCTCCCGAAAAGAAATCGTCTTCCGCCTGTTTGCATAACTGGTAGATTCCGGATAGGTCGTCTTCCTCGTTGGTCGCGGGCATGTTGGTCGCGTATTCCAAAACGTTGTGGTGCACAGCCAGGGCCCGGTCGGTGAAAAGAATGTGGTCGTTGCTGAGCCGCAGGTCTTTCATGATACGAACGGGGAGAGAATCGTTGCGGATTCTTGTCCCGGTTAAATGCTGATCGGGGGCATCCTCCAAAGGACGCAACAGCACCGCGAGCTTGAGCAGGGCGCGTCGAGGTGGTACGTCGATGTATTCGCGGAACCGGGTGCGGTGCTTCGGCGAAATCTTTTCGGTTTCCACAAGCAGGATTTCCAACCGGTCCAGGATGCGAAGGGCCTCAGCCCCGTTGTCCGTTAAAGAATCCGCAGGGCCGTCGTCGAAATGCAGGGCTAGTTCCGGGATGAGCGCGGACAGGAGACCCGTCTCCACCAGGCGATCGAGGTGCGAGTTGGGAGTGCCGAGCAGGATCAACAGTTCGTGGGACAGGCGTTCGGCGGCGACGGTGCGGATGCGTCCGCGGGTTTCGGCTATGCGCCGCGAGGTTTCTTCGTCGATGTCGAAACCCAGCGTGTTGGCGAAACGGTAAGCGCGAAGCAGGCGCAGGGGATCGTCTTCGAACACCGGGCCGGGCAGGGCGCGTACGGTGCGGCTTGCGATGTCCTCAACCCCGCCAAAGGGATCGACCAACGTGTCTTTTCCGGCGATCAAATCTTCCAGCGGCTGACCCATCGCATTGATGGTGAAGTCGCGGTGCGCCAGGTCGTCTTCCAGCGTTTTGCCCTGCAGGGTGGTGAAATCGAAATACACGTCGCGCGCGATCACCACGCGGTGGGTTTCGCGTCCCGGCGTGGAGTCCAGAGGCACCAGGGTGAGTGAATGTGCTTTCGCAAAGCGCTTGGACACCTCCGGCGCTTCGTTGCAGGCGAAATCGAAATCGGCGCAGGCCTTGCCCATAAATCGGTCGCGCAGGGTGCCGCCCACCACGTAAAGCGGGCGACCCAACTCGCGGCTGAGACGCAACAGGTTTTCAAGCTGGTTTTGGTAATCTTTCGACATGCGATCCCGGAAAAAGGGTTTCTGCGGGATATCTTAACAGATTCGAAAAGAGGGGGCAGGCAGGGTGAGCGGACAGGGGGCGGTGAGGCGGGTGAACCTCAGCGGTCCCAGCCGGATTTCAGCTTGATCTCGAGCGAAACGAACATCGAGCCGTTTTTCTTTACCATGTGCAGGTCGGTGTGAGTCAGGTTGCTCAGCACCTGGCGGATGTTTTCGGATGGCTTGCTGGCTGGATCCTTGACAAGGAACGGCACCATGTCATCGATGGAGCCGCGGACTTCCTCGCTGTCCACCACGTAGCCCAGGTACTGTGCGTCCACGTCGAGGTATTTCTTGACGAGCTTGCACAGGGTGTCTCCGACCATGATGTCGCGTTTGCCGCGCACGCGGTTGATGACGAGCCCCGGCGAGAAGGTGCGGATGATGTCATTGATCGCCTCCAGCGAATCCGGATCGGTTTCCCTGATCTTGGCGCGGAGCTGGTCGATTTCGAAACAGTCCTCGCTCACCTCCGGATTTTTCGAAAAGTCGAGCGCGTGCTGGATTTCGGCGTTGGCCTTGAACTCCTGGCTGATGCGGCGGAACAGCACAGATTTGATGTAATTGAACGTGTTGGTGATGGAAGTCATCTCGGGGGTGGACACCACCACCTGCCGGTCGGCGAGGTTGAAGAAGTCCACCGTGTGGAATCCCGTCCCCGGACCGAGGTCGATGCACACCGCATCCGCTTTCAGGTTGCGGAGCACGTTCATGACGCGGTTCTGGTTCTTCTGGTTGATGTCCGCACTGCCGGGCAGGCTCCCCGACGTGCTCAAAAATTTCAGGTTCACCAGCCCGGTTTCCTGGAGCAGGGGAGAGGGATCGTCCTCGATGCCGTCGTGCACGAAGAAATCGCGGAAGCCGTAGCGCGGATTGCTGATGCCCACCAGCGCGTGCAGGTTGGAGGCGCCGAAGTCGCCGTCCACCAGCACCACCTTCTGCCCGGTGAGCGCCATGGCCACCGCCAGGTTGGTGGCGATCACGCTTTTGCCGACGCCGCCCTTGCCGCCGCCGACGGCGATTATTTGACTGGAATGCTTCGTGGACAAAACGCTCACCTGCTTTCGTTGTAAGGGCTTGCCGATCCGCGCCGCAGGGCGGGCCGGGGGCGTCCCGATATTTATTGAATGCGGATCATTTCATTGTCACGCAACGGGGGGATGAATTCAACCGAATGTGCCCCGCCGCCCTTCTCATAACGGCCAAAAACCCAAAGGCTTGAGGCCGGGCGGGCAAAATGTGTGAAGAATTGCGAAGGCGGGATAAAATTTGAGAAGGAGGTTTTAAATGAGCTAAAATCCAATTAAGGGCGCAATTGCGCGTATTTGGGTCCATCTCCTAGCGGATCGTTCCCCCGCCGGCCGGATGGAATTCCCGGCAGTCTTTTGCCATTCGAGGTGGTTTCTTGGAAAGCTTGCAGTTTTACCTGTTTTTCACCGTTATCATCCTGTTTTCGTTGACGGTGCACGAGTACTCCCACGGCCGGGTGGCGTACATTCTGGGCGACAACACGGCGAAGCGGCTGGGCCGGCTCACGTTCAATCCCATCAAACACCTCGACTTCTTCGGTGTCATCTGCTTCTACTTCCTCGGTTTCGGCTGGGCCAAGCCGGTGCCGGTGAACGGGCGCAATTTCGAGAACCCGCACCGCGATATGATGTACGTGGCGGCGGCGGGTCCGGCGTCCAACCTGATCCTCGCCCTCATTTTCGGGTTCCTGGTACGGGTCACGCCGCCGGAGCAGAACCTGTTTCTGTTCGCCATGCTGTGCTACGCGCTCTACATCAATGTGGCGCTGGCGATCTTCAACCTCCTCCCCATCTTTCCGCTAGACGGCGCTAGCGTGCTCAAGGGGCTGGTCTCGCCGAAGATGGCGGCGAAGCTGGCGGTGTTCGACCACTACACCGGATTCGTCCTGCTCGGCATCTTCCTTTTGGATTATTTTGCGCAGACCGGGATAATTTTGGGTATTCTTAGACTCCCCATGGGGTTTATGGTAGAGTTTTTTACCCAAGAGGCGTTTCCCTATGTAAAACAGATCATTCGCTTCCTTTAATCCTTATCAAATTTCAGATAGATGTCCAAAAAACGCATTTTGAGCGGCATGCAGCCTTCCGGCCTGCTTCACCTGGGAAACTACTTCGGCGCGTTAAAAAATTGGGTGTCCCTGCAGGACGACTACGAGTGCTTCTACTTCATCGCCGACTGGCATTCGCTCACCACGCTGCACGAAAACCCCCGCGAGATCCCCAGGTTCACCCGCGAGGTGGCGATCGACTGGCTGGCGGCGGGGCTCGACCCGGAAAAGTGCACGCTGTTCGTGCAGTCGCGCATCCCGGAACACGCGGAACTGCACCTGATTCTGTCGATGATCGTGCCGGTGTCGTGGCTGGAGCGCAATCCGACTTATAAGGAAAAGCAACAGGAAGTGAAGACTGTGGACATGAGCTCCTACGGCTTCCTCGGTTACCCGGTTCTGCAGACCGCGGACATCGTGCTGTACAACGCGCACTACGTGCCGGTGGGCATCGACCAGGCGCCGCACCTGGAGCTGTCGCGCGAGATCGTGCGCCGCTTCCAGCATTTTTACAAGAAGAAGGTGTTGATCGAGCCGGAGGCGAAGATCAGCGAGGTGCCGAAGCTGAACGGCATCGACGGACGCAAGATGAGCAAGAGCTACAACAACGCGATCTACCTCTCGGACTCGGAAAAGGAGATCACCAAAAAGATCCAGTCGATGCTCACCGATCCGCAACGGCTCAGGCGGAACGATCCGGGCGACCCGGACGTGTGCAACCTGTTCCCGTTTCACAAGCTGTTCTCGTCGGAAGAAAAGCAGGCGTATGTCGATGAGAACTGCCGCACGGCGGGCATCGGGTGCGGCGACTGCAAGGCGCTCTTGGCCGAGTCCATGCTGGCTGGCATGCGTCCCCTCATGGAGAGGCGCGCGGAGCTGGTGGCCAAACCGAAGGAAGTGGACGAAATTCTCGATGAAGGCACCGAGCGTGCCCGCAAGGTGGCAGAGAACACCATGCGCAAAGTGAAGGAAGCGATGAAACTGAAATGAAGACGGAAGACGGCGACACGAAAATGGATTACAAGGACACCCTCAATTTGCCGCAGACGGATTTTCCGATGAAGGCCAACCTCGTGCAGAGGGAGCCGGAAGTTCTGGCGGCGTGGGAGGCGGAGGACATTTACCAGCGCATCCGCGAGGCGTCGAAGGGCCGCCCGAAGTACGTCTTCCACGACGGCCCGCCGTACGCCAACGGCCACATCCACATGGGCCACGCGCTCAACAAGGTGCTCAAGGATTTCATCGTGCGCATCATGACGATGAAGGGATTCGACGCGACCTTCGTGCCGGGCTGGGACTGCCACGGCCTGCCCATCGAGCACCAGGTCGGCAAGGAACTCAAAAGCAAAAAACAGGATCTGGGCAAGAACGAAGTGCGCAAACTGTGCCGGGAGTACGCCGCGCGTTTTGTTGATATACAAAAAGAAGAGTTCAAACGGCTGGGCGTGTTCGCCGACTGGGACAAGCCGTACCTCACCATGAGCTTCGGTTACGAGGGCACCATCGTCCGCGAGTTTCTGAAATTCCTCGAATCCGGCATGGTGTACAAGGGACTCAAACCCGTTCACTGGTGCACGCATTGCCGGACGGCCCTGGCCGAGGCGGAGGTGGAGTACGCCGATCACAACTCGCCCTCCATCTACGTCAAGTTTGCGGTGAAGTCGGAGTGGAAAAACCAGATCGACGGCGTGGACGCAAAGAAAGCGTCGTTCGTCATCTGGACCACCACGCCGTGGACGCTTCCAGCCAACCTCGCCGTGTGCCTGCACCCGGACTTCGAGTACACCGCCGTCGAGATCGCGGGAGAACAGTACATCGTTGCGGCGGAACGGTTGTCGGCCTTAATCCTCGAATGGGACGTCACCGATTATAAAGTGCTCGGCAAATGCGCGGGCAAAGACCTGGAAGGCGTCGTCTGCCAGCATCCGTTCATCGACCGCGAGTCGCCGGTGATCCTGGGCGACCACGTCACCCTCGAGCAGGGCACGGGTTGCGTGCACACCGCGCCGGGGCACGGCCAGGAGGACTACATCGTCGGCCTCAAGTACGGGCTGGATACGTACAACCCCGTGGACGACGGCGGCGTGTTCAAACCGGAGGTCGAGTTCTTCGGCGGCCAGTTCGTGATGAAGGCCAACCCGGAGATCATCAAGAAGCTGGAAGAGCTGGGCAAGCTGATCCACCAGGACCGCGTCGATCACTCCTACCCGCATTGCTGGCGGTGCCGCACGCCGATCATCTTCCGCGCAACGGCGCAGTGGTTCATTTCGATGGACGACAAGGGCCTCAGGCAGAAAGCGCTGGCGGAGATCGACAAGACCCGCTGGGTGCCGCACTGGGGACGCGACCGCATTTACGGCATGATCGAGAACCGCCCGGACTGGTGCGTGTCGCGCCAGCGCGCGTGGGGCGTGCCGATCACGGTGTTTACCTGTGTGCAATGCGACACCACGCTCACCGACATGGAGGCGTACGAACCCGTCGTCGCGGCGGTGGAAAAAGAGGGCGCGGACTGCTGGTTCGAAAAAGACGTGAAGGACCTCCTGCCCGCGGGCACGAAGTGCGCCTGCGGATCGGCCGAGTTCAAAAAGGAAATGGATATTCTGGACGTGTGGTTCGACTCCGGAGTCAGCCATGCGGCGGTTTTGGAGCCGGACCCGAACCTGCAATGGCCCGCCGATCTGTATCTCGAAGGCAGTGACCAGCACCGCGGCTGGTTCCACAGCTCCCTGCTGGAATCCGTGGCGACGCGCGGGGCGGCTCCGTACAAGACCGTTCTCACGCATGGCTACGTGGTGGACGGCAAGGGCAAGAAGATGTCGAAGTCGGCGGGAAACGTCATCGCGCCGCAGAAGATTATCGACCAGTACGGCGCGGAAATCCTGCGCCTGTGGGTGGCGTCGGAAAATTACCGCGAGGACATCCGGATCTCCCACGAGATTTTAAAACGCCTCACCGAAGCGTACCGGAAAATCCGCAACACGTTCCGGTTTCTGCTCGGCAACCTGAGCGACTTCGATCCGAAAACCGACCGGGTGCCGGTCGACGAGATGGAGGAGATCGACCACTACATCCTGCACCGTTTCAAGAAGGTGAACGAGCGCATCCAGAAGGCTTTCGAAGAATACGAGTTCCACGTGTTCTACCACACGTTCTACAACTTCTGCATCGTGGACCTGAGCGCATTCTACCTGGACATCCTGAAGGACCGGATTTATACCTACCCCAAGACCTCGCACGGCCGCCGGTCCGGACAGACCGCGATGTACGATTTGTTGAAGGGCATGGCGCAGATGATGGCTCCGATCCTGAGTTTCACCGCCGACGAGGTGTGGAAGTACATGCCCGATGACGGAAGCAAAACGGAAAGTGTTCACCTGAGCGTGTTTCCGGATTTGGCCGGCGTCACGTTTTCCGACGAGCTGGCAACCAAGTGGGAGCGCATCAAGGAGCTCAAGGGCGAGGTCAGTAAGGCGCTGGAACTGCGCCGTCGTGAAAAGGTCATCGGACATTCGCTGGACGCTTCAGTCCACCTCGCCGCGCCGGAGCCCATGCGGCCGTTGCTGGAAAGCGAAAGTGATTCCCTCAAATACATCTTCATCGTGTCAGAAGTCGAGTTGGTTCCGCAACTGGATGGCGACCCCTATCAGAGCGACGTGATCGAGGGATTGAAGATCGGGGTCCAGCCGGCTCCGGGGAAAAAGTGTGAGCGATGCTGGAACTATTTTGTCGAGGCCGAGGCGTCCGGGGACCATCCCGGTATCTGTCAACGGTGCGCGACTCATCTGGAATCCGCCAAAGCTTGAGTTTCTTTTGAAGAACAAATACCTTCAGCTGTTTCTGATTTCCAACATTCTGATCATCCTCGATCAGTTCACGAAGTACCTCGTGGCTCTGCATATTCCGCAGAACATGTCGATCCGCATCATCGACAACTTTTTCAACCTGACTCACATCCGCAATCCCGGCGTTGCATTTGGGCTGTTTGCCGACAGTGACCTGGAAATGAAGGCTACCTTGTTCATTGTTTTTTCCGGCATCGCCATCATCGCCATTCTGGTGTTCTTTCACGAAACGCCGAGTTCCAAGAAGATCGCGCTCCGGGGATTGATCCTCATTTTCGCCGGGGCCATTGGCAACCTCATCGACCGCATCCTTTACAAGGAAGTGATCGATTTTCTCGATTTTCATTTCGGCAGTTACCACTGGCCTGCCTTCAACGTGGCGGATTCCTGCATTACCATTGGCGTGCTGTTCATGTTCATTGATATAATCAAGGACGGAACCGCGCCGCAAAAACAGCAAGAGGACCCCACCTCTGAATCCGCCTGACAGGGAGGGCTGACGTGCATCCCATTCTGCTTGAGTTTGGTATTCTCAAAATCTTCACCTACGGCCTGCTGGTGGCGACGGGTTTCTTCGTCGGCATCGTTCTGGCGGCCCGTCAGGGGCAGAAGGAAGGGCTCGATTCCGCCAGGATACTTGATCTGTGTTTTTACCTGCTGATCGCATCCATTCTGGGCGGGCGGTTATTGTACGTGATCGTCGAGTACCGTTACTTCGTTTCGAATCCTCTGGAGATGTTGAAGTTCTGGAAGGGCGGGCTGGTGTATTACGGTGGGTTGATGGCGGCGGTGGCGACGGGGTGGTACTTCATGCGCAAGTTCGATCTACCTTTTTGGAAAACGGCGGATGTGCTGGCGCCTTCGATCGCCATCGGGCAGGCTATCGGCCGCTGGGGATGTTTTTTTGCGGGTTGCTGTTACGGCGTGCGCACCGACGCGCCGTGGGCCATCACGTTCACCAATCTGGACTCCCTGGCACCACTCAATGTGCCGCTTCACCCAACTCAGATATACCTGTCGCTCAATGCGCTCGTCATATTCTTCGTCCTGCTGTGGGTGCAAAAGAAGAAACGCTTCGACGGGCAGGTGCTCCTGACTTACGGCATCCTGTATTCCATCGGCCGCTTCATAATCGAGTTTTATCGCGGCGACGACCGGGGGTATGCGGTGCCGGAGATGCTCTCCACCTCGCAGTTCATTGGAATCTTCATATTCGGGTTGTCCATGGTGCTTTGGGCCAGGCGAAAACGGACCGAGGCGGCCAAGGCGTCCTGAATTTATGCAGGGATTTCCAATTCAGGGAAGCCCCTCTTACTTTAAATAATAAGAACAGAGGTAGGCCACCGAGGCGACGGTGAGGATGGGACCCCCCCAGATTTTGACCGTGGCCCAGGTACCGATATTGGAGACCAGGTCCTCTTCGTGGCGGTTGCTGATGATGAAGGGATAACCGTTTTCCTTCTTGAACACCATCTTGGTTTTGGAAGCCAGCTCCTCCAGTTTCTCCTTGCTGTATTTGGCGGAGAGTTTTTCCGCCAGCAGCTGGGCTCCGCGTTCCAGTTCGTAGTAATCCAGCTTGCCGTCCTTGTTGGCGTCGAAGCGTTTTTGAAGTTCCTTGTTTTTACGGATGGCCTCTTTCGCTTTCAGGAAAAACTTCACTCCCGCCTTTTTGGGGCGCTTCACCTTCAGGTTCGATCCCGCATGCCCCAACACATACAACTGTTCGCCTGGAGCAAAGCACCATTCACGGAAGCGGTAGTCGGTCGATAACAGCCAGGCGGAATCCTTCAGCTTGAACGACCGGATCTTTTTTTTGTTTTGGTCAAGGGACTGATACAGTTCCGGGTCCATGGTGGAAAACTCATTTGACGAGCATTCATAATCGCTGGTACCGCCGTTGCGATTGACGGTTGCGCCTTCCACCAGCACCATGGCGTTGGCGCCGCTGTCATCATCGATATAAAATCCATCATCGGAAAAATATTTGGCGACCGTCACCCAGCGGCCGCGTTGCCAGCCCCGGCGCTCTCCCATGTTGATGAAGGACCGGTTGCGGTTGAAGCCGGATCGGCGGTCGCGTTTCCATTTCTGGATTTCGATATGGTATAAGGCGCAGGGCTTGCCGCTGATGGGCGCGCGCACCATCTTGTCTTTCTCGGCGATAACACGGCCTTTCACCTCGACGTTGGTTCCCACTGCCCCGGTGTTGATTTTCGAGGTGGGCGTGTTCTGGATGATTCGCTTGGCCTTCAACTCCCGGAAGCCGGTCCAGAACAGAAATATTCCGGCTACCACGCCGACCAGGGAAAGAAAGATGACCTCCAACTCATCTTTCGGCAGGTTGGGCACTTAACAATCTCCTGCGGGTTAGGGGAAGCTCAGTCGAAACTGGGGAGCTTGATATTGACCTTCACGTCGCGACGTTCCTCTTCGGCCACTTCAAACATCTCTTCCTGTTGGTAGTTCAGCATGCCGGCCACGAACACATCCGGGATTTGCTGGATGCGGATGTTGTAATTATTGACGCTGTCGTTGAAAAACTCACGGCGGTCGGCAAGGGTTTCCTCCAGATGCGAAATGCGATTCTGCAATTGCATGAAATTTTCATTGGCCTTGAGTTCTGGATAATTTTCAGCCAGGGCAAAAACACTGCGAAGCGCCTCGCTAATCTGGTTGCTGGCCTTGGATTTTTCTTTCACGCCATCTGCGCGCACATAGCGTTCGCGTGCTTTCAGGAGGCGGTCGAGCATTCCTTTTTCGAACTGGGCGTAACTTTCGCAGACAGAAATCAGTTTCGGAATTTCGTCGTAGCGCTGTTTCAGGATGACATCGATGTTGGACCAGGATTTCTTGATGTTTTCCTTAAGGGAAATGAGGCCGTTGTAGATCATTATGAAATAACCGATGATCCCCAGCAGGCCGAAACCCAGGATTCCCAAAATCACGATTGTGGTCGTTGACATTCCACCCCTCCGATTAATTTTGATAATGAAATGGGAAATGGAAAGGATTCCTTCCGTGTTTTCAGGTTAAGGGAAGGGGGTGGTAAATCAAATAATTGGGGAAAAAATATGCGATGTATCTGGGTTTGCCGGAAACAAATTCGTGATGAGAGGGAGGGGAATTGCGGAAAAAAC
>NZ_HG422173.1:2038441-2082299 GCF_000341545.2 Nitrospina gracilis 3/211
CCGAATTTTCGGGGTGGCTTTCTTCCAGGCATCCCCCGTCCATTTGAACCACTGTTCCTGGTCCTGGTCGAATACATAGAGCGGTTTGTTGAACAGCTTGGCCAGTTCGGCGCCCCAGCCGGTGCCGCCTTTTACCGTTTTGTCTTCCAGGATATGACCGACCACGAACACTTCCCCCGCTTGGTTGACCATGTGCCAGATACTTTGCAGGACTTTTCTAAACAACGGTCCGTCACTGTACTTGCGGCGCATGAGTTTGGAGACGTAAACCAGGCTGACATCCCCGTGTTTTAGCTCTTCCTGGGTAAGAAACCGGGTGCCACGCTTGCGGACGATTTTGTGGCCGTCGAAGGTGAAGTGGACTTCCTCCATGCCCAGGCGTTCGGCATTGGCACCGAACTCCGCCTCCGCGCCTTTCACGCCACCACTGAATAATGTGAAATCTTCCGGCTTCATAAACGACCAAAGGGCAAGAAAAAGAGATGGAAACCGGTCTGGACCGGTCTCCACAAGCCAAAACAATGTATGCGAATCCACCTAAACTCTCAAGGAATTTCTTGGTTTGAGCGGATATAATGAAGAGAGGGGAGACGCTGCCGTCCACCCGGACGCCACAAAAGGAGTGATTATGAGCCACTTGTATGTACCCCCCGACTGGAATGAAAATTCCCGAAGCATCACCCCGCAGACCCTGTTTTTCAATCGCCGCGATTTTCTCCAAGCAATGACGGCCGCTGGTCTGGTGGTTGGCGGAGCATTATTGCCGAAATCTGCGCAGGCCGAGACCGGCTGGCTGGACCGCCTTCTGGGTGAGCCCGATCGAAAGCTCCAAACCGATTTCACCCCCATCCCCGGTTTGAAACGCAACCCGGCCTATACGGTTTCGCGGCCAATGACTCAGGAGGCCGTAGCGCTCCAGTACAACAATTTTTATGAATTCACCTCCGTCAAGGAAGGCGTGTGGAAACTGATCGATGCATTCCAGCCCCGACCGTGGCAGGTTGAGGTTTCGGGTCTCGTCAACAACCCCAAAACGTATGATGTGGACGACCTCATCAAGACCATGCCGCTGGAGGAACGCGTGTACCGCCACCGTTGTGTGGAGACGTGGGCGATGGTGGTGCCGTGGAACGGGTTTCCGCTGCGCGAACTCATACGCCGCGCCGACCCCAAACCCGGGGCGCGGTTTGTGAAATTCACCAGCTTTCTCAATCCGCAAGTGGCCCCGGGGCAGGAGCAGAGCCACCTGCCGTGGCCTTACACCGAGGGGCTGACGGTCGCCGAGGCGATGAACGAATTGACGATCATGGCTACCGGGGTGTACGGTCACGTGCTGCCCAACCAGCACGGAGCGGGAATCCGGCTGGTGACGCCCTGGAAGTATGGTTATAAAAGCATCAAGTCGGTGGTCAAAATCGAGCTTGTGAGTAAACAGCCGGCGACCTTCTGGAATACACTGGTTCCCCACGAATACGGGTTCGTTTCCAATGTGAACCCGGATGTGCCGCACCCGCGTTGGTCTCAAAAAAAGGAGAAGATGATCGGCACCGGCGATATTTATCCGACCGAAAAGTTCAACGGCTATGGGAATTGGGTGGCCTCCCTCTACGCCTGATCGAACCAGGGATTCGCGGAATCAAACCGGAAACCGGGACAAAAAGGAATGGGGCTACTGGAAGTCCCGGAGGTCCTCTTCGTCGAGGATGTTTTCGTTGACCCCATCCTCAATGATGGCGTCGGCCAGTTCGCCGAAACCACCGGTTTCGTAATTTTCGACATTTTCGTTGTCGAAGTCATCAAAGTAGACTTTGTGTTCATTTTCACACCATTCACGAATGGTATTGCTGAAACGGAGGACCCGTTGCACGGCTTCCAGTTTATCCATATCCTAGTTCCTGCTGAGATGGGGGTTCAGTAATTTCAGTGTCGAGTGAAGAAAATTTTGGGGATCGATACCAGAATAATTATAATACGAAGTTCAGTGGTTCAAATTAACAGCATCCATATCGGAATTCAACCTGGGTTGAAAACGAAAAGGGGGGGGACTTGGCGACCAAAATCAAAGACATGATCGGTTCCTGGGCGGCCTCGCCGCCTGTCTTGTATTACCAATTGAAGCAGGCCATGGACGATCCGGAGAGCAGTTTTAATGATTATTCCCGGATCATCAGTGCCGACCCTGCACTGACAGCGCGCCTTCTCAAAATCGTGAACAGTCCCTTCTATGGTTTTTCCTCCACGGTGGAAACCATCGACCACGCTCTCAACATCATCGGTACGGACCAACTGATGGACCTCGCTCTGGCAACGGTGGTTGTGAGCAAGTTCAAGGGGATCCCGCGCGACCTGATTAACATGGAGACGTTCTGGATGCACAGCATCGCCACCGGCATTGCGGCACGTAAAATGGCAATAGCCGTGGGTATCGAGAATCCGGAACGTTTTTACCTGGCCGGAATGTTGCATGACATCGGCACCCTCCTTCCTCTCAAACAGCAGACCGAGGTGGCGAAGGGTGTGCTGGAACAGTGCAGGGAAACCAAAAAACACCTGTTCCTCGTGGAAAAAGAAACCTACGGGTTCAGTCACGCCGAGGTTTGCCAGCTTTTGCTTATGGAATGGCAGCTTCCCCAGCGTCTTGTGGATATGGTGACTTACCACCACTTTCCCCTTGAAGTCAGTGACCCCGAAGTGAGGCGGGATTGCTGTATTCTCAACATGTCAGACATCATGGTTTACTTTTTGAAGATCGGGAACAGTGGCGAGCCCGCCGTGCCGCAATTGCTCCCCGATGTGCCGAAACATGCCGGTGTGCCGAAGGATGTCATCGATAAAATCCGTGAAGAAGTCCCCAATGAGGTCGATGAAACCGTCAAAATGTTCATCTGAATTTTAGAACGGGCTGAAGGGGGGCGTGGGCCAGGCTCACGCCCCTTTTAATTTTTATGCAAACTCCACCAAGTGTGATTCCGCCCTTTTTTCTCTCTCTGATTTTCAGTATATTTTTAATAGAACCATCCACGGACCGGGGGGCGCCATGAAACAATCCCAACCCAAATATTGCATCGGCCAGATGATCCACCACAAATTATATGATTATTATGGGGTGGTCCTCGGTGTCGACCCGGAATTCCTGCTCTCAGAGGAGTGGTACGAGAAAATGGCCCGCAGCCGCCCCCCGAAGGACCAGCCCTGGTACCACATAAAAGTGCACGGCGAGGACAGCCTGCGCTATGTGGCTGAACGCCATTTGGAATTGGACAAGAACGTCTTCAACTAGGCCCTTCGGGGCCTGCTCTGCCCGGGAGGGCCGTTGCCCGCTTCTCCTTCATTATTCCTCTGGATTATTGCATCAGGCCTGCTGGCATTGTTTGTGTGGGTGGGGGTGGGATTGGTACTGGACCATCTTCCCTGGACTCTCATTGATACCTCGTCCCCCGGCAAAAAACAGGTGATTGCTGTGGTTTTAATTGTGCTGGGTGGACTGGGCTACCTGTCCTTGCGGGAGGTCCTGAGGTATGTCTGGTGGGGACTTCGTTACTTGCTTGGGATGGAATTCGAAGGCTTGTAGGCAAAAAAAGGGCCCCTGCATCTGGGGATGCAGGGGCCTTAAATTTCCTCTGGATTACTGTTCCAGATGTGCGTTTTTGCGGTCCGGATTGCGGAACAGGGAGGTCTCTGCGCTCAATTCGTCGAGCGCCGGGAACGTCTGGTCCGGGTGGATCTGCTGAGCACGCTCAAGCAGAAGCTCTTCGGATTCGCGGCGGTCCGGGTCCGGGATGCAGCAGTCTACCGGGCAAACTTCCTGGCAGGCTTCCTCACCATGGAAACCAACGCATTCGGTACACAGTTCCGGATCGATGTAGTAGAAATCGATCCCTCCCTTGGTACCATCGTCAATGGCGGCGTTTGGGCATTCCGGCTCACACACACCGCAGTTAATGCATTCATCAGTAATGATTGTTGCCATCGGCTGTCTTCCTCTAATGAATTAGTTAGATAGAAAAAATTTATAACCGAAGAATATTCCCTGTGAAAGGAGGAATTGAGTATTTTCTGTTTGGGCAGTGGGTTCAGGCTTCCTTTTGAAACGCAGGCCTTACCTTAAACTGCTGAAATTGAAATTTCAATCCCTTTTGTATTTTTTTTTGCAGGGAAACCCCGGATTCGAAAAACAGGAAGCACCCCAACCTGCTTTCGCAACTGGGCTTCCTCAGAAAAATACTGATAACCTTTTTAGAAATGGGAAGTTATCAGTTTTTCAGGGGACCGTCAAGGCCCCCCAAATGGCCCCTTTTTTCCAAAGTTTGGAAACCGGCCGGAAATTACATTCTTTTCCACCCACCCCAAAAACCCCGGGCGGCTTGCATGCTCATCGGCAGAAACAAGTCCGTTTTTTTTCGAGTTCCGGTGGCGAAAAAATAAAGGAGCAAGGAAACCGTACCTTGCTCCTTTTCTATTTGGTAGCGGGGACAGGATTTGAACCTGCGACCTTTGGGTTATGAGCCCAACGAGCTACCGGACTGCTCCACCCCGCAATAATACAAAAGGACGCTCCGGCAAATGCCGGAGGGTATTGAGTGAATATACCGATTCTTAAACTTTGTCAAGTGGGAAGCCGGACGGAAAGTGCGGGAACCACAGATATCCGGTTTTGTATTTCGGAAGCACTCAGTAGCCATTGTATAAGAAAGATCCGGGAATAGCCACCCCTCATTTTTGCAGTGTGAACGCTTGATTGCCAACTACGCCCATGGTGTATGGGCCGAGGCCCCCTATCACCGCCAGCGTCCGCTCGCAGAAAAAACCGATGTGGGTGGGATCGTCCTTGTACCACCAGTTCCCGAATTGGAGGGCGGCGTCCGGTTGCTCGATAAATGGAGTGGTCATCCCCGTTGTGAAGACAGCCACTCCCTCAGGCACCATGACGTTCACAATATTGCGGATTTCTTCCAGAGGGTTGGGCAAATGCTCTATGACCTCCACCGCAATCACCGCATCGAAGGGTTGTGCGTAATTCTGCTTGTTCAGGAAACCGTGCTCCATGGGGTCCAGGGCCGTTACATCGAAACCCCGGCTTTGCAGCTCCCGTGTCAACGCTCCCGATCCCGATCCGAAATCGAGCAAACGCTGATGAGGGATGCCCATTTCGCTCAGAATCTGCAACACCCCGTCCGCCTGGCCTTTGAACATATCTTCCGTCTGGTCTCCCCATTGCATCTTGTAGTGCCCTTCAGCCACCTCGTCCGCAGGCAGGTGGTTGGTAAAGATGTACCAGCATTGGGGGCATTTATGGAAAGTCCGGTCATCCCGGTAAAACTCGGGAGACGGGGCCTGGCAAATTCGGCATTCTGGGGCGGAAGGCGATTCGATCATAGATGGATTTTAAACACCGGCAACGATAAAGGCAAGGTGTCGCAGGGAGGGAGCGGGTTCCTGCAACCCAAACGGAAACCGCCATCCGGACCTCAATAAACAATCCGGTTTTGAAATTCATGGACGCTGTGTATTATTGTGAAGATAAGGATTTGTGAATATTTATTTTTCCTTTGAGCCGCCTTCATGTGGACCAAACGCATTCTGATTTTCCTTCCCCTGCTGGTCGTCCTCCTTCTGCTTCAGTCGTATTTCTGGGTACCCACTTATGACAAGCAGGGTTCCGGCAACCCGGACCGCCTGCACCAATTCATCGAGACTTCCATCGGCGACGCGGAAATCCTGAACCCCGTTCTGAGCGCGGATACCGCAAGCAGCCGCATCAACGACTTCGTGTTTAACGGGCTGATCGATTACGACGACCAGCTCAACCTGCGGGGAAGACTGGCTACCGACTGGATCATTTTTGAAAACGCTTATCTGCAGATCCTTCCCGGTTTTCGCGTGGAAAGGAAGGCGCTCGACACGCCGGAAGACTGGATTCAATTCATCCGCGAACGCACCGGTGACAACAAGGCGTGGTGGGCAAACATCGAGTCGGTCACTGTTCAGCCGGCCCGGCGTATCGACGATGTCCTATCGCTTCCGGAACTGGGTGCCGACGACAAGCCGGTTATGAAAAACGGGTTCCCAAAAATGACCGAGGTGAAATACCGTGTTCAACGCCCGCCGCGCATCCACTTCAAACTGAAAAACGTGGACCAGCATTTTTTCAATCCGCTGGAAAAGCTGTTTGGCGACAAGCTTTTTGAACAGTATCCCCACGAGCGTTTTGTGAAAGCGGTTGATACAAAGGAAGCGGGGAGGCTGTCACAACGATACGCGGAAATCATGCCGGTCAAGGAACACAATCCGGTCATCCGTTTTCAACTGCGCAAGGGTGTACGGTTCCATGATGGACATGAATTCGATTCCGGCGACGTGTTGTTCACCTACCGGGCGCTGATGAATCCCAACAACGCTTCGCCGCGCACCTCTGATTACGAACCCGTCAAAACCGCCGAAGTGCTGGGTCCGCACGAGATTCAATTTGTGTACAAGCGGTTGTTCTCACCTGCCATCACATCCTGGATGATGGGCATCCTTCCCGAACACCTGTTGAACAAAGAAGCTCTCAAAAAAGAAGCCCAGGTGGCGGGGAAGACGCCGGAGGAGATCAAAAAACTCTCCATGCGGGACAGTGCCTTCAACCGGCATCCCATCGGTACCGGACCCTTCAAGTTTGAGCGCTGGGAGGGGGATGTCGAAATTCGCCTGACACGAAACGACGACTATTGGGAGGGCCCGCCGGAGTATGGCGAGTACGTCATGCGTATCATTCCCGACGCCATCACACAGGAGATGGAGTTTTACGCCGGGGCGGCGGACAATTACAACGTCCAGCCCCACCAAGTGGTCCGTCTCAAGGACGACCCCAAGTTTCACAGCATCTCCACGGTGGGGAACAATTACTCCTACATCGGCTACAACCTGCGCAAGCCGCTGTTCGCCGATCCCCAGGTGCGCAAGGCGCTCGGCATGGCCATCGACGTGGACAAGATCATCAAACATGTTATGTACAATCAGGCGGAAAGGGTTACGGGACCGTTCGCCAAGGGCACGCAATGGTACGACGAATCGGTGAAGCCGCTTCCGTACGATCCCGAAGGCGCACTGAAAATCCTGAATGAGCTCGGTTGGAAGAAAAACGCCGACGGGTGGCTGGAGAAGGACGGCAAGGTGTTCGAGTTCAACCTCATCACCAACCACGGCAATCCCATTCGCAAAAACATCATGACCATCGTGCAGAACAACTGGCGCAAGCTCGGCATCAAGTGCAACACGCAGTTGTTCGAATGGGCGGTGTTCCTGAAGGATTTCGTCAACGCGCTCAAGTTCGACGCGTTGATCCTGGGATGGAGCATGGGCTTCGATCCCGACCTGTACCAGCTGTGGCATTCAAGCCAGACGCATCCCCGGCAGCTCAACTTCGTCGGTTATAAAAATGACGGAGCCGACCGCCTGATCGTCGCCATCCGCCGCGAGTACGACCAGCAGGTGCAGGAACAGATGACACATCAACTGCACCGAATTATCGCCGATGACCAGCCCTATACGTTTTTGTTTGCAGGAAAATCAACGCTCCTGCTGGATAAGAAGATCGTTGTCGTGGAGAAAAAGCCAGATGGCAGTGAGGAATATAAAAAGATCCGACCGGTGAAGGGCGGGCTGGTGTATTACCATTTCAATGACTGGCGCAAGCTCCCCACCGTTCCCAACTTCGCTAAGTGACGCGCGTTTATTTCATGACGCCGCGCCCCAGAAAGATATCCACCGTTCCCTCCGTGTTGCTGGCGACGGCGACATCGTCCAGGCCATCGTTGTTGAGATCGGTGCTGACGATCGCCAGCGGCGTGCCTCCGGTGACGTAGTCGCGAACCGGAAAGCGAAACGCGCCGTTGGGATGGCGGGTGATGAGGGAAAAGGAACTGCTTCTGGAATTGGCCACCACCACGTCCTTGTGATGGTCGCCATCGAAGTCGCCGATGGCGAGGGAGACGGGTCCGCCGCCGCCGGAAAAGGACACCGGCCGACCGAATTTGCCGTTGGTCCCCATCGGAATGTAATACAGGTTGTCGCCCTTGGCGGAGGTGGCGACCAAATCATACAGGCCGTCCCCGTTCATGTCTTCTTTCGCCAGGGTGAGACAACGCAGTCCCTGGGCGATCCGCTCGCTTTGCCGGAAGGTGCCGCCGGAGCCGCCGGTGAAAATGCGGATGGAACTGGCGTTGCTGGACTGCACGGCCAGCAGGATGTCCTCGAGCCCGTCGTCGTTGAAGTCGCCGGACACCCCGGAACTGGAGCGTGATCCGGTCTCGTAAGTCTCTCCCCGCTTGAAGCGTCCGTCGCCGGTACCGAAGTGCAGCTCCAGTTTGCTGAAGGTCAACGTCACCGCCACGTCCTTGTGGCCGTCGCCGTTGTAGTCGCCGACGATGAGGGCGAGGGGTACCGGCCCGGTCGGAACCGCTGCATCGGATGAAATGTTCCTCCACCTTTACCGAGAAGGACCTGGAACGCTTCGCCGCCTTCGCTGTTGAAAAGCAGGTCCGGCGTGTTGTCATGGTTGATGTCGGTGATGACGATGTGAGACGGCTCCACGGGCACCGGGAGGGTCTGCGGCGATTCGAAAGTACCGTCACCCCTGCCGAACAGGAAGGTAAGAGTGTGGTCCTTGGAGTTGGCCACCACGAGATCCTGATTGCCGTCGCGGTTGAGGTCGCCGTGGGCGAGGAAGACGGGTCCCCAGCCCACTTTCACCGTATTGTACGGGATGAGGACATCGGGGGGAGGTTCAGGCAGGGAGACGTCACAGCCGCTCCAAAAACCCACCAACCCCAGGAGGAGGCCCAGCCAGAGGGTGGCAATCCGGGTAACGGTCCATTTCATGATGTGCTCTCCGGGGCCGGAAACGGGGGTTTTCCCCTTGCTTTTAAGGCCTTGTTGTGACAGTATTTACCAAATTTTATCTTACCCACATCCTCGCTCCGGCCGCCGAGCCGGGGCTATAACTCAGGAGGAGGTCTCAATTGCGAAGCTATCAGTCTGTCCTGATTCTGAAACCTGACCTCGACGAAGGCAATGTCGATCAGGCCGTAGAAAAAATCACCGCCCTCATCCAGAAGCACAGCGGCGAAGTGCTGAGGCTGGAAAAGTGGGGCAAAAAACGCCTCGCGTACAAAGTCAAAAAGAACAAATTCGGTTATTACCTCAATATTTACCACACCTGCGGCGCCGGGGAAATTCCCGCTCTTGAAAAAGAGTACAAGCTGATGGATGTGCTCATCAAGTTTCTTGTGATCGTCCTTGATGAAAAGGAACTCGAGCGGGCCATGAGCCGGGGAACCGAATCCGGCGAAGAGGGCGAGGAGTCCAAGGCATCCGACGGGGAAGGGGAAAAGGAAGCCAAGAAGGAACCGGTTCCAGCCGCATCCTGATCCGTACGTCTGCACCGTCTTGAATCGTTTGGAAGGACATCACCTATGGCCAGTGTGAATAAAGTATTCCTGTTGGGAAACCTGACCCGCGACCCGGAACTGCGTTACACCCCAAGTGGAGCCGGCGTTGCCAGCTTCGGCCTGGCGGTGAACCGTAGGTACAAGGTCGGCAACGAAAACAAGGAGGAAGTCTGTTTCGTGGACATCACCGTGTGGGGCAAGCAGGGTGAAAACTGCGTGGAGTACCTCAGCAAGGGCAGCCAGGTCATGATCGAAGGCCGCCTTCAGTTCCGGTCCTGGGAAACGGATGACGGCCAGAAGCGCAACAAGCTGGACGTGGTGGCCAACAACGTGCAATTCCTCGGGAAGCCGGGCGGCGGCGCGGGCCGCAGCATGGACAGCTTCGAGGAAGAAGACGGTATGGGCGTGAAAGACGATATCCCGTTCTGAACAACGACATTCGAATAAATTGAAAACAAAGGTAGCCAAACAATCATGAACAAACCAAAAAAACGCGCATTCTTTTCACAGAAAATCTGCCGGTTCTGCGCCGAGAAAATCGAGCACATCGACTTCTACGACATCAAACTGTTGAAGCCGCTGATCTCGGAGCGGGGCAAGATCGTGCCGTCCCGCATTTCCGGAAACTGTGCCCGGCACCAGCGACAACTGACCACCGCCATCAAGCGGGCGCGCAATATCGCGCTGTTACCATTCACGGTCGAGCATTGATTTGTGAATGACCCGCTGACACCCAGGGATCTGTTCCTGCCCTTCGGGATTCTGCTGGTCATTCTGCTCCTGGGAACCCTGGTGCCGCCCCTGGGCGTGGTGGGAGGCATTTTCGTCCCGGTGCCACTGATCCTCATATACCTGCGTTACGGCAAGCAGGTGGGGCTGGTCTCCATCGCGCTTGTGTTCGTCGCGGTTTTGATGATGATGGGATTCAAGCAGGCGATCCTGTTCGTAACGGAATACGCCGTGGTCGCGGCCATTCTCGGTGAAACGGTGCGGCTGGGTTTCCCCTTTCAGCGCAGTGTGCTGTTTGCGGCGCTGGGATCGATCCTGCTGTCGGCAATGATGATCCTCGTGATCTCCGCGGGCCAGGAGATGTCGCTGACCCAGCTGTTCGAGCAGGAATTCCGGAAGGGTGCGGACCAGTACATCCAGTCCCTCGAAGGGGCGGGCGGAAAACCGGAAAACAAACAGATGCTGGAGGAGATGGCCGACCGCGTGGTCCACATGTTCGCGCTGTCATTCCCGGCATTGCTGGCGATCGGTTCGCTGTTCGCCACCGCACTCAATTACCTGGCGGTGCGCTGGGTGTGGCTCCGGTTTTACAGGTTGGGCGGCTTGTTTGAAAATGCCGATCTCACCCGGCTGATGATCCCGGACAACTGGGTCTGGTTCTTCATCATTGGTACCGGATGCGCGGTTCTGGGAGAGGGCTACCTGCAGGCACTGGGACTGAATTTGTTCATTGTGCTCGGTGGGCTGTATTTTTTGCAGGGACTGGCCATCTTCCTGCATATTTTGAAAGAGAAAAACATCCCGAAGTTTTTCTGGTACCTGGCGTTTTTGCTGATTTTCACCCAGCCGCTGTTGATCGGGCTGGTCGGCGGACTGGGGTTGTTCGACATCTGGGTGGATTTCCGGAAAATCCGCACCCAACCGCCCGAACCGGAAACCGATGAGGACGACGACATCGGGCCGCTGGGATGAGACGATTTGAAACCGAAATCTGCAGGACAAATTTCTTATTATTGCGTTGTGTCAATCAGGGAGTGTGAATCAAACGATGAAACTTTTACTTTTGGAAGAAGTCGAAAAGCTGGGCCACCTCGGGGATGAGGTGGAAGTGCGCGACGGTTATGGCCGCAATTACCTCATCCCGCAGGGCAAGGCGATTCTGGCAACGGCCAACAACGTCAAGGAATTCCAACACCACAAGGGAATCATCCAACGCAAACTGAAAAAGCTGAAAGGCGAGGCGGAAACCCAGGCCGAAGCCATCGGCAAGCTGCGCATCCAGGTCAGCAAGAAGGTGGGCGACCAGGGCAAGCTGTTCGGTTCCGTCACATCACAGGAAATCGCGGACCTCGTGGAAGCGCAGGGCGTGCAGATCGACCGGCGCAAGATTCAGTTGAGCGACCCGATCAAGGCGCTGGGAGAGTTTGAGGTTCCCCTGAAATTGCACCCGGAAGTGACGGCGAAAATTCACGTCACCGTATCCGCGGAAGAAGAGCCCAAGGCGGATGCGGAAGAAGAAACCGCGACGTCTGAACAGGCCGAAACCGAATCCGCCTGAAGCGGCGCTTTGCCGCGCCGGCGGGCCTTCACCCATCACTCGAACCGGAACCGCCCATGCCGGATGTCTCTGATATTTCACTGAGGCGCCTTCCTCCTTACAGCGAGGAGGCGGAGCAGTATGTGCTTGCCGCCTGCTTCGGTTCCAACGACGTCTTCGCCCGTGCTCTGGAAATCATCGGCCAGGACGATTTCTACAAGGCCGCGCACCGCAAAATCTTCGGTGGCATGCAGGGCCTGTTCGAAGACAACGAGCCCATCGACATTCTCACCCTGGCCGATCGTCTGCGGCGGGACCACGCCCTGGACCAGGTGGGCGGACTCGATTATCTGGATTACCTCGAAAACCTGGTGCCGACGGCGGAAGCCATGGGCTACCACGCACGCATCATCCGCGAAAAGAAAATCCTGCGCGACCTCATCGAAACCGCGACTGAAATCGTCACCCACAGTTACGAGGATTCCGACGGCGCGGACGTGATCCTCGATCGAGCGGAACAATCGATTTTCCAGATTTCCGAGCGCCGCACCCGCAGAACGTTTTTCGGCATCAGCGAAATCATCAAGAGCAGTTTCGATTCCATCGAGAAGCTGTTCGAAAGTCCGGGGATGATCACGGGTATCGAGACCGGGTTCAAGGACCTCGATCACATGACCTCCGGCCTGCAGCGGTCGGACCTGATCATCATCGCGGGACGACCCAGCATGGGCAAAACCAGCTTCGCGCTGGACATCGCCCGCTTCGCCGCAAGCAAACGGAAAGTACCGACGGCCATTTTCAGTCTTGAAATGTCCAAGGAACAGCTGGGCATGCGCATGCTGTGCTCCGAAGCACGCGTCAGTTCCGTGAAATTGCGTACCGGGTTTCTGGCGCGCGAGGACTGGCCAAATCTAACCGCCGCGGCGGGGCGCATCTCGGAGGCCCCCATTTTTATCGACGACAGCCCGCAGGTCAGCACACTGGATGTGCGCGCCCGCGCCAGGCGCTTGAAGGCCGAACACAACCTGGGGCTGGTCATAGTCGATTATCTGCAACTCATGCACGGCATCCAGAAGACAGAGAGCCGGCAACTTGAAATCTCCGAAATCAGCCGGGGCTTGAAAGGACTCGCCAAGGAGTTGGACGTTCCCATCATCGCGCTTTCCCAGTTGAGCCGCGCAGTGGAAAGCCGGACGGATAAGCGGCCCTTATTGGCTGACCTCCGCGAATCAGGCTCCATTGAGCAGGATGCCGATGTCGTGGCCTTCATTTACCGGGATGAAGTTTATAACGAGAACTCAGAGGATGTGGGCAAGGCCGAAATACTGATCCGCAAACAACGAAACGGCCCTATTGGAGAAGTCAAACTCGCCTTCCTGAAAGAATTCACCCGCTTTGAAAATCTGGCGCATCACGAATTTGAAGCTCCGATGGTCGAAGCGTAATCCAATGTCTTGCATGACACGCCTCAACTCATTTTGCTGCCGTCTTTCCGCATTGATTCTATTGCTGGCGGTAACGATGGTTATGACTGCACCCGTTGCCGCGCAGTCGCCGCATACGGAATGGGACAAGCTGTCCCCCATGCAAAAAGGGGAAATATACTTATTAAGAAAAAAGCCGGCGCAGGCGCTCGACACGTTCCGTAATATCTGGCGGCAGGAACCGCACAACCACTATGCCGTGCGCGGTATCGTCCGAGCTTATCAGGTGGCGGATCAACTCGACGAATCGCAGGCGTTCTTTCAGAAATTCGTGAATGACAATCCCGAAGCCGCACCGGCGTGGTATGGGTTGGGATACACCTATTACCAGATGGGAAGGTACCCGGAATCGAAGGTCCCCTTGAAACGCGCGGTGGAACTCGACCCCAATCTCGCCCTGGCATGGAACGCTCTGGGCGCGGCGTTAACGCAGTTGAAAGATTACGAAACCGCTGTGAAATACGTGAAACGCGCGATCGGCCTGCATCCTTCTGAAGTGATGTTTTTCCGCAACCTCAAAATGATATATCAACGCAAGGGAACACCTCAGGAATTTGAAAACGAATACCGGTATCATCTTAAGTCCGGCAATACAGCGGTGGCGAAGCAGTACGGTTTGGTCATGGCGCAAAACTTTCGACAAAAAAGTTTCAGCGAATACGCAGGGGGGAACCAAAGAAAGGCGATTGAACTGACCCGTGAAATGCTACAGGTTTACATGGAAATCAACCACATCACCGGGGTCGTGGCGGCGCACTTCAGTCTGGGCCTGCTTCTGGAGGAGGCCGGAGCCCTTGAGGAAGCCCACTCGGAATACCGGGAGGTCTTAAAAATCAATCCGAACCACCTGCAGGCGCGGGAAAAAATCCGGGCTTTGGAAGAAAAAATAACTGATCCCATATTTTTGATAAGTTTTTGAATTTATGTTTGTTAGGTTTCATCCGCTAAGGATTAAGGATCGCCGATATTCAAAAACCATTGACAACAAAGGAAGTAAGCAATTAACCTTGAGACGATTTCGTCCGCAGAGGGGCTTTCTGCGCTTAAGGGCTTGAAAAGTAAAAATAAAAAGGAGGTATGGTGGATAAAGAAGTCTACACCATAGTGGTTTTTCCCGAAGCCACAGAAAAACCCAAGCGATTCCAGATTCCCAAAAAAATTGCCAGGATTGCTTTGTACACGAGCCTGGTATTGGCAGTGGGATTTGGCGGTGCGTTTGCGTATCTGACTCAGCAGTTTCTTCAGTTCCGCGATGATAAGGTGGAACTGGCCGAACTGAAACGCAAAAGCAAAATCCAGAAAGTGCAGATAGAAAAATTCGGGAAGCGGGTGCGGACGTTTGAAACCGAAATGTCCCGGCTCGAAAACTTTGAGAAAAAGCTTCGCATCATCACTGCTCTCGACAAGGATTCCAAGCCCAGAGATGAAAACTGGGGTGTCGGTGGACCCCACGGTCTCTCCAATCACAGCATACGCACTGCTTTGGATAAAGAAGTGCAGGCCATGCTTGACAGTCTGGAAGGAGACCTGAATATCCTTACCAGCCAGGCGAAACTGCGCCAGGTGAGCTTCCAGGAATTGGACGAATTTTTCAAAAACCAGCGGTCTCTGTTGGCATCCACCCCGTCCATCTGGCCGACACGCGGCTGGGTGACTTCCGGTTTTGGATATCGAAAGTCACCGTTTACCGGCCTTCCCGAAAAACATGAAGGGCTGGATATTGCTTCCCGCAAGGGCTCCGAAATCCGTGCCACTGCCGACGGCAAGGTCATTACGGCCGGGCGGCAATACGGTTACGGTAACCTGATCGAGATCGATCACGGTTATGGCGTGATCACCCGCTACGGGCATAACTCCAAAAACCTTGTTAAGGTAGGTGACAAGATCGAGCGCGGCGACCTTGTCGCGCTGGTAGGCAATACCGGCCGCAGCACGGGGCCCCACGTCCATTATGAAATCATTGTGGACGGGATTCCGGTAAACCCGCGGAACTATATTCTGGAAGACTGATCCGGCTGACCCCGTCTTCCGGCTCCACCCGTCTCATTTCCTCTTGGTGTGACGCATCCCGTGTAGCCTGCACAGGAGTCCACCTTTATTATGACAGGCATTGCCCGCCGCTGGCCCCACGCAGTCGAAAGACTGAAGAAGTCCGTGGGCCTTTTATGTTAATCTGTTCATCAAAATTCGAACTCGAACAGGACGAAAACGCCAATGGTATTAGGACTGATAAAAAAAATTGTCGGTACCCGCAATGACAGGGAATTAAAACGGATCCAGTCTTACGTGGACCAGATCAATGAGCTGGAGCCAAGCATCCAGGACCTGTCCGACGACCAGTTAAAGGCGAAAACCCAGGAATTCAAGGAACGTATCAAAGGCGGGGAGGGATTGGATGAAATTCTTCCCGAAGCGTTTGCCGTGGTCAGGGAGACCGGCAGGCGCACCCTCAAAATGCGTCATTTCGATGTGCAGTTGATTGGGGGCGTCGCCCTGCACGAGGGCAAGATCGCCGAAATGAAAACCGGTGAGGGGAAAACCCTGGTTGCGACGCTTCCGGTTTATCTCAACGCGCTCGCCGGGCGCGGTGTTCACGTGGTCACCGTCAACGATTACCTGGCCAAGCGCGACGCGGAATGGATGGGAACCATCTACCGCTGGCTGGGTCTGGAGGTGGGCGTGATCTACCATGACATGTCTGAGGAGGACCGCAAAAAAGCCTATGCGTCGGATGTCACCTACGGGACCAACAATGAGTTCGGGTTCGATTACCTGCGGGACAACATGAAGTTTGCGGCGGAGGATTACGTTCAGCGGGAACTGAATTTTGCTATCGTGGACGAGGTGGACAGCATACTGATTGACGAGGCGCGTACGCCGCTCATCATCTCCGGTCCCGGCGAGGAATCCACCGACAAGTATTACGTCATTAACAACATCCTTCCCAACCTCCAAAAAGAAACGCATTACACGGTGGATGAAAAGGCGCGCTCCGTGGCGCTCAACGACGAGGGCATTTCGCTGGTCGAGAAACAATTGAATATCGACAATCTTTACGACCCGTCGCACATCGATATCCTCCACCACGTCAACCAGGGGTTGAAGGCTCACGCACTGTTCAAAAATGAGGTCGATTACGTTGTCAAGGACGGGAAGGTGGTCATTATCGACGAATTCACCGGCCGCATGATGCCGGGACGGCGTTACAGCGACGGCCTGCACCAGGCCCTGGAGGCAAAGGAAGGTGTCGAGATCGAAAATGAAAACCAGACTCTCGCCACCATCACATTCCAGAATTACTTCCGCATGTACGACAAGCTGGCAGGCATGACCGGCACCGCCGACACGGAAGCCGAAGAATTCAACTCCACGTACGGCATTGAGGTTCTCGTGATTCCCACCAATCAACCCATGGTTCGCGACGATCATGCTGACCTCATCTATCGCACCGAAAAGGAAAAATTCGATGCCGTTATTGAGGAAATCCAGGAATGTTACGAAGTGGGTCGGCCGGCCCTGGTTGGGACCATTTCCATTGAGAAATCCGAACTGTTGAGCAAGCACTTGAAGCGTTGTGGCGTGCCGCACAATGTTCTTAACGCCAAGCATCACGAACAGGAGGCGGAAATCATTGCGCAGGCGGGACAACAGAAAGCGGTGACGATTGCCACCAACATGGCCGGCCGCGGTACCGACATTGTTCTTGGAGAAGGCGTGCCGGATTTGGGGGGGCTGCACATCATCGGCACCGAACGCCACGAAAGCCGTCGTATTGACAACCAGCTTCGCGGCCGTTCCGGCCGACAAGGGGACCCCGGCTCATCTCGTTTTTACCTTTCCCTGGAAGATGATCTTCTTCGCATCTTCGGTTCAGACCGCATTTCCGGTTTGATGGGCAAACTGGGTATGGAGAACGGTCAGCCCATCGAGCACGCCATGGTCTCACGGGCGGTCGAAAACGCACAGCGCAAGGTGGAGGCCCACAACTTCGAAATTCGCAAGCATCTTTTGCAGTATGACGATGTTATGAACAAACAGCGCGAGGTGATCTACACCTTGAGGCGGGAAATCCTCACTTCGGCCAACCAGAAGGAACTTCTGTTTGACATGGCCGATGAGGTGCTGGGCGAACGCATTGACGAGATGTGCCCGGAGGGGGTGTACCCGGAGGAATGGGACATCGAGCAGGTCCATAACTATACCGACCGGGTTTTCGGCGTGGGAATCACCAAAGCCAGCGATCAGGAACTGGAAGTCTGCGGCAAGACCCGGCTGGAGTTGGAGCATTGTACGGCCGCTCAACTGCAGGAAACCATCCTCAATATGGCCATCGAACGTTACGAGGCCAAGGAAGCGCAGGTGGGTGGGGAATACATGCGCTACCCGGAACGGATGATCATGCTCCAGGTTCTGGATAATTTGTGGCGCGAGCATCTCCTGGGCATGGATCACCTCAAAGAAGCCATCGCCTTCCGTGGTTATGCACAGAAAAACCCCCTCAATGAATACAAGAAGGAAGGCTTTCAGTTATTCAGCGAAACCACCTTTCGCCTCAAGGAAGAAATCTGTGAGTTCCTGTTCAAGGCCCAGATCACCAAAGAGACGGTTTCCACGCTGGAAGAAAATCAGGAACGGGAAGCCCAGAAAGTCCGCGAACACCGCGGTGAAGGGGAAGGGGAAAGTAAAACCGAACCGGTCCGGCGGGATGATAAAAAAGTCGGCCGGAACGATCCCTGTCCCTGTGGAAGCGGAAAGAAATACAAAAAATGCCACGGCCAGTGACCCGGCCGGATTGAAGGCAGAACTCAGGAGACTTCCAGACTTTCCTGGCACTCGATACAAAGCGGCGTCAGCGGCATGATCTGAAGGCGCTTGACCGGAATGTTTTTCGAACACCCCTCGCACACCCCGTAGGTTCCCTTTGCCATCTTGAATAACGCCTCTTCAATCAACTTCAACTCGTTGCGCTCGCGGCTGGAAAGCTGAAACGCCATCTCCCGGCCCTCCAGGCTGGAAGCCAGATCGATCTCATTGCTGAACGTGATCTCGCCGATGTTTCGTTCCACCTCCTGAGACGACTTGATCATCGTCATCAGTTCATTGCGCTGCTGGATTAATTGGGAGCGGATCTTGAGAATGATTGGATCGAGGTTTCGCGGCGGCGGCTCCTTGTGAACCGGCTTTTCGACGGGTTCTTCCACAACGGGAGCCGACCTCGGTTTAGCCGGTGATTTCAATTTCCTTTGCGTCGGTGTGGGTACAGAGGCAGCTGCTTTTTTGGCAGTGACTTTTCTCTTTGCCGGGGTGGCCTTTTGGGTTGTTGTTTTTTGGCTTTGGTGGATGCCTTTTTTACCTTGGCTCTGGTTTTTTTCGTTGCTTTGGCTTTAGTCTTGGTCTTTTTTACCGCTGTTTTTTTCTTGGCAGTTTTCTTTTTTGTGGTTTTCTTCTTGGTCGTGGTCTTTTTCTTAGCCTTCGCCTTGGTATTGGCCTTGGCCTTGGCCTTGGCTTTAGATCCCGACGACTTTTTCTTCACCACTGCCTTCTTTTTGCTCACGGTTTTTTTCTTTTTAACAGCCACCGCGCCGTCTCCTGGTTCAATAGAGGTGTGGGTACGTGTTTTGAAAAAAAATCATTTGGAACTGTGGTTCCGCTTTTGAAATGGCCTATTTAACTCTGATTGCCCCCTAAACTCAAACTTTTTCTTACAGTATGACTAGCTGATTAACTGTAAATGTGTACAGAAAAGCCAACAAAGGTTATCATTGGATGTTTAAAAGTACAAGATTTTATTTAACTTATACGGATTTTCCGGGTTTCCTCAAGCGGGTGGGAACACCTTCAAATTTCATAATCCACGACAACAGTGGGGTGGCAGATCTCCCTTGCGAGCTGAATGACGGGCTGGTGCACCGGGTGCCGGGCGTAGGACTCAAGCCCCTCCCGGTCGTCGAAATGGGTGGTCAGGACGACGTCGAAGGAGCGCTCCGATTCCTTGAAGTCACGCCCCACCTCAAGAAACCGCAGGGAATCGATTTTACCCACCATGCCTTCCAACGCATTCACCAGCGAATCCACGTTATCAGGAGTTTTGTCCTTCAGTTTGAACATGACGATGTGCTTGACCATCCGCATTCTCCCTTGAGGTGATTGAAAGTCAAAGACGCAAGGTTACCCGCATCCCTCGGCACAATCAAGCCCAGCGCGTTTTGAAGTGAAAATGGGCGGTGGGTTGTTGTATGGTGATGCGGGACCGGGAGTTCAATCGATTGATTTACGGGTGAAACGATTCTATGTCGTGGTTGTTTGGCGCCGGATTGGGATTTTTGCGGGGCGGACCGTTGGGAGCTGTGGCGGGCGGCGTAGCCCAGCATTTCCTGTCCAAAAAGTTCCAGAAACTGGTGCGCAAAAGTCTTCCGGGCGTGAAGAACGAACCGGTGTTCGTCGGGTGCATCATCGTGGTGATGACGAAGATCGCCATGATCAAGGGTGCACTCCTGCCGCGCGAGGTGGAAACCATTTACCGGTTTTTTGTACGCAACCTCAATTACAAGGAAGGCGACTTCGACGGGATCAACCGCGTCATCCGCGAGACCTACGAAAAGAACCCCGATCTCCAGCCCATTATCGAGCAGTACAAGCAATCTTCCGAATCGAAATACCGCGGTCTCCTTTTGACGCTCGCCTACCAGATAGCGCTGGTGGAAAATTCGCTTTCCGAAGACACGCAAAAGGAGATCAACGAACTCGCCCACCTGCTCGAGTTGTCGCACGAGAGGCACAACGCCATCCGCGAACAGTTTTCATTGGACAGCCTGGTGACACCGTACGGCATTCTGGGCGTGCCGGTTTCCGCGACGGATGAGGAAATCAAAAAGGCCTACCGCCGGCTGGCGGCGCAGTACCACCCCGACCGCGTGGCGCACCGGGGTGGTGAGGAGGTGGAACAGGCGCACATCCGGTTTTTGCAGTTGCAGGAAGCGTACAAGGAAATCCGTGAGGTGCGACGGTTCTGAGTTCAGGGACGTGACGAGGAAAAAGACGCTTTCTTCGGCTTGTTATGTTTCGGAGGCGTGTCGCTTTCCATGGAAGCCGGATCGGCTGACGGAGCGGAATTCGAAACGGCTGAGGATTTTTCTTTGGAAGCGGCCGATCCTGATTGGCTGTTGCCCGCTTTTTCGCCGTTCTGGGTTTCGGCATCGAAATCCGGCGGCAGTTTGCGCAGAATGACGGAATTGATTTTGCGCTTGCTCGCCTCTTTTACGGTCAAACGGCAGTCCTGAACGATCACCTGGTCGCCGGCGACGGGTATTTTCTCCAGCCGGTCGATCATCAGTCCCGCCACCGTTTCGTAATTGCCTTCGGGGAGATCCAGCTCCAGTTCCTCGTTGAGCATGGCGATCTCGATGTCTCCTTGCACCAGGAAACCATCTTCATCGTATTTTTCGTAATACTTCGGCGGCTCGTCGTACTCGTCCTCGATTTCTCCGACGATCTGTTCCAGCAGGTCCTCAATAGTGATGATGCCCACACACCCTCCGTGTTCGTCCACAACAATAGCCAGGTGAAGGCCGCGTTGTTGCAGTTCCTTCAACAGGTCGTCCAGCTTTTTGTTGGGCGGAATGTAATAGGCCGGGCGGATGAGGTCGGTGATGGGGCTGTTGTCCGGCGGCACCGTCAAGAGGTCGAAGGTATTGAGGATGCCGATCAGGTTGAACATGCGTTCGTGAAATACGGGAAGACGTGAAAAACCCGATTCCATGGCCAGCTTGTTGGCCTCGTCCACCGTGGCCGTGTCTGAGATGGCGTAGAGCTGTATCAGCGGCACCATGCACTGCTCCACCGTAAGTTCGCTGAAATTGAAAATACGGTGAATCATCACCCGTTCTTCCGGTTCCAGTTCCGATGTGTCCGACTCCGGGTGTGAGATGTGGCGGATCTGTTCCCGGCTCACCCTCGTGTAGCCGGGAACATCGGATTGCCGCAGGATTTTTTTGTAGAGAAACGCATTGATGTGCGTGAACATCGCGTTGAACGGCGCCAGAATTTTGCCGACGATGTTGAGCGGATACACCATCGCCGACATGATGGCGTCGGAACGGCTCTGGAAAATGAGCTTTGGGATGATTTCCCCGGCGAACAGGATGAACGGGGAGATGATGAGCATCGAAAGAAAATCACCCCAGCTACCAAATGTCGTGACCAGATAGCTCGTGAAGACGGCAGTGGAACTGACCACGCAGACATTGGTTCCGAGCGAGGTGATGGCGAACAGTTGTTCCGGGGTTTGCAGGAGCTTGTTGATGAGGCGTGCGGATCGCACCCCTTCGCCTGCGAGCTGTTCCATGCGGATGCGGTTGACGGAGATCATGCCGATCTCGCAACCGGAGAAAAAACCTTCCAGCAAAATGAACACGCCTACCAGAAGCAGTGTGGTTCCCAGGTCCATCAGCCTGCGGCCTCCTCTTCAACCATATTCGGTTCGGGCTTTTTCGCGGCGGTCACCGTGAGGTGAAGGCTCAAAATACGCGCTCCTTTCATTTTCTCCACGCGGAATTTGAAGCGCTCGAAACTGATGGTTTCCGCCGAGCGGGGAACGCGGCCGAACAGGCCGAATACAAAACCTCCAATGGTGTTGAACTGTTCATCCGGCAACGATGCGGTGAAGTAATTGTTGAACTCCTCTATGCTCAGCATGGCATTCAGGCGGTACCGTTTTTCCGTGATCTTGTGTATGAAGCTTTCTTCCCGGCGCATCTCGCTGTCAATTTCACCCACCAGCTCCTCCAGAACATCCTCCAGCGTGACCAGGCCGTCAATGCTTCCATACTCGTCCAGCACGATGGCCATGTGGCGCTGAGACTTGCGGAAATTCTTCAGCATGTCTTTCAGGTTCTTGGACGCGGGCACGGTGAGTGCCGGCTTGGCGATGTTTTTGAGATTGAATTTTTCCGGCGGCAGTTGCCGGTAGTTGGCCAGGTCCTTGGTCAACAGCACCCCGACCAGGGTTTCTTCGTCCTCTTCGAAAACCGGAACGCGGGAATAAAAGTTCTCGATGATCTGCGGCAGGATCTCGTCCATCTTCTGGTTCACCGTGATGTAGAACATGTCGATCTTGGGCGTCATGATCTCCCCCACGGTCTTTTGCCCGAACTCGATGACGTTGTGAATCAGTTCGCCTTCCTCGGCGTCGATGATGCCTTCGCCCTCGCCGATCTTCACCATGGCGCGAAAATCCGCATCGGTGATGATGCCTTCTTCTTCAAAGGTCGGGACGCCCAGGTAGGTGATGACTTTCTGGGCAAAGCGCACGAAAGGCTTCTGGATGGGTTGAACCAGGTAGGCGAACACTTTGAGGGGAAACGCCGCCAGCAGGGCGAACCGCTCCGCAAAGTTGAGGGCCATGGATTTCGGCAGGATTTCGCCGAACAGCAGGATGAGGAAGGTGCCTATACCGATGGCGATGGCGACACCCACGTCGCCAAAAATCGTCAGGGCAATGGAGGTGGCCAGTGCGGACACACCGATGTTGACCAGCTCATTGCCGATGTAAATGGTGATAAGCAGTTCGCGGGGCGTTTGCAGCAAGTCGCTGACCAGGGTCCCTGTCCGTCCGTGTTGGTCTTTGAGAGAGGCGACCTGCGCGGTGTTGAGTGAAAAGAACGCCGCTTCGCACGCCGCGAAGAATCCGGAAAGCCCCAGTAAAGTGATCAGTATGACGGACCGGGGTAATATCGATGACTCGTCCAATAGTTTTTTTAAGCCCCCAAAAGGCCGGAACTCATTGCCTGAGCCCGGGAGATGCGTTCCCGCAAGGGATGAGGTCGTGGTTCAACCATTTTCTTTAAAGTGATTGAATCCCGCAGGCTTTCGGAGAGTTTGGCGGCGTCCGTTGGTGCGGACCCAAACGACCCCTTGGCGGGCCGTGACCTCTCCGATTTGAGTCACAGGCGTTCCGTAATTAACAAACGACCTCAACAATTTTTTAACATCTTCAGATTTTAATGTAAATAACAATTCATAATCCTCTCCACCCCCGAGAGCCAGTTCTCCAGCCTCCAAACCGTTTTTAATGCACGTATTTTCAAAGGGTTTGCTGAGTGGCAGGGATGCCTCCCAAAGCTCTGCCCCGACTTCGGAGGCGCTAAGCAGGTGACCCAGGTCCTGACCCAGTCCGTCGCTCACGTCGATCATCGACGTGACCCTCAACCTGGATTTAGCCAATTTTGCGGTTTCTTTCACCCGGGCGGTGGGCTCCAGATGCCGTTGGATGAGGTGTTTGCGGTCAGCGGGGCTCCCGGACCATTTTTTACCCGGCGATTTCAGGATCTGAAGGCCGAGAGCGGAGTCGCCGACGGTGCCGGTCATCAGGATGGCATCCCCCGCCTTGGCCCCCTTGCGGGTGAACAGGCGTTTCTTGCGCGTCTCGCCCAGCATGGTCAGGCTCAGCATCCAGTGTTCCGGGGTGGACACCGTATCGCCGCCCACGAGGTCCACTCCGAACGCCTCGCAGGCACGGCCGAGTCCCTTGTAGAGCCGGTCCAGAAAATTGACCTTGGTGGTTTTGGGAATGCCCAGGGTGACGACGGCGAAGCGCGGCGCCGCACCCATCGCCGCTACATCGCTGGCGTTGACCGCCACCGTTTTCCAGCCCAGTTGCTCGGGTGTGGTTGTGTTGAGGTCGAAATGAACGGATTCGATCAGAGCGTCGGCGGTCACCACGAGGTAATTGCCGCCGGGCTGGGAATACACCGCGCAGTCGTCGCCGATGCCTTTCACGACGCGTCGTGACCGATGGGGTATGTGGGAGGCCAGCCGGGCGATCAGCCCGAACTCGCCCAAGCGATCGAGGTCCATTGCCTGCCCCGGGTTAGGGTATCCGCTGTCACTGGTTTTCTTTGAAGAAGTCGCGGGCGAGGGAATCGAAATCCGCCTGCTTTTCGATTTTGATGGTCAGCTTGTCGCCCACCTGGAACCCGTTCTTCTGAAAGGTATTTAAATCCAGCGTGATTTCGAATTCGTTGCTGGTCTCGTCGATCCAGATCTCGAGATCCCTCTCATACTCCGCCTTGTTGGGCGGAACCTTGATATGTGTGATCTCACCTTCAAACATGAGCATACAGTAAATCCTTTCTTGCAACGGCCCTGCAATGCCGCGCGGATAGAACGCTGATCGATGTGAAATGGTTTCGCGGGCCTCACGCGGAACAGCTGACCTGCATGCCGAGGTAAGGTTCCGGTGTGTCGCTTGCGTAGTGTTCGGGATCGATACTCCATTCCCGGAACAACTCCGGTTGGTCCCCGAAGGGGTGCTTCAGGATAACCCGAAGCCGTTCGATTTCCGAATAATCATTTTCCTTGAGCGCCCGGTCGATGGCCTGCTGGGCGAGGTAGTTGCGGAGAATGAATTTGGGGTTGACGGCGTCCATCGCTTCCTTCTGCTCTTCGGGGGAGACGTCCTCCCGCTCCAACAGGCGCGTGTAACGATCCAGCCACCCGTCGAGTTCGTCAGGGTTGTTGGGGAAATACGTTCGCAGGGCGTCGAGCGCGCCGCAACGGAACCCGGAAAGCGTGCGGAAAAAGTTGGTGTGGTCGGGTTTGTGCCGGGAGAGGAGTTGGATCAATCCGCTCACCAGGTTATCGAATTCGGAATCGAGCACACTCAATCCCAGTTTACGTCCCATCATCGTACGGTTGTAGTGGTTGAAGCGGGCGGCATACTGTTCCAGCTCTTTCTGCAAACGTTCGGGTTCGACCAGGTGAGTCAGCGTTTCGCCCAGCTTGGCCAGGTTCCAGTGGCCGATCTGGGGTTGCTGGGCGTAGGAGTATCGTCCGTGAATGTCCGAGTGGTTCGGGACGAAAATCGGGTTGTAGCGGTCCATGAAGCCATAGGGTCCGTAGTCGAACGTCTCACCCAGGATCGACATGTTGTCGGTGTTCATCACCCCGTGGCCAAACCCCACCGCCTGCCAGCAGGCGATCATCCACGCTGTTTTGTCCACCACCTGGGCGAACATCTGCGCGTACTTGTCCGGCGCCGATTCCAACTCCGGAAAGTAATGGTGGATGACGTGATCGGCCAGCTCAGCGACTTTTTCCGGCCGGTTGGTGTAGTGGAAGTAATCGAAATTGCCGAAGCGGACGTGAGTGCGGGCGATGCGAACCAGCACGGCGGCGGGTTCCGGCAGTTCGCGCTGGATCAACTCCTGAATGCCGACCACCGCAAGGGATCGGGTGGTGGGAATGCCGAGCCCGGCCATGGCCTCCCCGCACAGGTATTCGCGGATGGAGGAGCGGAGCGTGGCCCGTCCGTCAAAACCACGGCAGAACCGAGTCTGGCCGCACCCTTTGAGGTACACGTCCCAGAATTCGCCCTGCTCGTTTTGGACTTCGCCAAGCAGAAGGCCGCGTCCGTCGCCCAGTTGCGGATTGTAGCTGCCGAACTGGAAGCCCGAATACACCATCGCCAGAGGCTGGGCTCCGGGCAACACCCGGTTCCCACCGAAGTGCTGCCAGAACTCAGGCCGTTCGAATTCCTGAGGATCGAGGTCCAGCAGACCGGCGACGTCCGGGTTTTTGGCCACGGGGAACGGGTTTGATACCGGGGTGGGGGGCTTGTACTGATAAAACTCCCCGCCCAGGCGGACGAACCGGTTTTGAAAATTCAGTGTTTCCAGAGTCTGCAACAGCTTCCCTTAAAAGTCTTCCCTTACCCTGAAATCTTTCGAGTAGTAGGCGACCAGGTCCTTTATGGAAAGGATGCCCACAATCTTGTCGTCATCCGTAATCCCCAAGTGCCGGATTTTATTTTTCTGCATGTACCGGTTGGCCTCCTCGATGGGCATGTAACGGTCCATGCTTTTGACCGGGAAACTCATGATCTCGGTGGCCTTGATTTCCTCCGGATTTTTCCCTTTTGACAGAACCTTCTGTGTGAAATCCCTTTCTGTCAGGATACCGATGTCCTCCCCGTACTGCTCGACAATCAAGCTCCCGACGTGATTCTGTTCCATCAGGATGGCTGCGTCCTGAACGGACGCCTCCGAGTCGATGCGCAGAACCGGGGAAGACATGAAGTTTCCGACTTCTTCAAGAATATCTGTCATGGGATCCTCCTTTTGCATAAGTTGAAGGAGCGATGAACCCTGCGCTTGTGTTTAAGATGTGCTGTCAAAAGGCAGGGATTTTTTTATGACTGAAAACGTTTAATGAAAAACCGGTTTTGATATCGGAGGGGGCAGGAAAGGACACAACAGGAACGGAACTTCCCGGTGGTGAAAGGAAAACCGTCTGAGAAGGGGAGAAACTACTCGCTATTTCGGACCAGCCAGACATAATAGTTTTTGGCCGTAGTGTGATGCCAGAAAATGGCACCGATATTAAAATGGATCAACCAGGCTCCCTGCTCGCCCTGCTGGCACAATTTTTTCTGATACCTGTCTTCCACCACGGATACTTTCTCGCAAGTGGTGGAGGTCCAGTAATAATGCCCGCGTCCATCATCGAATATGGGGTTGACCCATGCCTTTTGTCCACTGGCGTTTGCAACTCTTTCATTATACAACAGAGTTTTCAGCTCGGGTAAAGTCGGAACCCGCCACCCTGTTTTTCCCGACTGTTCTGCGGTCAACGCCAGGTCTTCGGCCTCCTTCAAGGAATACTTTTGGTCACGGATGCCGGCTTTAAGCCACTCCAGGTGGTTGACGGTGTCCTTGACCGTGCCGTCTCCGGATTCCACAAACTTGGGAGTGGCCAGATCTTCCAGGCGGGTTTCAGAAACCTTTTTGCATTCCCCCAGCAGTGGCGCGGCATTCGGGCATTTATCTAGAATGTCAAAATGGCCCATGGTTTTCATCATGGAGCACACTTCCTCCTTGGTGCAATCCGCCCACACCGAAGACGCCATGGAAAGCCAGATGATCAATCCGATTGCCAGAATACGCATTGTGCCAACTCCTTGAGGATATGAAACGATTATTCAGGGTTCTTCATCGAATTTGGCAAAGAATACTATATTTTCCGACATGAAGATACGCCAAATTTCCCGTTCCGGAGGCCCGTATTTTGTGGGCGTTCATTCCATTTTTTATTTCCCTGCGCACTGGAGCATTCAGTTTCTCAAAGAGGAAATAGCCTGATCGAGCGCCTCCAGTGCTGCCTTACCAGGCATCTCCAGCATGAACTCGGTGCGCAACAGGGCGTTTGCGGAAGGGTCGAGATTGATGTTGACCACCGGTGCACCCTGATCGCGGAAATGCATGGCCAGATAATCGTTGGTGGGCACCGCGCCGGAACTTCCAATCAACAGCACCGCGTCTACCGGGTTCTTAATGAAGCGCGAAAAGTTGACGTCCTGCTCAGGGTGCCCGGTGTACTGTGCGTCGCCGAACATGAGGATGTGCGGACGCGCCACCGCCCCGCATTGAGGGCACAGCGGAAAGTTCGACGCCTTCATGGTGTCATAATCGAGCCCGCAAAGCGGTACTGCCGGTTCGTCCCAGAAATCGTCACAGCAGGGGCGCGTGCACTGCAATCTCCACATGGAACCGTGGACTTCCTTCACCTTGTCTACCGGGGCTCCGGAGCGGAGATGGTACCCGTCAGTGTTGGTGGTGTGGATGAAAGCGTTTGCAAATACCTCGTCCATCCAGCGGTTGAGAATGTGATAACCGGGGTGCGGCTGGTTTTCATCGGCGTTGCGCCGCCGCCATTCATAAAATGCCCAGGCATGCTCCAACTCGTGTTCGAACGCCCACGGGTTCGCCAGGTCCTGCGCTTCCAGTCCCTTTGATTTGAACGGCGGAAAATTCTTCCAGTACCCCTCCTTGTCGCGAAAGGTGGGGATGTTGGAGTCGGCACTCATGCCGGCGCTTGTCAGGATCAAAATGGAGTCGGCCATCGAAAGCACTTTGGCACAACGAAGGAGTTGGCTAGAGGTTTCCATCCCATTCTCCGAAAAACTGTTGGAGGTACTGTTCCATGAAGCGGTGCCGCTCCTCGGCCAGCGCACGGGCCGTCGCGGTGTTCATGCGGTCCTTGAGCAGCAGAAGTTTTTCATAAAAGTGATTGATCGAGGGTCCCTTGTTTTTTTTGTATTCGCCGAAGCTCTGGTGAAGCACCGGTTCCTGCGCCGGGTCGTGGATCAGCCGGTTCCTGTTTCCTCCGTAGGCGAACGCCCGCGCAATACCCACCGCGCCGATGGCGTCCAGACGATCCGCATCCTGCACGCACTGACCTTCCAGGCAGTTCACGGGTGTCGTCACCCCGGCTCCTTTGTAGGAGACTTTGGAGATGATATCGCACACACGTTCCACCGTCTCCGCAGGCAAATCGTCCTTGAGCAGATTGCGGATGGTTTCGTAACCCTGCTGTTCTTCGCCGTTTCCCAGCTTCCAGTCGGCGACATCGTGCAGGAGGGCGGCGATTTCCACGACCGTACGGTCGGCGCCCTCGGCGTCGGCCAGTTTGCAGGCCATCTGCCACACCCGGTGTACGTGCCACCAGTCGTGACCGGAACCGTCGTCAGCGAAAAACGATTGTGCGAACTTCCGGGTTTTTTCAATGACGGCGGAGGACATGAGGGTACTCTTTCGGTTGGGGGTGGTGTATTTTGCGGAATCTTAATATACTCATTCACAATTTCAACAACTAATCGGCCTATTGGAAAGGAACCGGCAACGCATGGCGGGTCACACCCCTTTGTCGAAAAGTATTCTTGAAAGCCGTTACCAGAAGGGCGATTCCTTTTTTCATAAGTTGAGCCCGGGCTGGAAGATTCTTACGGTGCTGGGTCTCCTTGTGTGGATTGCCCTTGCGGACCTGACGGTGCTGGTCGGTCTCACGATACTGGTCGTGCTTTGCGCAATCAGCGCGGGCATTCCCCTTGCCACGTTGCTCAAGCTGCTCCGGTCATTGAGATGGTTGCTTCTGGTGATCGGGGTGTTCCCGATGCTGTTCACACCCGGCACCGTGATTCCGGTTTTGAGTTTTCTTCAGGTTCCCATTACATGGGAGGGCATTCATGGGGGGACCATGGCCTGTGTGAAACTGACCGTGATGTTTGTACTGTCGATCTTGCTCACCCGCACCACGCCGCCGATGGCTCTCATTGAATGCCTGCAAAGGTGGGTGATCCTTCCCTCGCCCGTTTGGAGACAGAAAATTCTGGACGTGTTTACGGTTGGATTGTGGTCGATTCAATTGATCCCGATTCTGTGCGTTGAAGCGGAGCGGTTCATTCTGGGCGAAATGGAACGGCGGCGGGAAGCGAACGCAGAAACGCAAAAGAAAATGGGCCTGCGTGATGCATGGTCGGCGGCGCTGCTTCTCGGACCGCTGGTCACGCACCTGTTTGGTCAGGTGGACCGCTTTGCGTTGGAGTTGCAGCAGGAAGGCGACACCGTGCCAGAGCAGGGAGTGGCTTGAATGGAAGGGAGAATCAGCGGGGTCGGTGCAGGCCGCATTCCTTGTGCTCGGGATTTTCCCACCACCAGCGTCCGGCGCGGATGTCTTCCCCCGGTTCAATGGGCCGGGTGCACGGCGCACAGCCGATGCTCGGGTAATTCCTCGCGTGCAGGGCGTTGACCGGAATCTTGTGGTCTTGGATGTACTGGTTCACCTGCGCCTCGGTCCAGTCCGCCAGCGGATTGAATTTGATGAGGGGCGGATGGTCTGCATCCTCATGCGCTTTTTGAATGTCGCTACGCGTCACACTCTGCTCCCGCCGGACACCGGTGATCCATGCATCGAGCTCTTTCAAAGCACGTCCGAGCGGTTCTACCTTGCGGATGCGACAACACTCTTTACGGTTTTCCAGGCTTTCGCGGAACGAGAACAGACCTTTTTCCCGTTCCAGGGTTTCCACGGCAGTGGCGTCCGGAAAGTAGGCGCGAACGGGGATGCCGTACCTGGCGCGCGTCTTTTCCATAATCTCGTAGGTTTCCTCGTGCAGGCGACCGGTATCCAGCGTGAACACGGTGAAAGGTTTGCCGGAGCGGTGCGCGAGGTCGATCAGCACCATGTCTTCCAAACCGAAGCTGGAAGCGATGCCAGCCCGCTCGCCGAAACGGTCCAGCGCCTCGTTCATGATCTCAGAAGCTGATTTTTGCTCAAATTCCTGCCAGTTCATACTTAAACTCCCGAATCGACGAAGGATTATGTGAGACAGTGTACTACACTGCCGGGCGGGGAAAAAGAAACTGTATTATTTACCAAGGTTTACACCGGATTGCAAGAAGCGCTTTTTCCCTTGACACCCTCATCAAATCTGTATATATAAAGTGATTCGAAGGGCTCCAAAGCCTTTATTTTTTCAGGGTCTAAGGGTATCCGGGCAGGGTATAAGGCCTTGAAAATAATGGACTTTTGGGGTACCCATTGCGCCAATGGGGACCGCAGTAGGAAGAGAAATAGTGGTAGATAGTTTGGTTGTGAGGCGACCTGTTCGTTGCAAGACCTGTTTCGGTCCACCCCAAACGGAGTGATCCCTCCATTTTCTTTTCTTTCCGGGTTTCTGGAATAAGGAGCACCACCGCTAGTAGGCGGAAAACTGGCAGGGTTGAAACATGAAAAGCCGGTTGGTTACCAACATATATTTCTTGTTGGCGTTTGTCCCGTGTTTGATGTTGGGTTCAAGCGCGTTGGCCGGGCATTCATTGGGCAATGGTTTGCGTGTTCTGGAAGAGGTGGAATCGGGCCTTGTTGGGCTCGCGGAGCATACGTTGCCTTCCGTGGTCAGCATTTCGCCGTTCGTTCCGGAATCTTCGGTGGGCACGCCGGAATCCCTGCGCAAGCGGCCGAACAACGCCGGCGCCGGTGTGATTGTTGACGGGCGGAACGGATACCTGATCACCAACGCGCATGTGGTGAGGAAGGCTGAAAAGATTAGGGTGACTCTTTACGGCGGTCAGGAATATGTCGGAAATGTCTTGGGGACCGACGAAGAAACGGACTTGGCGGTCGTTCATATTAATAGCGACGAGATCTTGCCGCAGGTGAGCCTGGGGGATTCGTCAAAATTGAAAATTGGCCAACTGGTTGTCGCCATCGGCAACCCCTATGGATTGAAAGAAACCTTGAGCCTTGGCGTGATCAGCGGTCTCAACCGGGAGAACATCAACCTTTCCCGTTACGAAGACTTCATTCAAACGGATGCCTCCATCAATCCGGGCAACAGCGGGGGGCCTCTCCTCAATATCCGTGGCGAAGTGATCGGAATCAATACAGCCATCATCAACTATGCGCAGAGCATCGGCTTTGCCATTCCCTCCAATGTCGTCAAAAACGTTTCACGCCAGATCATTGAGCACGGTGAGGTCAACCGCGGCTGGTTGGGAGTGGGTATTGAGAACGTTCCTGAAGACGTTGCCGCCCAGGTCAACCTCGCCAAAGGGCGGGGTGTGATGATCAATTCCATTTTCGAGGGGCAGCCCGCCCATATGGCGGGACTCAAGGTGGGGGATATTATTTTGAAGATAGGGGGTTCCAATGTGGATTCCCCCAACGGGATGATCCGGCTCATCGGCAACGTTTCCCCCGGTCAGTTCATCAACCTGGATATCCTCCGCGATGGCGAGGAGCGAACGTATTCGATTCAATTGGGGCACCGCAAAGACCAGATGGAAATGGCGTCCCTGCAGCAAAATCCACTTCCCGAGCTTGGTTTCGATTGGACGGAGCATGAGGCTGGCGCCACGACGGGGGACCATGAAGATTCAGATAAGAAAAAAGAGGGCGTCCTTGTGACCCGGGTGGAACCGGGTGGGTCCGCGGACCGGGGCGGCCTCATGGTAGGCGATCTGATCACCGCCCTGAACGGGCAGGATGTGATCAATCGCGGTCATTTTGAAAGTATACTCCGGCAGAATCATGTGCGGGGGTCGATTTCGGTAACCGTTCAACGGGCCGATGAAGAGGTGAGCCTGACATTGAGCAGGAGCGAATAACCCGATGGGTTTTTCAATATAGGTTCCAAGATTCATTTATTATTTTTTAGCGGAAGAATCTTAGGAGGTAGCTAATGGCAATCGCTAAATCAACAAAGTGGGTGGGGCAGCTTCTGGTTGTCCTGCTGGCCGCGCTGAGCCTGGGTATCACTCCGGCCCTCGCGAATCCCAAGCATGAGGGGCACGACGGCGCTGATCGTCCCGACTGGTTGAAGAAGCTCGAAGAGCAAGTCGACTACGAGGAGATGATGGAAGGCCTGGGAGGCAACCAGCAGAAGCTGGACAAAACCTTCCGCACCCTCATGGACAACCTGAAGGGCAAGCTTTTGGAGCACGCCGTTCCCGCATCTTCAAGCGGTATGTTCCATGAGTCGTGGGCAGCACATCAGTTGCAGCAGGGTTACCTGTTGGGGCCGACGAAAGCTGCCAACAAGGTGTACAGGGGTGCACATTGCCCGGCAGGAGTGCCCACCAAGCACTACGATGTCAGCGCCATCAACGTGGAGATCACGTTGAACCAGTGGGGCGACTATTACCCTGGTTACATGTACGTGCTGACCAAGGACATCGATAAAGTGCGTGCTGAGGAAGAAAAGAACGCCGCAGCTCGGGAGGAAGCTCTCGATCCGGGTGCGGTGCGGACGGGTCATCAGGGTGATGCCATTACCCCCATGTCCATTCGTGCCAACCAGGGCGACTGTGTGCGCATCACCTTCCACAACAAGCTCGAATACGAATCTGCCGGATTTCAGATCAACGGTTCCGCAATGATCATCAGCGAAACCGGTGAGCCGAACACGGCGGCGACCAAAGGCGCCATCATCGCTCCGGGTAAAACCCAGGAATACGAGTGGTACATTCCGATCGACGAGCAGGAAGGCGGTCGAATGATCGTCAGCCACGCCGGCCGGGATCCCGCATCCCTGGGTCTCATCGGTGCGTTCATGGTTGAACCGCGCGGCTCCGAGTACCTGAACCCGTGGACCGGTGAGCCTCTGGAAAACGGCTGGATGGCGATGATCACCAACAAGGACGCCAAAGACTTCCGTGAGTTCGTGATTTTTTACCACGAAGTCGGTGACGAGTCTTTCCGCCCGCTCAACCGCCACGGTGAGATGATTCCGCAGCGCGATCCGCAGACCGACTCGTATCGACCTTCGGCGCGTGCGATCAACTATCGCAGTGAGCCGTTCGGTATCAACAACCTGGCTGTTCAGGAGAAGATGTTCCACTTCGAGGACGAATCCCTGGGTTACAGCTCGTACACCTTCGGGGATGCCCCGACCACGATTCCGCGGTCGTACCTCGGTGACCCGGCGAAATACCGCCTGGTACACGGTGGTGGTGAAGTGTTCCACTCCCATCATCCGCACGGCGGCACCATCCGCTGGACGCGTTCCCCGAAACGGGAGCCGGGCCTCGAAAACCTGGTGACCGCCGCGTGGGATGGTCCTGTGAAATACCCCGTTGTCCGCACCACCACCGACCGTGTTGACGTGCAAGTCATCGGCCCGGCCGAAGTGGTGGATCTGGAAACCGAGTGTGGTTCCGGTCTGTGTCAGCGTCTGGCAGGTGACTTCCTGTTCCATTGCCACGTGGCGCACCATTACGTGGCCGGAATGTGGGGGTACTGGCGTGTGTACAACACTCTGCAGGAAGGCAATTACCCGCTCGGTTCCACCGACATCATGCCGCCCCTGAAGGAGTTGCCGGATCGCAAAGGCCGTATCCCGAGAGGTGTGACCTCGGACCAGCTGGTCGGCAAGACCATGGACTGGTTCGGCAAGCATTTCCAGATTGTTGATAAAGGCAATAGCGACTGGAACCGGGAATCCCCTGTCGTCAACGTGAAGGACTGGGTCAAGTACATGCTGCCCCCTCAGGGCAACCCGGGCCATACCAACGACGAGAAGGGTCAAATCCTGTCGTACGATGGTACCGTGCTGGGCTGGGCCTGGAATGGCAATCAGGCCTTGTCCGAGAAGGAAACCACGTACAAGGTTCCGAAGTACATTTCTCCGCGCCCGGGCAAGCGGCATCCGCTCCAGTTCAGCCCGCTGACGGGCAAGCTGGCGTGGCCGCACCTGACGCCGCATTTCGGCAAACGGGTTCCGTTTGCACGGCATCACGGTGGTGCTCCGTGGCTCGAACCGTTCCATATGCTCCCCGATCCGAAGATTCTGCATTCCGAGTCGGGAAGTGGCCGGTCCGGTCCCAACGTGGAGAACTCGTCTCCCGCCAAACCCGGTGCGCACGGACGTTGGAGTCTGTGCCCGGAAGGTGCGGGACGCAAGCAGTACAATCTGCACTTCATCAACACGCCGATCGAAGTATCGGGCGCCTATGGCAACACGCCTCCGGTTCTCGATAAGTACGGTCTGATCTACGTGATCGATGAAGATATGGCCGGGGTGAAAGCGGATCCGAAGAAAGCGATTCCGCTGGTCATCCGCGCCAACGTGTACGACTGTGTGGACGTCCTGTTGACGAGCGAATGGAATGACGATGATTTCACCAACTTCCAGATGTCCAAGGTGAACATCCATCCTCATTTCTTCCAGTTCGACAACCAGGCGTCGGACGGCGTTATCACCGGTTTCAGCTACGACCAGTCGATGCGTCCGTACACGCAGTTCACCAAGAAAGAGAAGAAAGGGCATCATGTCGGTTTGCCGGTGCCCATGAACGCGAAGGTTTTGGAGGATACGAAACCGGGCGACACCACCGTGAAAATCAAGATGGCGGAGGGCGCGACCCCCTACCATGTTGGTGCGGACATCATTGTTGGTATTGAAGTGCCCAACAAGAAGGATGCGCGGTGGATCAAGAAGATGAGCCCGGATCCGAGCAAAGGCTTCGCCAAAGACGGTGTTTATACGATCACCTTCTCGGAGGGCATGAGCCATCCGCACAAGAAGGGACAGATCGTTTCCACCGAATATGTGCGGTACCGCTGGTGGGTGGATGCGGACGTCGGACTGGTGTTCTGGCATGACCATGCCTTCGGTGCGACGACCTGGCCGCATGGCGGTATTGGATCGACGATCGTAGAGCCCTGGGGTTCGACCTATCACGATCCGAAAACCGGCAAGGAAGTACGGAGTGGCCCGGTTGTGGATATCCACGGCACGGAGCCGGTCGCGTACTCCCGCAGCGGTGCGTTCCGCGAAATCGTGGTTCAGTTGCACGACACGGTTCCGCACACGGCACAGCTGGTAAGCAAGGGCAACCCCCCGGGACTGTCGCGTGAGAACGCGATCGCCGCGGGTCAGTCGGTTTCCTTCCAGATGCCGAAAGACATGTTGGAGGTGGCGTTCCCGCATCTGAACGGCGGCACGCACACCACCGGTTCCGGTTTCAACTTCCGGGCGGCGTCTCTGACGTCCCGCCTGAGGGCGAACCCGAAAGCGGAATGGCTGTTCAGCAGTCTGAAGCATCGCGATCCGGATACCCCGCTTGTTCGGGCGTATTTGGGTGACAGCGTGGTCTTCCGGCTGTTGCACGGTTTGATGAACGAGACCCATACGTTCGTTGTGTCGGGTCACGGCTACCGCCCCGAGCGGTACGACGGTGATTCCCGCGTGACGAACACGATCCATATCGGTATCGCAGAGCGGTACGATTTGGCCACGACGGCAGGTGGTTACCAGCAGATGGCCGGTGACTACTTGTTCTACAATGGCCGGACGTCCCATCTGTCGGAAGGCAGCTGGGGTATTCTCCGGGTCTACGATGAACTGCAGAAAGACCTGAAACTGTTGAACCCGCATGCACCGATTCCGAAATCAAAAACGGAATTGTGCCCGGCGGGCGCACCGGTGAAACAGTTCAACGTGGTTGCTGTCAACAAGGAGCTCAAGTTCAACCCCAATGCGGATGACTACCTTGAGGTGGATTTTGAGCGCAAGCTTTTGTTGGCGAACCCGGAGGGCAAGGTGTTCATGCTGGAAGACGAAGTGAGCAAGGCTTCGGACGACGACGTGATGCCGCATCCGCTGACGTTGCGCGTCAACATCGGCGACTGCGTGAAGATCAAACTCACCAATCGTCTGGAGAAGAGCAATACTTCGTTGCATGTCAACAACATCGCGTTCGATCCCAAAGATTCTCAGGGGATCAACGTGGGCAACAACCCGGGAGACCAGACGGTCGCCCCAGGCAAGTCGAAGAATTACACCTTTTACGCGCATCCGGGATTCAAGATCAACGGATCGCTGATTTGGGACTTCGGCAACCTGGTTGGGAACGTCCGGGATGGCCTGTACGGTGGTATCATTGTCGGCCCGCGGGGTTCCGTTTACCGGGATCCTGAAACCGGCAAGGACATCTCCCTGGGTAACTCCTGGAAAGCGGACGTCATCATCGATAAATCCTATCCGGAGAACTCGGATATGGAGAACTATCGTGATTTCGCCCTGTACTTCCAGGACGAGGACAACATCATCGGTACGTCTTTCATGCCTTACCTGCAGAATGTGGCGGGCCTGACGGGCGTCAACTACCGGCTGGAGCCTTGGCTGTATCGGGAATTCGAGGGTTGTGACTTCGGTAATATGTTCACGCCCTGTGTCGCTGCGGAAGGCGATCCGGCGACCCCGGTGCTCAAAGCGCATGCTGGAGACAAGGTGATGATCAACGTCTTCGGTGCCCACAACGAGCAGAACCAGATGTTCAACCTGGATGGCCACCAGTGGCGCCGTCATATGGACCAGGAAGGTTCTGATATGATCGACGTCGAGCAATTTGGTGGCGGTGAGTACATCCAGGCCCACCTGCGCAACGGTGCAGGCGGCACGTATCACAACCCGGGTACCTACCTGTGGTTGAATGCGCGGACGCCTTACCAGCAGGCGGGGCAATGGGGGTATTTCAAGGTCCTGCCGCAAGGCGACCGGTCGATCCTTCCTCTGGATGGAGCGACCCCCCAGGGCTTGAAATCCGCTCAAAATGTGGATGACAACAAACTGTCCATGCGATAGCATCGCTTGAGACAGAAAAAACGAGGGGCCTCCTACCCGGGGGCCCCTTTGTTTTAAGTTTTTTCCATTTTGTGTTATGATTTCTGCTTTCGGTTTGAAGCGAGCTGTAAATTTTGTGGATTTCTGTTTCAGTTCTCAGTTAGTTTTTGTTGCTTGAATATTCAAGTATTAAGGAGAGAGAAGGAATGATTAAAAAAAGCTTGTTCCAGATTCTGGCAGTACTGGCGGTGCTGGCACTCACAGCTTCCCTGTCCATGGCAAAAAAGGGGAAGTATGAGGAAGGCAGCGTCAGCAATGGAGGTTCTATCAGCGGTGTGATCAATTTCAAGGGCACGGTTCCTGATCCCATCATGGAAGACCTCAATAAAGGTAAAAATGTGGAATTCTGTGCGACGCACCCAAACACCCAGGACGGTAACATCCGCCCTCGGCAGAAGGTGGTTGTGAGCGGTGGTAAACTGAAAGACACCGTGGTTTTTATCGAAGACATCTCCAAGGGCAAAGCATGGCCGGGACCGATCAACTTCGATTTCGCGAAGTGTGACATCGAGCCGAAGGTGACTGTTGTTCGCCGCCCGCCGCGGGGTGTCCGTGAAGGCCTGGTCATGGTTACCAACCAGGACCCGGATATCCTCCACAACCCGCACGGGTATTCCGTAATGGGTGCTCGCCGTAAGACCCTGTTCAACAAGCCTCTGCCCAGCAAAGGTGACATTGCGGACGTCACCAAGAACCTGATGCGGATGCGCCCGGGTAAAGACCAGCATTTCTTCCTGCAGTGCGACCAGCACAACTTCATGGAAGCCGATGCTCGCGTTGTCTGGAATCCGTACTACACTGTTAGCGGTGCTGATGGGTCCTTCAAGATCGATCAGATTCCTGCCGGCAAGTACAAGGTAACCGCCTGGCACCCCTATGTAGGTGAGGTGACCCAGGAAGTGACCGTAAGCGGTGGTGCAGATGCGAAGGCGGACTTCACGTTAGAGAAGAAGAAGTAAGCATTTCGCACTGGTAAAAATTAACAGCACCGGACAATGTCCGGTGCTGTTTTTTTTGACCATCTTTTAACTTATTTCCGGTTTCAGATTGTACGCTCAACCCCAACAAGGAGCATGGGGCCACGGGCGGAGCCTCTATGAGCCGGGGCCAAGCCGCTTCTTTTTTGATTAACAAAAGAGTGGGAATAGGATATCCTCTGACCAGAAAGTTGGGATCTCCAATCAGAAATTCCTATGTGATTTTTCATGCTTCGAATTCTGAAATCATTCTTCCTCACAATTTTTATTTTGGCGGTTTTGCCATTTTCTGCTGGTGCCCAAGGCGAAATCGAACGAATCAAAAATAAATTCGATGCCCTCATCAAAAAAGGCCGCCCCCTGTACCTGCACTACTGTGCGCATTGCCACGGCCTTTCTGGAAACGGCGATGGTTACAATGCCGAGCAGCTGGAAAAATGGCCCGCCGAACTCTCCGATCCTGACTTTGTCCAGAAGAAGTCCAACGAACAGCTTTTTCGAGCCATCAAACTGGGGGGGGAGGGAACACGCAAATCCCACCTGATGCCCGTATTTGGCCGCACCCTCTCCGAAGAGGAAATCTGGAGTCTCGTGGCTTACGTGCGGTATCTGGCCGGAGACCGATCTCAGCCTGTCACCCTTCCGGAAGATGTCAATACCCAAAGGCCACACGTTCCGTCCCTGGATTCCAAGGAGGTTGATGAGTTCCGTTCGTGGTACGAAAAGAATGGCAATAATCCAAAAAATATCGGGGACGGCCGCTGGTTGTTCCGTGAAAAGAAAAGTTGCTTCGCTTGCCATAGGGTGAATGAAGAAGGCGGAGTGGTGGGTCCGGATTTATCCCGCGCGGGCTTTATGTACACTCCGGAATGGATTTACGCCTGGATCCGCAGCCCGCAACTTGTCAAACCTGAAACCAAAATGCCAACCATTGGTCTGGATAAAAAAGAAGACCGTTTGATCACCGCATTTCTTTCCAGCCTCAGTGGAACGGAAATTGCCAAAGGGTGGAAAACCTACCTTGAAAAGAAAGGGGATGCCAAACGTGGTAAGAAATTGTTCTACGATTCAAAGGGGAATGCTTATTGTTCCAAATGTCACAGCATTGGCGGTGATGGCGGGAATGTAGGGCCCGACTTGAGTTACGTGGGCGTCAGCCGGACACGTCCCTTTATTCTGGAATCGATTCTCAACCCACGGGAGGTGATCACCGTAGGCTATTCATCTGTCCTGATTCTTACCAAGAAAGGTCAGTTCCTGACCGGTATCAAAATCAATGAAGACGACAAGTCGATCGATATCGTCAACAAAGAAGGGGAAAATATTCATATTGAGAAAGACGATATCAAAAAATATAAAACTCAGGATATTTCCATAATGCCCGGCAACTTTGGTGACATTCTCTCCCAGCAGGATATTCGCGATATTCTTGCATACCTGTCCACGCTGGAACCGCCCCAATCTCCGCCGGGAAAGAAGAATGTTTCGGTCGTCAAGCGCTGATCAATCCAGTATCAGTTTGTACCAGCTTGAGACTGCTTTCTTGCTTCCCGACTCACCCTCGTTTCCATCCCAGGCATTGAAAGCAATCGGCACTTCCTGTCCCGTTTGGAATTGAATATCACGTTTCCTGTCGGAAGTGGTTAGGGCGCGCTTCAGCACCAATTGGTATTGCCCATAGCGGAATGCCACCTTGCCCTTCACTTCCTGGCTCATTCCTTTGCGGGACCATTGCGAAACACCTTGTGCCGTCCATTCAGTGATCTGGTTCGGGTAAGAAGTCCAATGCCAGAGCGTCACCGGGCGATCCGGGGACCCGTTTAAAAAATGAGGAAGGTTACCGGAGCCCAGCGAAGCCGGAAACTGCAACGCAAACGCGTCCGGGATTTTCTGGGGTTTGGGTTTGGGAGGAGGCGGTTGATCCGCGGGATCCGCCTGCAGGTGGGCAGGCAGAGGAGGTGGAGGCGACTCCAGAACCTTTGCTGTTTCTTTTAAAATCGGGTCGAAGGTCGGGTCATCCCAACGGATGCGGAACGCGATTTCGCGTCCGTTGTGGACTGCCTGGATCCACAAACTGCTGGTAGTGGTGAAATTGGATTTGGGTTCTTCTTCCAGTTGTCCCCCCAGCGGAAAATAGTAGGCGGTAACCAATTTCCACGCGGGGTCCTCCGGATCGTCGGGCAATGGGCCCTCCACCCGTTCGGCCCGCATTTCTTCCAATACTGCAGGCTGAACCGCGGGCGAAAGGGTATATACGTAGTTGACGAGATCCCACACAGTCTCATCCGAATGCACCCGCGGGGACAAGCGGGGCATGGCTGTCAGCGACAATCCCGTCCTCAGGGTCTGGAAAAGGTCCTTGCGAGTGTGGCTCCGGCGAAACAGCCAGGATTGGGTCAGGTTCCGCGGGCGTAACTGATCCTTGGCGATGTTGACGATCTTGTGCGTGGAGGCGCCGTCACTCCTTCCTTCCACCCCATGACAGCCGGAGCAGTTTTTTATAAAGAGTTTGCGGCCGCGCTCCTTGCTTTCGAGCGTAAAGGGTGCGGGTTCCGGCACCGGGATCACCTTGTGCGATTTTCCGCGTTTCTTGAATTTCTCAAATTTTCGTCCCAGGGATTTCAGGTAGAGAACCAGGCTTTCCCGGTCCACTTCCGGCAGGTGTTTCCATGAAGGCATGGTGGTGCCAGGCATGCCCGTAACCAGCATTTTACGCATATCATCATCCGTGGGAATTTTACCAAAGGCCGTGGAGCGGAATTTGTAATGTCCCTTGGTGAAGTTGCGTGGCCGCGGGCTGGAAAAAGGGGCCGCGATACCCTTGCCGTCGCCTTTCGCTCCGTGGCAGTGCAGGCAGTGCTTTTCGTACACCTCGGTGCCCCGTTCAACGCTGGCCTTTTGGGGCTCGTTGGGCACAAAGGGATATCGAACCGAATCAAAGAGAAAAAGAACCACCTGCCAGATTTCCTCCGGGGTCAGTTTTCCTTCCCATTCCGGCATGGCGGACTCCCACGGCCGATGCGCTTCCGGCAGCCCGCGACCCCCTTTTGCGATCCGCCAGAATGCGTAACTCTCTTTCTTGTCCGCGTCGGCCACAAGCTTTCTCAGGTTGGCCGGGGCCGGACTGAAACGGTCGCCAAACACACCACGTCCGTCCTTCAAATCGCCGTGGCACAGGTAGCAGTGGGTGAAGTACAGCTTTGCTCCGGCTTCTCTGTGGTCCTTCAATTTGGTTTTGTCGGCGCGAAGCGGGTTGTCCAGGTTGGGCAGGGAATAGGTGGTGGAGCCGACAGTGATGGTTTTCGGCAGGTCGGCACTCGTTGGGTTGGTGAACGCAGAAACCGGGCTGACGAGCAGGCTCACAAGCAAGGCGAGCCCCCCCAGCCCGGGTCGATACGTCCGTTGAAGTTTATCGATAACGGATGAAATCAACGGGTTATCCAGCGGAAAGTATGGTTCCGGATTGATTCCTCAAGGCATCAATGAATGGTTCCCGGCAACCGGGCGTCTTTCTTGATGCGTCCGGACTTGATCGTTTCGTAAAAAGGCCGCTCGATTTCGTCTCCATCGAAATGGAAATCGATCTTCACGTCCTCATTCGGCCCGATCTTGATTTTTTGGGTCCGCACCTTCATCAGGTAATGCCAGGCGTTGACGGTGTATTCCCCGGGGGGGATGTTTTCGATTTTGAAAGTACCATCGGCGCCGGTTTTGAAGAAGTAGGGATTCTGTACACGGTAGCCCCAGGTCTGCATGAACTCGTGCATGCCGCAGATCATCTGAAAGATTTTATAGTGCTTCTGGAAATGCACCTTGCCTTCTGAGATTTCCTCTGCGGGGATGGGGATATTCAGAATAATCTTGCCGCGTTCCTTCTGGTAAACCTGGCTGTTGTGCATCACCGCATCCTGGTTGTCTACGAAAAAGGTCTCTCCTTGCCGGATCACGTTCACGTCCGGATAAAATTTGCAGTTCTCGGACAGGATGTTGATGGGTTTGGGCCTGAACGGTTTGCCCGCATCCACGTGCTCCAGCGTGACGACCACATCGCGCATACCGCGGTTTTCGTCCACGATGAAGTCGTAGAGAACGCGGTTCATTTCGTCATCGGTTTCCACCTCGGCGCAGATGTCGAGATTGGGGAACAGCACCAGGTGATACACGCGGGGCTGGGGCATGGGGCCATCCAGAATGGCTCTTCCGGAAATCGAGCCGCCGTTGGTCACTTCAATTTCCTGGTATGCCCAAGAGGAAGGGGCCAATCCCAGCATGAGGACAAGCAGGGCGGTGAACGCGCAACTCATTTTTACGGAAAAATGTTTAATCCAATTTTCAAACATGGTAACGACTCAGGAAAACTTAAGGTTATTGGTTCAGTGATACCTGTTCGGCCAACTCGGGGAAATCGAAATGAATTTCCTGATTGGCGCCGGAAACTTCAACTTCCAGACTCTGCGTTCCCAGAACTTCGTGCCAGACATTCAAGGTGTAATTTCCCGCAGGCACATCTGGGATGGTGAACGCGCCGGACTCCAAGGTGGTGGAATAATAAGGATTCGGGGTCACCACAATCCAGGCCTGCATCCAGGAATGCAGGTCGCACTCGACTTTCACGATCTCCGCCTCTTCAAATTCCTGGACGTGTTCCTGTCCCGGAATGAACATCAGGTTGATCGGATCGTTGTCGAAGGAATAGGTATGAATGTTGTGGTTGATCGGATCACTGGAAAGGATCGTCAACTCGCCGCCCCGCGGCATGGCCACCACGTGTGGTGCATAGCGGCACTTCGTCTGATCCAGCACGAATTCGCCCGAGGCGTCTTTATCTTTGAGGGCATGGCCTTTTTTCTCGGTCAGCCAGACCACGGCGTTCTGTACGTTTTTTCCTTTAAGAAGTAGCGTCTGACCGGCAAACTCCGGTCCACAAGCCTTGCTGTATCTTCCGGTTTTATGGATGGTCGCAGGGGGCGGCGTTCCGCTGAATGTGACGGTCCCTTTGAGCTCGGCCGCGGACGCGGTTCCGACCAACGCAAACAGGCTGAGTGTAAGAAAAAAACCTTTAAACATATCGACTTAAGTCCTACAAAGGAGTATTACTAACGAATCATATCTCAATCCCCAAACAAGTGCAAGGGGGGACTTGATGGGCCACAAGGCCGGATTTTCAGCCGCTTTTGTCAGGTTCGCGCGGCGCATCCCACTCTTTAAGTCTAAACCGGTTGCATTAAACGATGCTTAACCGGAGATGAAATTCGCTTAATGATTGATGTACACCTTTTGTCTTTAATTCGCATTCCCCGTATTTTAAAATGATGAAAAAGGTGCCCATTTAAAGTGCAAATCCGGGCTCTCAACCGTAGCGTTAAGGAAGGAATGAGGACACCATGAAAAAATGCGCCATTTTCGTCACAGCGTTGTTGTTGATCTGGCAGACTGCCTGGGCGGCTGTTCCAAAAGCGGGAGACCCGGCCCCGGGTTTTTCCCTGACCTCTGTGGACGGCCAGCAGGTCTCGCTGAGCGACTTCAAGGGCAAGGTGGTCCTGGTCGGCATGTTCCACATTTGTGTTCCCTGTATGAACCAGGCGATGGAATTTGAAAAAGTCCGCAAAGAACTCGGCGATAAGGTTGCAATCATCGGTATCAACACCAGTGGCGATTCTAAAGACAAGGTAGTCGATTACCTTTCCCAATTCCCGAATAAGGTGGATTTTCCCTATTTGCTGGACCCCAACCACACCGTC
>NZ_HG422173.1:2082399-2088390 GCF_000341545.2 Nitrospina gracilis 3/211
TATGAGGGGCGATTTCTGGCTGCCTCGGAGTACCTGTGGGACGCGCCCCCTCTCTCAAACGACTTCAACCACCAGGTTCAGCTGAGAAATGGCCTCGTGGGAGATTTCTGGAGTGACGACACCTCGCTCCTCGACTTCGAATTCACCTTCCAATCCGAATATCGCGGCGGAGCCATCGAGCAAGTGGGCCTGGTGGACGAATGGGACCTGGACGTATTCCGCGGCTGGCTCCGTTTTGAGAAAGACCAGTTCCGTCTGCGTGGGGGACGTCAGGCCATCCTGTTCGGTCCGGGTCAGTTGTTCCGCCCCCTCGGGGTGTTCGACGACCGCCTTATATCCGGCGTCATTCCACAGACCACCGGGGTGGACGGCCTCCGCGCCACTTACTTCACCGGCCCCACCTCCAAAGTGGAAGGATGGGCCATCCCCGCACGCTTCAACGAACGCATCATTTGGGGACTGCGCGGCGAGCGCCAGATTGGTATTCTGGAGACGGGCTTGCTGTTCCAGTACAAGCCTGTCACCGATCTGGAGTTCCTGCCCAGTCACGATCTGGAACTGTTCCAGTTCGGCTACCACTTCAAAGGAACGCAGGTCATCGGCTTCTGGAACGAGGGGCGGGTGGATATCGAGCAGGACAAGCCGGGCAAACCGCTCCGCTTCGACAGCGTTGTGGGCGTGGATTACACCTTTGATTTCGGGCAGGGACTGCACGTCCTGCTGGAATACTTTTTCCGCACGCAGGAGCCGGGTTTCACCATTGAAGACGTCAAGGGCGAGCGCACCCTGCATGAGTTGGGACTGCTCATCGACCAGCCCGTTGGCATCGCCACTGTCTGGCGCTTCTTTGCTTTTTTTGATATGCGCGACCGCAGTTTCCAGATCGCGCCCCAGATCGAGCACAACGTGTTCGGTCAGGTCTATCTGTACCTCACCGCGTTGATTGGCGGCAGTGTGGAGGGCGACAACCGCACCGGCCGCCTGTTCCGCCAGACGCCGGTATTCAATGGCACCGAGTCGCGCATAGGCCTCACGCTGGTGTGGTTTCATTAACATTTCGATGGGAGTGCGTGCATGTTCACAATGCAGGACGTGACCAAGGTGTACCGGGTGGGAGAACAGGATTTCACCGCTCTGCACGGCATTTCCCTCGAAATCGAAAGCGGTTCCTTCATGTCATTCGTGGGGCCGTCCGGCTCCGGCAAAACCACCATCCTGAACCTGCTTGGCGGCCTCGACCGCCCCACCTCCGGCGAGGTGCGGTTCCAGGGCAAAGCACTCAGTTCCATGTCCCGCGACGAGTTGGCCGCCTTCCGCCGGGACCATGTCGGCTTCATCTTCCAGTCTTACAACCTGCTTCCTGTCTACGACGTGTACGAAAATGTCCTGTTCCCGCTTCTCCTCATGGGTAAAGCTGAAAACGATGTTCGCCGGAAAGTACGTGAGTTGGTGGACTGGGTGGGCCTGTCGGAGCAGATCAACAAAAAACCGGCGACGCTTTCTGGAGGACAGTGCCAGCGCGTCGCCATCGCCCGCGCGCTGGTGAAGGAACCGGCGGTGGTGCTGGCGGACGAACCCACCGCCAACCTCGACGCGGAGAACTCGTACCTCATTCTTGAGTTGATGAAAAAGCTTAACCGTGAACTCGGTGCCGCATTCGTGTTCAGCACTCACGATGAAAAAGTAACCCAGTACGTGCGTCGCGAAATCCGTCTCGAGGACGGATACGTAAAAGCAGATGAGGTGCGCAAGGTAGGGGGAGAGGCGGCATGATCTACGACATGGCGTTCAAGAATTTCATCCGGCAGGGCATGCGCGCCTGGCTGAACGTGCTGGTGACGGCGCTCATCCTCATCGCCGTTGTTTTTTCCCTGTCGCTTCTCAATGGCTTCCAGACGCAGGCCCTGCGCAACATGGCCAGCACCGATGTCGCCGGAGGGCATTACCGCGTGCCCGGTTTCGACATCCTGGAACCAACGGAGTGGGAGGACCAGACCCTGCCGGTCCCGGAACAGCTCGCGGGCCTGCCACACTCGGAAAAAGCCGAGGTGCTGGTGCAACAGGGGCAGTTGTTCCCAAACCGCCGCCTGTTCCCGGTGCAGTTGCGTGGCGTGGAGATGGAGCAGACCCTGCTGGAACTGCCGCTGGAACCTCTCAGGCGTGAAAGTCCGGAGGTGGGTTCGGTTATCCCCGTCATTCTCGGAAGCAAGATGGCGGAGAAATCGCATCTGGCGGTGGGTGATGTGGTGGTGCTCAAGTGGCGGGACCGCCATGGCGCGGTGGACGCGCTGGATGTGAAGGTGGTCGATGTGGTGCCGCTCATCAACCCGCGCATCGATGAAGGAGTGGTGTGGATGCGGCTGGATCACCTGCGTACCCTCACAGACCGGTCGGGTGAGGTCACCTGGGTGGCGGTGAAGGATCCAATGGGGGCCATCGCCGGATTCGAGTTCCAGTCGGTGGAAATGCTGATGCACGATCTCATGACGCTTCTTCGTCATGACCGGAGAAACACGCGCATTCTGTGGTTCATCCTCATCTCTCTTGCCGGCATCAGTGTGTTCAATACACAGATTCTCAGCGTGTTCAAACGGCAGAAAGAAATTGGCACCCTCCTGGCATTGGGCATGACGCCGCAGCGGGTGGTGCGGCTGTTCACCCTGGAGGGCAGTTTCGCCGCGTTTCTCGCCGTGGTGGCGGCGGTGATCCTGGGCGTTCCGTTTTTCATATGGTTCCAGGGGGTCGGTTTCGACGTATCGCACCTGAGCGAGACCGGCTTCCCGGTTCGCGAAAAAATCTTTCTCGACATCAACGCCTGGGAAGTGATCACTTCCACCCTCATCACGGTGGCAATTGTCATCGCGGTGGCCTGGGCGCCGGTGAAGAAAATCGTGCGGCTGGACCCGACACAGGCGCTCCGCGGGAGGGCCATCACGTGATCCGGTTTACCTTTAAAGGTATCCTGCGCGACAAAAGCCGTTCGTTGTTTCCATTTCTCATCGTCACCGTCGGCGTGGCGTTGATGGTGGGCCTGCTCGGGTTCATGGATGGCATTTTTATGGGTATGCTGGACATGTCGGCGAAACTCGACACCGGCCACCTGCGTTTCGTTAACAAACCGTTCTATAAAGAAGAACACCTCGTGCCTCTGGACCGGGCGCTGGCCGACCAAGAGGAAACCGGTGAATGGCTGGAGGCCAACAGCGACCCGCGCATCGAATGGACCCCGCGCATCCGCTGGGGAGCGTTGATGGATGTGCCTGACGAGGAAGGGAACACCGTGAGCCAGACGCCGGTCACCGGCATGGCGGTTCAGCTTTTGAACCCCGCTTCCTCCGAGCGGGAGCGGCTCGATTTGAAGGCCTCGGTCAGGGAGGGGCGCGTTCCCGAGAATCCCCATGAAATGCTGGTGGGGTATCAATTGGCTGAATCTCTTGGACTGAAACCCGGTTCCATGGTGACCCTGCTGGGCCAGACCTTCGACGGCGGGCTCGCCACCGACAACTACACGGTGACGGGGCTCATTCAATTCGGTGTCACCGCCATGGACAAGAAGATGGCACTCTTTGATTTGGCTGACGCGCAGCACACGTTTTACATGGACAACATGGTGACCGACTGGTTGGGCTTCCTGCCAGCTTCGGTGCCGTACGATGAGTACGCGGACATCAAGCAGGCCATCGAGGAAAAACTACCGGACCTGCGGCAGAATCCACCCAAGCAGTGGGCGAAAGACGATTTCCCCATCGCTCTCACCATTCTCGACCAGAGAAATATCGAAGAGATCGCCCGCAAGTTCGAACTCATCCGTGGGGTTATCGTGCTCATTTTCACCTTCCTCATGGTGCTGGTGTTGTGGAACGCGGGCCTTCTGAACGGCATTCACCGTTATGGCGAGATGGGTCTGCGCCTGGCGATGGGGGAAACCCACAAGCATCTTGTAGCCTCACTCACACTGGAAGCATTTGCGGTGGGGGTGCTGGGATCAATTGCCGGATGTGTGGTCGGCGGTCTTGTGGTGTTTTATTCTTCAGGAGGTGGGGGTGGATATGGGCGACGCCATGGCCAAATCGGGATTGATGATCAATGACATTGCGCGCGGCCGCGTCACCGTCGAAGGGTTCGTGCGCGGCATTGTGCCGGGCATGACGGCGAGCGTGGCGGGCAGTCTGTTCGCCAGTCTCGCCATCTTCAAACGCTCGGAGGCAAACCTGTTCCGCGAACTGGAAGTGGGGTGACGATGAACTGGAAACGCTGGATCAGAAATACTGCGTTGGGATGGGCGATGGTTTTGGCATTGGTATCCACAGCTGCGGGGCAGAACAGTATTCCTGAGGAATGGAAGAACCTCGATCCACTGAAACTGGTCGAGGCCATCGATGCCAACTTGTGGTCTGCAACCAAGTATGTCGAGGGGCGGCTGATTGTGGATAATGGCCGCCGGGTTCGCACGCTCGAGATGAACACATGGATGGAGGGCATCGTCAAGTCGTTCAGCCATTACAAGTCGCCGCCGCGCGAGCGCGATACCAAGATGCTCAAAATCGACCGCAAGCTGTGGCTGTATACACCCCAGACCGACCGCATCATACTCATTGCCGGTCACCTTCTGCGCCAGTCGATGATGGGAAGCGACCTGTCGTATGAAGACATGTTGGAGGATGAAAAGCTGAGCGACGCTTACATTCCCGAAATTGCGAAAGTGGAGGAATTCGAAGGGGTGAAAACTCTGGTGCTGGACCTCACTGCGAAGGATCCGGAAAAAACCTATCAGTTCCGCAAGGTGTGGACCGACCCGGAACGCAAGATTGTTTTGCGTGAACAGCGTTTTGCCAAGAGTGGAAAACTGCTCAAGATGATCGACTTCAAAGGCTACCGCACTATTGACGGTCGTCTTTTCCCGCGCAAGATGGTGTTCCGCGATATGTTGAAAGACAACACCAAGACCACCTACATGTTCGACCACATCGAGTTCAATGTGGACATCCCTGCAAAGTATTTTTCCAAACGGATTTTGAAACGGTGAGGGTCAGTCGAACCAGTCCGGTTCCAGACTGCGTACGGCGGCAATGACATCGTCGGGCGAGTCCACCACCCGGGCTTCCGTACGTTTGAATTCTTCCCAGATGTGATCCTTGTTGAGAAGCACGATCGGTTTTCTGTATTCGAGTGCCAGTTGAACTTCCGACCGCGTGCCGGGCCCGCCGGGGAAACCGATCACCACGTCCGACGTCAGCACGATGATGTGGTTTCTGCTGGCCACGCCCTTTCCCTGGATGCCCGACATGTGCAGGTGAGTGTAGATGGGAATATCCACGAAGTCATTGGGGTATCCCGGAGGTGTTTTGTAGTGACTGCGCATTGCCGCTCGGTCGCAGGCGACCCCGGAAGGCAGGATGCCGATGACTTTCCCCTTGCGGTGCGACACCTGGCAGAACGCCTGCGACGTGGATTCCATAACACCACCCCCGCCGCCCGTCACGAGGTTGAATCCCTGTTCGGCAATCCACCGCCCGATGGGCCATGTCAGTTTGGCGTATTGGTTGGTGCCGGAACCGATGATTCCAACCTGGATGGTTTTCTTAGGCATTGGTTTCCGCTGCCTTAATGTGGGGTGTGCTGAATCCCACCAGTGCAAGATAGGTAAGAATCGATTCCAGGTGCGCTTCGGAGTTGCCGGAAGACGATTCGTAATCGTGGGTTTTGAGCCGTACCTCGTCGCCGCGGCGCATCAGGTGGTATGCCAGGGAAGCGGTTTCCGAAACGCGTTGTTCCAAAACGGGAGATGATACCATTCTTTGAGTTTCCGGATCCAGGATGTGCAAAAATAGGGTGAAACTGTGAAATCCGCCATGTGCGAATTCCTTGACGCGCAGGTTTCCTGTTTTGGCGCTGGATTTCCAGTGCACCGCGCTCAAGGTGTCCCCCGGGCGGAACTCGCGCAGGGCGTAAAGGTCGTCGCCACTCTGGCTGATCACCCCTTCGCCTTCC
>NZ_HG422173.1:2088490-2109775 GCF_000341545.2 Nitrospina gracilis 3/211
CCACAATGAAACTGCAACACATGGCGAGGATCAGGTACAGCAGGTTGTTGCCGGTGTTGATGGCGCCCAGCCCCACGCCGAATACGAGGAAGATGAAGCCGCCCCCTCCCGGGTCAGGTGGAGCGTCCGATTGTAGAAGGAAATGGTGAAAACCGGTTTGTGCTCATTGGGCTGGTTCATGGAATCACCCTTCCGGAGAAGGTGCCGGATGGTAGAAATGATGGTTTGATTTTAAACCGGAATTTCCATTTTATCGACGATTTCCATGATGACCGCGGAGGTGTCCGCCGCCGTGCGCTTGTTCATGCCGTGGTGGTTCTGCGGGATGACGCGGTGGCACAGGACGGGAATGGCGAGTTGCTTGATGTCATCGGGAATGCAGTAAGTACGGCCGTGCACCAGGGCGCGGGCGCGGGCGGCCTGTTGCAATATCAAGCCGCCGCGCGGGCTGACGCCGAGCGACAGGTGCTTCGATTCGCGCGTGGCCGTCACCACGTTCATGATGTAGTCGATGAGTACCGGTTCCATGGTCACCGCCTCCGCCTGCTTTTGCAGATTCAACACATCCTCACGCGAGAGGATGGCTTTCACATCCTTGATGTTGCGTGATGGAGACTGTGTACCGAGCAGTTTGCGTTCTTCCTCGGGGTCGGGATACCCCATCGACAGGTACATCATGAAGCGATCGAGTTGCGACTCCGGAAGCGGATGCGCTCCGTGGCTTTCAATGGGATTCTGCGTGGCGATCACCATGAACGGATCCTCGAGGTCGTAGGTGCGGTTGTCCACCGACACCTGCTTTTCGTTCATGGCTTCAAGCAGGGCGCTTTGCGTGCGCGGCGATGAGCGGTTGATCTCGTCCGCCAGCACCAGGTTGGCGAAAATGGGACCGCGGTTGAACTCAAAGGTGTTTTCGTTCTGGTTGTAGATGGAGACGCCGACGATGTCCGAAGGCAGGATGTCGTTGGTGAACTGAATTCGGCGGAATTCGAGGCCCAGGGATTTCGCCAGCGCGAAGGCCAACGAGCTTTTGCCGACACCGGGGACGTCTTCGATCAACAGATGCCCCCCGGCGATCAGGGTGATGATGGTGTTTTCGATGACATCGGATTTACCGATGATGACGTTTTCGATATTGGACTGGAGGCGGGCGGTCGCCGCGGTCGTGAGACTCATGAGTTCAGCACCTCAAGAACTTTCTGCATGTCTTCCATCACCGCCCGCCGGTTTTCCAGCGTGTAAAAGCGGAGCAGGTATGCTGGGTGAAACGTGAGCATCAGCTTGATGCCGTCGAATTCGTGCCAGGTGCCGCGTTCCTTGGTGATGGCCACCGACCGGCCCAGGAGGGTGGAGGCGGCGGGTTTTCCCAGCGCCACGATCACCTTGGGTCGGATGGCCCGGACCTGTTCGACCAGAAACGGCTTGCAGGCACTGATTTCCTCAATTTCCGGATCGCGGTTGCCCGGAGGGCGGCACTTGACGATGTTGCAGATATAGGTGTCTTTTTCGCGGTCGAGCTTCATTCCTTTTTCAATTATCTCGGTCAGCTTCTTTCCCGCCCGACCTACGAACGGAAGGCCCTGCGCGTCCTCGTCCGCCCCCGGGCCCTCGCCGATGAACAGCAGTTTCGCGTTCGGATTACCGGACCCGAAAACGATGTTGGTCCGTGTTTCTGCAAGTTTGCAACGCGTGCATTCGCCCAGCTCGTTGCGTACTTCGGTCAGGCGGCTCATGGCATCGGGCTGGATCATGGTGTTGTCGGCAGTGGGGGTTTGAAGAACTGGAACGGAAGACGCGAGCACGGATGCGGGTGGCGCGGAAGCTTTCACGGCGGCCACGGTAGAGGCCCGAAAAGTGGTTTCCAGTGCCTCCAGCAGGGGGACGTGGTCCATGCCCTGATCCTTCAAAAAAACCAGGTAATCCTTCAGTTGTCGCAATAAAACGGCCCGTTCGGCTTTAACCCCCATAATAAAAAAGGATAGCAGAAGATGAAAGGCAGTCAACTGCTAAGGGCCGGGCTGGAACTTGTCCGGCGATTTATAATTGTTTTGATTTCACGCTTTATTTATAATTTCTTCATCTCGAACAGGAGGCGACGATGTCCGGTCTCAAAAGCGCATGGGAACTCAGTCTTGAAAAATCCGACAAAATGGTTCCGGGGCTCAAAAACAAGAAAAAGCTGACCGACAAGCAAAAACAGGAAATTGACGCTATCCGCAAGGAATACAAGGCCCGGATTGCGGACAAGGAAGTGATGCTTCAGCACCAACTGGACCGGCTTTCGGAGCGAACACGGCCCGAGGAACTGTATACGGCCTCCGAAGAACTCAAACGGGAATTTGCGGCAGAAAAGGAACGCCTGGAAAAAGAAATGGAGCAAAAAGTAGAGGCGATCCACGAGTCCCGCAAATGATCAAAGGGCCCGCCATTCCCCCCTTTTTCACCCTTAAAATCAGGAAACCTGAAATCGCGCCTGGCTGCCCGGTGCGATGGTATTCAATATGAGAACGGAAAGCATGAAAGACATTGTCAAATACCTGGTGGTGCAGGCTCTCAACCGGGTCAAGGAACAGGGCGGGCTCGCTTTGGAGTCGGTACCGGACCTCATTATCGAGGAGCCGAAGGACGAATCGATGGGCGACTTCGCTACCACCATTGCCATGCAACTGGCCAAGCCGGAAAAGAAAAATCCGCGCGAGATTGCCCAGAAAATCTGCGAAGAAATCAGCACCGATGGTGGGCAGGTGGAATCGGCAAACGTTGCGGGCCCGGGGTTCATCAACCTGAAGATGACGCAGGGTTTTTTCCGCGATCAATTGAAGGAAGCTGCAGGCAAGGGCAAGGAGTTTGGCCGTTGTTACGTAGGTGAAAACAAAAAAGTGCTGGTTGAGTTCGTGAGCGCCAACCCGACTGGTCCGCTGCATGTGGGACACGGGCGCGGTGCCGCGGTCGGCCATGCGTTGTCCTGCATCCTGAAGATGGCCGGATTCGATGTGTCCACCGAATACTACATAAACGACGTTGGCAACCAGATGAACACGCTCGGCCGCTCTACATGGATCCGCTACCGGCAACTGCTGGGGGAGGATATCGAGTTTCCGGAAGAGGGCTATCAGGGTGATTACATTAAAGACATCGCAAAAGAGATCATCGACCGTGACGGCAAAACCCATCTTGAGAAAAAGGACGAAGATGCCCTGACTTTTTTCCGCCTTTATGCTACCGGTTCCATTCTCGAGGGCATCAAAGAGGACCTGAAAGAGTTCCGGGTCGAGTACGACCGCTGGTTCAGCGAGCAGATCCTGCACGAGGATAAGTCCGTGGACCAGTCGCTCGAGTGGCTGAAGGAAAAAGGTTACATCTATGAAAAGGATGGAGCGACGTGGCTCAAGACGGGGGAGTTCGACGACGATTCCGACCGCGTCATCATCAAAAACGATGGTGAGAGGACCTATTTCTGCGCTGACATCGCCTACCATAAAAACAAGATCGACCGTGGCTTCGACATGATTTTGGATCTGTGGGGGGCCGATCACCACGGTTACGTGCCACGCATGCAGTCGGTGCTCAAAATGATGGGTTTCGATGAGAGCGTTTTCAAGGTTCTTCTCGTGCAGTTCGTCACCCTGCGGCGCGGCGGCGAAAAGGTATCGATGTCCACACGCTCCGGCGAGTTCGTCACCCTGGCGGACGTGGTGAAGGAGGTGGGTGTGGATGCAACGCGTTTTTTCTTCCTTATGCGCAGCTCGGACAGTCATCTCGACTTCGACCTCGAACTGGCGAAAAAGGAAACTCCTGAAAACCCGGTGTATTACATCCAGTATGCGCACGCACGTATCTGCAACGTGTTCCGCACCGCGGAAGAGCAGGGTTTCCGCCCCGAGGACTGGGCGGAAGGGGAGTTGTCATCCCTTAAGGAAAACGCCGAGATCGCACTCATCAAGAAAATACTTGCTTACCCCGAGGTCATTGAAAAAAGCGCGGTGGCACAGGAAGTGCACCGCATCCCGTTTTACCTGCATGAACTGGTTGCGATTTTCCACAATTATTACGCCCACCACCGCATCGTGACCGACAACGCAGAGCTCACCCGGGCTCGGTTGTTTCTGATCCACGTTCTGCGCAACGTCATCGTCAGCGGGCTCACCCTCATGGGCGTCACCGCCCCGGAGAAGATGTAGCCCGGTTCCGGCAGTACCGCTCCCCTTCGCAAACCGCGACCCTCAGCTATAAGGGACCCATGGTTTTTAATAAAATTTGTTTAAATTTTAAAAAATCATGTTATACTTGGTCCACATTTAATCACATAAAATCAAAGACTTATAGGGGGAACCCGCGGTGGACCGCCAATGTGAGGGGCTGTCATGAACCTGAAAACCCGCTTCATCCTGATCCTGTTTTTTATCGCCATCGGTGCCGGTACCGGTTATGCCTGGCGCAGTGATATTTTTGCTCCCTCCCTGGAAAGCGAGAATCCTTCTGAAGCAGTGAAGAAGGTACGGGCCATCAAACCCGATAACCTTAAAAATAAATTGCAGGATGTGGTTCCTGCTCCCGAGGTCAAAAACGACTTCACGTTTTTCGACACGCTCACGGACGTCAGCCAGAACCGGTTTATCGACCTGGATGGAAACATTATCCAGATGGAAGGCTACGAACAGGAATCGCCGGTCGATGAGTCTGAAGCGGAAGCCGGCGAACCGGTTGTGGGGCCGGAGGAGCCGGTAATAGCCTTACCCGAATCGGAGCCGGTGCAGGTGGTGCAGAAAAAAACGGAGACAAGTCTGGAAAAGAAAATCAGGGAACTCGAAGCGCTGGTCGATGATTCGGGAAAAACCATGCCAAGCCAAACCGGGTCTGGCGAATCTTCCATTGAGAAGCCGGTTGCGAATGAATCCACTGTCAGCTCATCCGGTGATGCCCGTTTCCAGGTTCAGGTCAGTTCATTCCGGGAAGTGGAGCGTGCCCGGGTGTTGAAAGAGAAGCTGCAGAAAAAAGGCTACCCTGCGTTTTACACACCGGTGGATTTGCCTGGCAAAGGGGTCTGGTACCGGGTGTTTTTAGGTGAGTTTGAAAGGCGCGGTGCGGCAGAGGAGGCGGCGCGTCTGGCCCGCATGCGGGATTCTCTCCAAACCATGATCCTCACTCTTCAGTAGGAGAGTCCCCCACGTCGATGTAGCGGTCGGTGTTGTTGAATTGCTGAAGAACCTCGACCGGGTCCATTTCCCGTTTGCCCCCGTAAAATCCCTCCTCATTCTCAAATACGGTGTTGAAGCGGTAACCCTTGGTATCGTTCTGGTAGAGCTTGCGGCGTTCTTCCTTTCCCTCGAACGTGAAATTCAGTGTTGCGGTTTTCCCCTTTTCAATTGTGATGGTTCCGGTCTGGGTCGGGATGAATGGATGCCACGCCATCACTTCGTAGGTTCCGGGAGGGATATCGTGGATTTCAAAGTTGCCTTCTGCATCCGTCACCGCATAGTAGGGATTGGCAACCATAAGGCCCCGCGTCTGAATGAAGGGGTGCAGGTTGCATTTCAAGATCAACTCCGGTGACCCCGGTTTCATGAACAGCGAGCGCACCTGCGAGGAGTGGGGCATGGTGTTTTTGTTCGACACCTGGTACTTGTACACACCATTGACCTCATAGAGCGCCATCTCATGCTTGATGGGGTCAGTGTTTTCAAGCAGAAGGTCCTCCCCGTTTTTGAATCCGATTACATATTGGTCCGCCTGGCAACGACTGATGGTGACGTTGGTCATCTTGCGGGGAAACGGTTTTCCCTTTTCCACATTGAGGATCGCGATGACCGTATCACTCAACGCCCCTGTGTCGTTCACCACGAAATCGTGAAGGATGCGGTGACCCTGGCCGTCTGAAATGCGGGAACAGTATTTTATGTTGGGGATGTTGATCAGGTGGAACACCCGCGGTTTGGGAATGGAGCCCCTCATGCGAACCTTCCCCTTCAACGAGCCCCCGTCATCCACCGCCGCGATTTTGTATTCCGGCGTCAACTGGAAGTAAAGTTTTCGTGCCAGCGTGTTGTTACGGCGGTAGAGTTTGGTGACCTGGGCCAGCGCCTTGTCATGGGCGCCCATGTGTTCGTAGATGAGGCCAAGGTCGTAATCTGCAAACTTGAGTTGGGAATCCATCTCGAGCGCCAGTTCGATTTCTTTCGCGGCATCGGCCAGCAGATTGACCTTGGCAAACGTCAATCCACGAAGGTAACGGAATTCCGCATTGTCGTATCCCATTTGCAGGGCTTTTTCAAAAGCCAGCAGGGCTTCCATGTTGCGTTCCGCGCGGCTTAAAGCCACACCCAGATTGGCCTGAATCCAGTTGTTGTCCGGTTGCTCCTCCAGTGCTTTTTGGAATGCCTCCACCGCCTCCGGCCATTTTCCAAGCAGACTCATTTCCTGAGCCCTTTTCAGGTGAGGGGTGGAATCGAAGTCACCGGCAAAACTGCCTGCGGGCAGAGCCAGGCTGAACGCCAAAACAAGAATGGAAACTTTCAAACGGAACATAAAAACAGGCCAACCAAATAAAAGTTATGGGTCTTCCGGTACCGCCCGCCAATCCAAACCAAACAGCGGCCAATGGGCTTGCCAAGCAGGTATCCGGTAACGGTATAATACCCTAAACCACGAATCAGTTTAAATGGGGAACCCCATTGAACTCCCTTTTATTTAGAGAAAGTACACCCGTGAAGCAAATCCCGACTCCTGGTCAGAACGGAGGCGACGCTGCAATCGATCCGTTCTGGATGCCGTTCAAACCTCATGTTCTGGTTCCCGGACCCGTGGCTCAAACCATTACAAGTTCGCAATGGACCGGCGATACGCGCATTGCTCCCCGAACGATCCACAAAATCCGGCTGGAGAAAAACGCCGTGCTGGCGCTTCTGGAACTGAAACCACAGGCTCCGGGTCGCCCACTTGTATTGTTGATGCACGGGATGGGAGGGTGCAGTGAGTCGGCTTACATCCGGCGGATTGCAAGCAAGCTGGGGCAGGAGGGGTACGGTGTGTTCATGATGAACCACCGGGGGAGCGGGCCCGGCATGGGCTTGTGCGACCGTCTGTTCAATGGCGGCTCCAGCGGCGATCTGGAAGCAGTCCTGCAGTTCATTGCAGACCGTTACCCGGATTCGCCCCTGCTCGCGATCGGGTTTTCCCTGAGCGGAAATATCCTGCTGAAATTCCTGGGGGAAGGGCGCGAACCCATTCCGCAATTGCACGCCACTTTCGCGGTGAATCCTCCCGTCGACCTGAAAGCGGCCAGCCGCGCCATCAGTCACGGACCTTTCGCCCGCACGTTCAACCGTTACTATCTGGGGCTCATGTACAACCAGTTGGATGCGTTGCGTGAATGTTTTCCCAATGCCTTCGCCCCTGCGAAACGGGCGCGGTCCATCTGGGAATTTGATGAACTTTATACCGCTCCCGCGGCAGGATACGCTACGGTGGAGGACTATTACGACACGTGCAGTTCGCGTCAGTTTCTTGGCCAAATCCGCATCCCCACCACCATTCTGTGTTCGCAGGACGATCCGTTCATTCCGCCCTCGGTATTCGAAGGCATTGAATCCGCAACGCATGTACGATTTGTGAATCCGAAGGCGGGCGGCCACATGGGATACATCGCGCGTAAATGCACTCCCTTTGGGAACCGTCGGTGGATGGACTACGTCTGTGTCGAATGGGTGCGAGCCCACACACCCAAAACGGAAAGGTAAGAAAATGGAAACGATTCAACCGTGGTGGGTGAACATGCGAAGTTTGTCGGCGGTGCGGTTGAAGTTCATGAAAAATCATTTTGGCCGGCCCAACAGGGACAAGGTTACACGCTGGCTGCTGATCGGTACCCTGGGCACGCTGTTTCTCATTGCCGACTACATTTTCTTCTACCGTATGGTGGCTTACCTCGATGGACTGCCCTTGCGCGTCGGGGAGGAACTGATCGTTCAGTTACTGAACGTGGTTTTCCTCACCTTGTTCGCCATGCTGTTGTTCTCGACCATCATCGCTGCGTTGGCTATTTATTACGTTTCTTCCGATCTGGAGTTCCTGCATTCCCTTCCCATGGTGCCGGATGCGATCATACACGTGCGATTCGTGCAAACCCTTATCAACGCATCGTGGGTGGTGCTGGTGTTTTCACTCCCCATGTTCATCGCCTACGGATTTTACTTCAAGGTCACCGCGTCCTATTACATTTATTTGCTGGCATCGTTCCTGCCGTTTGTGGTGTTGCCCTGCGCGCTGGGTGTGCTGGGCATCATGGTGTTGATGCGGTTCTTCCCCACCGACAAGGCGCATCAGATCCTGTCTTTTCTTGGCCTGTTTTTCGTCGCCGGACTGGTGGCGTTTCTCCGGTTTTTGTCCCCGGAGAAATTTTTCGACAAGAAAGTGTCGGATGAAGTGATCATTGATTTTGTTGAGAGCCTGCGCGTACCGGAGTTTCCGTATCTGCCTTCCAGCTGGATCACGCGGGGACTGACGGCATGGACCGAAGCCAATTTTGAAATCAGTTTTGGGCGTTTGGGTTTTCTGTATGCCGCCGCGGGGGTGGGGCTGATCCTGTTCGCGTGGATCAGCCGCCAGATTTATTTTCCCGGATGGCGTAGTTACCAGGAGGTGAAAAACACCCCACGCACCAAAAACAAAAACAACGGCCGCCGGAAGCCGCTTCTTTCATATTTGCCCATCGAACCGATGAAGCAGGCGCTGATTTCGAAGGATCTCAAAGTGTTCGCCCGCGATCCGGCACACTGGTCACAAATATTCATTTTGCTGGTTCTGGTGTTCGTGTACATCTTCAATATCATGAACCTTCCGCTCGATAACCTGGTTCTCAAGAACGTGGTGTCGGTGCTCAATATCGGGTTGATCGGATTCGTGCTTTCCGCCCTGATCGCACGTTTTGTTTTTTCGTCGATCAGTATCGAAGGAAAGAAAATGTGGACGCTCTACACCGCGCCGGTGGACATGCGCAGTTTCCTGGTAGCCAAGTTCTGGATGTACTGGCCTCCGCTGCTGCTGGTGGCGGAAATATTGACCGTGGCTTCCAATTATATTTTGCAGGTGGATGCCTACGTGATGAAGGTGTCTGTTGTTGGCGTTCTTTTAATCACCACCGGGCTGGTTGGAATGGGCGTCGGCATGGGGGCGATGTATCCCCGGTTCGATCACGAAAACATGTCGGAGATCTCCACGGGCACCGGCGGGATCCTGTTCATGATTTCCAGCCTGGCCTACGTCATGCTGGTTCTGGTTTTGAGCGCCCGTCCGATGTACGTTCACTTCAACGAAAAGTTTTTGTTCAAGTTTGTGGGCGGCATCGAGGTCCCGGTATTTTACGGTACGATCGTGGCGCTCACGGTACTGGTCACGTGGATTCCTATGAAACGGGGCATCCGCGCCCTGCGCACCATGGATATTTAAGGGGCGCCTTACAAGGTGTTGAATGGAACTGTTTCCTGAACTGGAAAACGAAAACAACCGCCTGCCGCAGGCGCCGTTGGCGGACCGGATGCGCCCGGCGGACTGGCAGGAATTGTTCGGCCACGAGCACCTGGTGGGGGAGAGCAGTCCCCTGCGCCGCCTCATCGAAAAGGACACGGGGCTGTCGTTTATCCTGTGGGGACCGCCGGGTTGCGGCAAGACCACCATCGCCCGCATCGTGGCTCGAGTCACTCAGAGCCAGTTCTTCGAGATCAGCGCCGTCAACGCCGGAGTGAAGGACATCCGCGACATCATCGAGACCGCGCAGAAATTGTGGAAAAGTCAAAAACGCAGGACGGTTCTGTTCATTGACGAGATTCACCGGTTCAACAAGGCCCAGCAGGACGCGGTTCTGCCCTACGTCGAGAACGGCACCATCCGCATGATCGGCTCGACCACGGAAAACCCGTCGTTCGAGGTGATCCCGGCGCTCCGCTCCCGATGCCAGGTTTTCCGGCTGGGTTACCTGAGTGCGGACGACGTGCGCGGCATCCTGGAGAGGGCAATGAAGGACCGTGACCACGGATTGGGACGTTACCCGGTCGCTTTCGACGACGAGGCCCTGCACCTGATCGTCAGCCACTCCAACGGTGACGCCCGACGGGCGCTGAATGTGCTCGATTCCGCCGTCAGCTATCACCTGCAGAAAGACCCGGAAGCAGCGACGCCGGTGGACCGGGAGATGATCGAGAGCATCATCCAGCGCTGTGCCGTGCTTTACGACAAAGACGGCACCGAGCATTTCGATCACGCCTCCGCATTTCAGAAAAGTTTACGTGGATCGGACCCCGACGCGGCGATATACTGGCTGGCCAAAATGATCGCCGGAGGCGAGGACCCGAAGTTCATCGCCCGGCGTCTGGTGGTGACCGCCGCTGAGGACGTGGGAAATGCCGACCCGATGGCGCTGGTCGTGGCCAATGCCGCCGCCGATGCGGTGGAACGCATCGGCCTGCCGGAAGCGCGGATTCCCCTGGCACAGGCGGTCATTTACGTGGCGCGGGCCCCCAAGGACAACTCCGCTATCACGGCCATCGACAGCGCGCTCAGTGATATCGAAAACAAGGGTCTTTCCTACCCGGTGCCGGATCACCTGAAGGATGCCCACTACCGGGACGACCAAAAAATACGGGTATGGGGTGAACTACAAGTACCCCCACGATTATCCGGATGGCAAGGTCGATCAACAATACCTGCCCACTGAATTGCGGGGAAAAAAGTATCTCCCGGATGACAAACGGGACGAAACTTGATATATCAGATGGGTTTATCCGAATCACGGAAAGGTTTTTTAGCAGGATGACATCGCGAACGAAATTCAACACGGTAGAGGACATTTTCGAAGGCCGCCTGCGCGGCAACCAGGCCATGTTCAGCGGACTTGGCCTGTCGGCGGAAGAGGCGCGCCTGTTGTGGCAGTCGGAGCGCATGAAGGAGGTCAACTGGCTGGACCTCGACGACAACGAACTGGGCGACGATGGCGTGCGCGAGCTTGCGGAATGCAGCCTTCTCTCCAATGTTCAGTACCTCAACCTCAATAAAAACGGCGTGACCGACCGGGGGCTCCAGTACCTTGCTGAATCGAAATGCCTGCCTCTGCTCAAAAGGCTGCATTTGAAGGACAACTCCATCGAAGGCAAAGGCGTGGTGGCGCTGTTCGAGTCGCAGACGCTGGACAATCTTTCGACCTTCCAAATCAATTCCGGCTGGACCTGCAAAAAACGTGAAGGCTGGCGGTACAATCCGCAGTTCTGAGTCTATGCTGGAACTCCCACACAGGTATCAGGTACACGTCCATATTGCTGGAGAGGACCGTCCCGGGATCCTTTCGAAAGCGCTGGAGTCCGTCGTGGAGTGCGAAGCGCTGGTGGTGGACATCAAGCAGTTCGTGTTCAGCGGACTGCTGAACCTTTCTCTCCTGCTTGAAAGCAGTGACAGTGAGATCCTTTTGCAGCTGGAAGAGAAATTTGCGGCTTACAGCAAACGCTCCGGCCTCAAGATCAATGTCTATCCGTGGCGGCCGGGTTACCGTCCGGAAGCGCCGTATTGTCACCGGCTGGTGATCACCGTTCTCGGGCGGCGCATCGGCACCATCGCCTTTCTCGAGCTGACCCGCACCATCGCCGAACTCGACATCAACATCCCGCGCATCGAACAGCTGGATTACGGCGATTACCACGTGCTCGAAATTGTGGTGGGTGGCAAACAACTGCTCACCAACGTGGACGTGCTCAACGCGCTCCTCAAGTTCAAGGAAAACTTCGACGTGGACATCGCTGTGCAGGAAGACACCCTGTTCCGCCGCAACAAGCGGCTGATCGTATTCGACGCGGACATGACCTTCCTGCAATGCGAGGTGATCGACGAGTTGGGCAAGCTGGCGGGGGTGGGGGACCAACTGGCGGCCATCACCCACAAGGCGATGAGCGGCGAACTCGATTTTACGGAGGCGCTGCGCGAACGGGTGCAGTTGCTGAAAGGCCTGCCGGTGGAAAAGCTCGAGGAATTGTTCGAGCGCATCCCGCTGACGCCTGGAGCGGAGGACCTCGTTCGCATCGTCAAGCACCTTGGTTACAAGGTGGCAATCGTCAGCGGCGGATTTCAGTTTTTTATCGACAAGCTGAAAACGAAATACGGCCTTGATTACGGATTCGCCAACCAGCTTCAAATCAAGGACGGTAGGGTGACAGGAGAACTGGAGGGTGACATCGTCGATGCCCGCGCCAAGGAACGCATCCTGGAATCGGTGGCGGAAAAAGAAGGCCTGCTGGTCCAGCAATGCGTGGCCGTGGGAGACGGCGCCAACGACATACACATGCTCGCCCGCGCAGGGCTGGGCATTGCATTCAACGCCAAACCCATCGTGCAGAAGCACGCACAGGCCATTATCAGCACCTCAAACCTGGAACTGATCCTCTACTTTCTCGGAATCAGCGGGAACGAATTGCAGGAACTCCGGCAGGTCGTAAAGAGAAAGCCCGGCTGAAGAAAAATTCCTGTCTCCCGGTTACTCGGGCCGTTCAAGTTTTTCCTGGTGGAGAGCCGGGCACACTCCCCAGCCTCCAAAAAGTGCAAATAGGTCCCGTTACAGACTTAAATTTCCCGCCTCCTGCAATTCCCATATTCTCAAAATATAGAAAAAGCTATATCAGGAGAACATTTAAACAGGCTGTTGATCCAGAATTCAGTTGCAATTTCGAGAACCGCGATTATTCTGGATGTATAAAAATAACACGAGAGCACCATGAAATTGCATAAAAATGCCCATTTCTCCGAGCGCGGCTTCACACTGATCGAATTGTTGATCGTAATCGCCATCATTTCCATATTGGCAGCCATCGCCATTCCCCAATTTGCCCAATACAAGGAACGGGCGTACGACTCCGATTCCAAGGCCACTTTGCGGAACCTTTTTTTATCCTGCCGGGTGTACTGGGATGACAATGGAGGATCCAATTCCTGCGATCCCACCGTCGCGGCCGGCCCTGAATACGGGTTTGTGAATCCGAGCGACATCACCTTGTCCGCTTCCGGAACTGAAACCACCTTTGCCGGAACCGCCCAGCATAACGACAGCACCAATACCTACAACATAGACAGTAATGGCAGCATTAGTTGAAGGCCGAAACCCCGGAACAAGGCTCTTTTTATCCTTTTAAAATGTACCCCGGCTCCATTGTATTTCTTGCTGGGCCTGTCCTTCCGAAAAAAAGGTACATTGCCATCAAAAATTGGCTCCTCCCTCCCCTTGGTACTTTTTTAAAAATTATCGGATAAGCTATTAGCTTGTTCGTTCAACCCCGGATTTTGATGCAGAAATTGTTTGCATCCGGTTGGCTGGGCCTTACTCTGGATATAAGAATAATGATTTCCGGGGCTTCATGCGTTCTTGCCGAAAACAGGTTTTCAGCCAACACGGCTTTACCTTGATCGAGGTTTTGATCACCATTGCCATCGTAGCGGTCCTGGCCGCTATAGCGATTCCTCAGTTCACTCAATACAAGGAACGGGCGTATGACTCGGATTCCAAGTCCACCTTGCGGCACCTTTTCATTTCCTGCCGGGTTTATTGGGATGATCAGGGAGGGACCAATACCTGTGACCCCTCCGTGGCGGCGAATCCTGCATACGGGTTCATCGATCCCCCCGACGTCAGTGTGAATGGATCCGGTGATGAAACCAGTTTTTCCGCAACCGCCCAGCATGTGAGCAGCTCGAACACCTTTTCTATCGATAATCTAGGTTCTATCAACTGACAGGAACTCAATCGAGTCAGTATCGATTTCTTTCCGGTCAAACCGGATTCACGGTGTTACGGTTTTACGCAGTTCCCAACCCCTTTTTTCAATTTCCCGGTCAAAGGCTTCTCCCGAGAGCGCCGAATCCACAGGCACCGCACCGCGGGGCAGTTGGCCCTGGGCTGCCAGAATGGCAATGAGGGAGGCGTGCCAGCCCGTCAGTTTTTCCATGGCGGTGAACCCGGTTTCCAGGTCGGCTGTTTCCACCAGGTCCAGTGTGCAGGACGCCATCTTGTTGTTGGATGTGCCTGTGCACTGGACGCGGATCAGGCAGATGTCCTGCACATCCTCGGCCTGGATTTTCTTTTCCAGTAACTTGTGGTAGAGATCGCGCGGTGAAATGCGCCGGGCATTTACGGAGACGGGTTCCTCGCTGAACAGGCCCAGTTCCTGAAACGTGCGGAAATGTTCCCAATGCCCCAGGTAACGGAGCGTTCTGTTTTCCAGCCGGCGCAATTTGCCTTCAAACGTCCACGGCATGGTGCTCAATCCCCCGGCCGTGACCGCAGCTTCCAGCGTGCCGAGCGGTTCGAACTCGATCAACTCCAGTTCGGTCAGGCAGGGCACTTCCGTCACCTGCCCGTTACGCAGAAAGTGAGCATGCCCGTCGTACTCGTTGGTCAGGCCGTTGATGTGGAATAAAAGTGTGTAGTTGTATGGCGGCTGCGGGTTCAGCGGGAGGCCGCCATCCCAGATGTGCAGTTCTTCCGGTTCCTCCACCAGTTCCATGGCGCGCACACCCATGTTGATATTGAGTCCCGGCGCCATGCCGCAGTCGGGAATGATGGAAACGCCCTGCGCCTCGGCACGGTCGCCCATCGCCAGCTGCTTCCTCACGATCTCGGTGTTTCCGCCCATGTCCACCAGACTGGACCCGGCTTCAATAGCCGATTCGGTGATGCCGGGATTGTATTGAAACGGCACCGCGCTCACCGTGGCATCGGTGCCTTTTAAAGCCCCGGACAGGGCCTTCCGGTCGGTGACATTCAGAGTGGCTGCGTGAACGCATCGGGAATTGAGCAAGGTGTTGACACGTTCGGCGCCCTGACGGGCAGAGAGGGAATTGGTGTCGTAAAGGGTGATGCCTGCCGCATCGCCAAACCGGGCCAAGTCATACGCGGCGGCGATGCCCTGGCGTCCGGCACCGAGCACGGCGTACCGATAGCTCATGGGATCAGAACATTCCTGGAAGATTTCGGGAACTCAGTCCAGAAGCACCATTCCTATGGTGTGGCCTTCTGTACAGGGTTGAAATTTTACCGCAAAATCCCAGCCGATATTCAACAAAGTTTGGGAAACGTCGATGCCGCAGGCCTGCAGGGTGGGGCGGGCCCGGTCGGGGTACTTGCAATTCGACTCGATAGTGCACACCTCGCACAAATCACAGGGCAGCGCGCCCATACCAAATGCCTTGAAAAACCCCTTCTCCCGCAGGCGGGATTCCAGACAGAGAACCAGCGCGTGGACGTCCGCCGAGTTCGATGCTTCCACCATCATCGCCCGCCTGTAACTCAAAAGTATATCCCCCATTTCGTCACTCGTGGGGGTGAAGGTGGGGCAGGTATGGCGCTGGTTGAAAAAGGAGCAGCCGAACTGACACCGCAGGCGCACCCAGTGGCCCAGGGTGATTTCGTGCACCGGGATCACCTTCGCGCGGGCACTGCCCAAAGCTTCCGCTTCCTGGATCATCTGGGAAGAGGACACACGTTCGGTAGGCAGGTGCTTGACGTTCGCCGTTTCGGAAATCATGGAGATACCTTACACGTGGAGACGTTTTGGATTGAGTGAGAACTGAATTGTATCATGAAAGCATATGCTATAGTAAACCACTGTACAGCGGGGCGAACCAAAATTTATTTCACAATGAAAATGCCGGTACTGTCCCAACGGCCGAACACAAATCCCCCTTGAACCGTCAAATCAATGAAGCAATCCTTCGATGCGGTATTGTTCGACTGGGCATACACACTGGTCGATCTGGTCGATGAAGACGATCGCGCGCCTCTCAAAAAAGTGTTTGATCACCTCGGGGAAAAGGGAGTGGTCCTGCCGGATTTCGAGAAGGCGTACCGGAGTTGTCACGAAATCTTTTACAGCATGATCGCGGTTTCGCGTGAGTGTGGACTCGAAGCGCGCTTCGAGATCGCACTGCAATCCCTGTTCTTTCGCCACGGCATTACGCTGAACGGCACCACCATGCGGGAACTGATGACCCTTTACTATGAAGACATCTACTCCCGGCGCAAGGTGTACCCGGAAACGGTCGCAGTGCTGGATGGCTTGAAGCAACGGGGCATTCGCATGGGCGTTGTATCCAACACAACCAACCCCGGGTACATGAAGGACCGTGAGCAGGAAATGCTGGGCCTTCGCGATTACTTTGAATTTTCCATCTATTCGTCGGAAGCCCCCTTCAGAAAACCACACCCGACCATTTTTCAACTGGCCAGTGACCGGCTCGGGCTTCCCGCCCAACGCATCCTGTTCGTCGGTGACAATCCGGTGGCGGACATTGCCGGGGCCCATGCTGTGGGCATGCAAACTGCCTGGGTCAATCGAGACCGCGAACCGGTGCCGCCTGGATTGAAACCGGATCATGTGCTTTCCACCCTGCACGATGTGCCGAAGATCGTGTGTGCTGATTGAGCCATGCATCGATTCTTCGTTCCAGCAGACCAGATCGACGAAAAGCGTGTGGTTGTACGTGGCTCTGATGTCAACCACATCCGCAAGGTTTTGCGCCTGAGTGAAGGCGACCATATTCTCGTTGTGGATGGGGAAGGACGGCAGTGGCAGGTGCGGCTCACCGGGCTCGGTGCGAAAGAGGTGGAAGGGGAGGTGGTGACCGAGGTCAGTGTGGCCACAGAATCACCGGTGAAAATCGTGATGGGACAGGCGCTCATCAAGGGCAACCGCTTCGATCACCTGGTCCGCAAGGCGGTGGAACTGGGTGTTCACCAGGTACTGCCGCTGGAATCCGGTCGGTGCGTAGCGCGGATCAAAAAACAGGAAGTGGAAAAAAAGCTGGAACGCTGGCAACGCATCGCCGAGGAAGCGGCCAAGCAGTGCGGTCGATCCAAAATCCCGCAGGTCGGACCGAACATCCCCGATTTGAAAAGTTTTTGCGACCAGGTTGAGACGTGCGACCTGAAACTCCTTTTCTGGGAAGACGAGACCCGGGCGCGCCTGCGTGACGTCGACAACGGGGACAAGGCAATTGGGTCGATTGCCTTTGTGGCCGGCCCCGAAGGGGGATGGGAGCCTCAGGAAGTCGAGTTCCTGAAAAAATGCGGCTTCCTGACGGTGGGCCTGGGCCCCCGCACCCTGCGCGCCGATTCGGCCTCCCTCGTCATTCTCTCCCTCCTGCAACAACGGTGGGGGGATTTATGAACCCCGGTTTTCATTTTGCCTCGCCCCGCGATGGTGGTACATTGCTCCCGATGCCAACCTGTTCGCCCACGCAACCATGAGTTATCAGTTCAAGCTTCCCATTTTTGAAGGTCCGCTGGATCTGCTTCTGCACCTCATCAAGGAGCAGAAGATGGATATCCATGACATCCCCATCAACGATATCACCAAACAGTACCTGCAATATCTCGACCTCATGCAGGACCTCAACCTGGAGGTGGCAGGAGAGTATCTGGTGATGGCGGCGGAACTGACCCGCATCAAGTCCAAAATCCTGCTTCCTGTTCAGAAACGTCCCCATGAGGAAGAAGGTGACGAGGGCACCGATCCGCGCGCGGAGCTGGCGCGGCGGCTCATGGATTACCGCCGGTTCAAGGATGCGGCCTTCAAACTGCGGCAGATGGAACACGAACGCCAGCAGATCTTCACCCGCCATGCTCCGGTGGAAATTCCGGAGCAGGATGAGGAGGAGAGGGAGGAAACGCTGGTCGATGCCACGGTGTTCGACCTGTTCAGCGCGTTCAAAAAAGTCCTCGATCAGAAATCCTTCCATAAAGACTACGAAATCGAGATCACCACGCTGTCGGTCACCGACCGCATCCGCGGGGTGCTGGGCCGGTTGAACCAGGTGGAAAGCCTGTCGTTCGAGGCGTTGTTCGATGAAGCCACCACCAAGCAGGAGGTCATCGTCACGTTCCTCGCCATTCTGGAATTGATGCGTATGAAGCTGGCACGCTGTCAGCAGAGCAAGCATTTCGAAACCATCCGCCTTTACCTCGACTCCGACCGGGAAAAGCAGGAAGCGGCACTCAAGGACTTCAAAGACCCGGAACCGCATACAATCCCGCCCGTAACGGACGAAGCCTCCTGACAAGAAAGAAAACCATGCCGGACACCACGTGGGAACACTTTCCGCACGATGCGGACATGGGTGTGCGCGGAATCGGCCCCACTCTGGAAACGGCGTTCGAGCAGGGCGCGCTGGCGTTGACGGCGGTCGTTACTGACCCGGAAGGCGTCGCCGAAACGGAAGAAGTCGCCATCGCCTGCGAAGGCCCGGACCCGGAATACCTGTTCGTCGATTGGCTGAACGCACTCATCTACGAAATGTCGACGCGTCGCCTGTTGTTTTCCCGCTTCGAGGTGCGTATCTTGAATGGATACCGACTCACCGCCACCGCATGGGGCGAACCGGTTGACCGCGCCCGGCATCAACCTGCCGTCGAAGTGAAAGGGGCGACCTTCACCGCTCTCAAGGTCGGGCAGGAAACGCCGGACCGCTGGGTCGCTCAGTGCGTTGTCGACGTTTGAGTGAGAAGCCAATGCAGAAAAAACGTCTCAAAAGAAAATCCGAAACCGAGTGGTGGATCGAGCCCACCGGACCCATGCGCGTGCCGGGGGTGATCTACGGCACGGAAGACCTGATCGAGGGCATGGATGACAAGGTCCACGAGCAGGTGTGCAACGTCGCCGCGCTTCCCGGCATTCAGAAGGCGTCGTACGCCATGCCCGACGCGCACTGGGGCTATGGTTTTCCCATCGGTGGCGTGGCAGCGTTCGATCCCAACGAAGGCGGTGTCATCTCTGCCGGCGGCGTGGGATTCGACATCTCCTGCGGTGTGCGCACTCTGCATTCGGGACTGGTGCGCGACGACATCGAACGCGTCAAAGAGACGCTTGCCGATGCGCTTTACGCCAACATCCCGGCGGGTGTGGGTAGCCGCGGCGCGATCTCGCTCAACCACGATGAGATGGACGCCATGCTGGAAGGCGGCGCGCAATGGGCGGTCGGCCGCGGCTGGGGCCGGTCCGAAGACCTGAAATCCATTGAGGAAGAAGGGTGCATGGAAGGAGCCGATGCGAAGTGCGTCTCACCGCAGGCCAAGAAACGGCAGAAGGACGAGATGGGCACGCTCGGTTCCGGAAACCATTACCTCGAGTTGCAGGAAGTGACCGACGTTTACGACGCCGAAGCGGCGGGGGCGTTCGGCCTGCGGGAAGGCGATATCGTCATCTCCATTCACTGCGGTTCTCGCGGGCTGGGCCACCAGATCGGCACCGAGTTTCTGAAGTCCATGGCCATGGCCGCGCCCAAACACGGCATCAAGCTGCCGGACCGCGAACTCGCGTGTGCGCCGATCAAATCCGAACTCGGCCAGCAGTACCTGGGAGCGATGCGTTCGGCGATGAACTGCGCCATGGCCAACCGCCAGATCATCACCCACCTCGTGCGCGAAACTTTCGAACGGGTTCTGCCCAAAGCCGAACTCGATCTGCTCTACGATGTCTCGCACAACACCTGCAAAATGGAACAGCATGTGATTGACGGCAAAACCAAAACCGTTTTCGTGCACCGGAAAGGGGCGACGCGGTCCTTTGGGCCGGGGCTCCCTGACATCCCCGAGGCGTTTCGGTCCATCGGCCAGCCGGTCCTGATCGGCGGCACGATGGGCACGGCGTCGTATGTCCTCTGTGGCACGGACCGGACCATGGGTTTGTCGTTCGGTTCGGCGGTACACGGTGCGGGACGGCAGATGAGTCGGCGTCAGGCCACCAAAAAATGGAAGGGCCGGGCGGTGATCGACGAACTCGCAAATCGCGGTATTCTTATTCGCAGTCCATCGCAGCGCGGCGTGGCGGAGGAAGCCCCCGGCGCCTACAAGGATGTCAGCCGGGTGGTGGAGGCGGCGCATCAGGCGGGACTGGCCCGCAAGGTGGCGCGCGTGGAACCCATCGTCTGTGTGAAGGGTTGAATTTGGCTTTGCGAGGGCCTTCATCCCTTTTCCCCTAAATGAGTTTTAAGTTATTGAAAATTTTGATATAATTTATTCACTTTTGAATCTTCAAGGACCTTCCAGCCCCGTGAAAAAAGCCTTCATCCTGTTTCTGATCCTGACCTTCATCGTTTCCGGTTGCGCCAGTTACGGCAGTTACAAACCGGTGATCGATCCCAAAACCGATTCCTCCCCGCAGACGCTGCAAGTTGATTTGAGGGAATGCAAGGCAATCGCATCCCAGGCCGCGGAGACCGTGGAGGAAGCGGGCAAGGGTTCGGTAGTGGGCGGCGCCATCGGCGCGTTTTTCGGTGGGCTGTTGGGTATCATAACCGGCAACCCGTGGCGCGGCGCATCGACGGGCGCGGTAATCGGCGGCGGCGTCGGGGGAGTGAAAGGCGGCGTGAGTGCCGAGGAAAAGTACAAGCGCGTGTACCGCAACTGCATGCGCAACCGCGGGCACACGGTCCTGGATTGACCCACTCCGCAAACCGGACGGTTCCTTAAAACCCTTCTCGTCATGATGCAGCCCCCCGGCGATTTCTATGGTGTCCTCCCGTTGTCCGGGATATAATGATTTTTGCTTGAAAACTGCTATGAAAAGGCCCTGAATGGGGATGTTCCGCCAAATTCGAGAGGATATCCAGGTAGCGATCGAAAAGGATCCCGCTGCGCGTAACACCTTTGAAGTGCTGGTGTGTTATCCCGGCGTGCATGCCCTCATTGCGTACCGGATCAACCACTGGTTGTGGACTTGCGGCTTGAAGCTCCTGGCGCGGGTGACTTCTTATATCGCGCGCTGGTTGACGGGCATCGAGATCCATCCTGCGGCAAAAATCGGCAGGAGGTTTTTCATCGACCATGGCATGGGCGTGGTGATCGGCGAGACCTCCGAGATCGGCGACAACGTGTTCATGTACCACGGCGTGACGCTGGGCGGCCTCAGCATGAAAAAGGGCAAACGGCACCCGACCATTCAGGATAATGTGGTCATCGGCGCCGGGGCGCAGGTGCTGGGCCCCATCTCCGTCGGCAAGAACAGCAAGATCGGTTCCGGCTCGGTGGTGGTGCAGAGCGTGCCCGCGTATTCGACGGTCATCGGTGTGCCCGCGCGGGTGGTGTTTTCCGGTATCTCGGCCGATCAGGAAGACCCGGAGGAAATTTTCCGCGACCCCATGTCTCAGGCCATCGAATACGTACTGGACCGGTTGCCGCAGATGGAGCGGGACATCCGCGCCCTGCGCGAAGCGGTCAATCTGGAGCACCCCGATCCCGAACCCGCGCCACCTCCTCAACCGGTA
>NZ_HG422173.1:2109875-2140886 GCF_000341545.2 Nitrospina gracilis 3/211
GCACCTCGCTCGCAACATTCCAAACGGTCCGTTCCATGAACGCTATTTATCTCGATCATAACGCCACCACGCCTGTTCATCCGGATGTATTGGAAGCCATGTTGCCTCTCCTGAAGGAGGATTTTGGCAATCCTTCGAGCACCCATTCCCGCGGCCGCTCGGCACGCGTCAAGATGGACGAAGCCCGCGAGCAAGTGGCGGCGCTCATCCACGCCGATGCTCGGGAGATCGTATTCACCAGCGGCGGCACTGAGTCCGACAACCTTGCCATTCTGGGCGCGGCGAGGGCATTGAGAGACAAAGGGCGCCATATCGTCACGGCCCGGGTGGAGCATCCGGCGGTACTCAACGCCTGCCTGGAATTACAGAAAGAGGGTTTCGTCATCGACTACGCCCCCGTGGATGAATTCGGACGGGTCCGGTTGGATGGCCTGGAGGCGCTGATTTCGGATGAAACCGTCCTCATCACCATCCAGTCCGCAAACAGTGAAGTCGGCACCCTGCAGCCCATCGCCGCCATCGGGGAAATCGCGCGTGACCGGGAAATCCTGTTTCATACCGACGCCGTACAAAGTGCGGGCAAAGTTCCATTGGACGTGAAAGAGGTGCCTGTCGACCTTCTTTCCTTGTCGTCGCACAAGCTTTACGGTCCGAAGGGCGTGGGGGCGCTGTACGTGCGGCGGGGACTTCCCCAGCTGGTGCCGCTGATTGTTGGCGGAGGTCAGGAAAAGAAGCGCCGCGGTGGAACCGAAAATTTGCCAGGCATTGCGGGGTTCGGCAGGGCAGCCGAACTCGCGGCAGGCGATTTGGAACAGGAAGCCGAACGGTTGCGTCAGTTGAAGCGGCGTCTGCGTGACGGGGTTTCGAGTTTGCAGGGGGTGCGGTTCTTTGGTCATCCCGATGAGTCTCTCCCTAACACGCTCAACTTGGGATTCGAAGGCGTGGATGGGCAGACGTTGATGATACGGCTCGACCTGGATCAAATATACGTATCTACAGGCACCGCCTGCAGTTCCGGTTCCGTCCTGCCCTCTGATGTTTTGACGGCGATGGGCATGCCGGAGGAGCAAATGCGACAGTCCATTCGCATCAGTTTCGGGCGCAGTAACGGGACCGAAGACGTGGAGCGGGTGGCGGAAGCGCTGGTTCGCATCGTGACCGATATACGGGAAAAGCAGAGGATGGCATCCTGATTCCTGTCACCTTCACTCACTGCACCCATTTCTATTAGGGCATCCATTGCGTTTCGTGATAAGATGCGGCGCAATTTAAGAGGTTGTTTTTATAGGTTTTATCCAACCAAATTTTCCGGGACCAAAACTTGGGAGTTCATCTATGCCTGATACGCTTACCACACCCCGCCTCATAGGCAGTTTTGCATTGGCCGCCGTCGTGTTTTTGACGGGCTGTCAATCCATGCCCTGGAACCAGAAAACCGAAGACGAACTGGCCTTGGAACAGGAGTTTGAACAGGACCTGGGTGGAACATTGGAGGACAGTTCGGCTGTGAACAAGAAAGAAGACCAGCTTTTTCCGGATTCCGGCAGCAACGAATCCACTCTGTCTCAGGAAGAGGAAGATTTTTTCGGCAAAAGTACCGGCACCCAGGAAGTGAGCGGCCAGACTCCTGTGGAGTCGCCGCAAACGGAGACCGCCTCCAATGAAGGGTTCGGCGGATTTTTTGGCGAAGATTCCACCCAGCCACAAGAAGACAATCTGGAAGACTACCTGCTGGAGGACAAGGATGAAGCGCTGGGTACCGAAAAGACCGTGGTGGCGCAAAATCCCGTCACCGAAACGCCTGCGAACGAAGGCGTGAACCCGGGATTCGACAGCATCGACCAGAAAACGGACATGGAGGAAATGAAGGTCGATATCCAGATACTGCAAAGCCAGCAGGAGGCTCTCATCCAGCGCGTGAAGGAATTACAGACCGTGATCCAGGATATGGAGCCACGGCTCACAGCCACCCAGGAACGGCTGGAGACCAACCTCAATATGACCGCACAACAGACGGTAGGTCTGGCTCCTGCCATTGAGACCTTGAAGCAGCAGATTGACGCCCTGGCGATGGAAATCCAATCGATGAAAGATGCGGGCCCCATGACGCAGGCCAAGCTCACTCCTCGCAAGGGCCCGGCCACCATGAAGAAAGCCACCGCCTATAAGATTCCGCAGGAATACACGCAGGCGCTCAACGCTTATCGCAATGGCCAGTACGACGAATCGATCATGATGTTTCAGGAATATCGCCTGAAGAGCCCACCCGCCGACCTGCAGGACAATATCATTTTCTGGCTGGGTAACAATTATTACCAGCTGGGCCGCTTTGACGAGGCCATTTCACACTTTGAGATGGTGCTCAACCAATATCCGCAGGGCAACAAAGTTCATGACAGCCGTTTTATGATGGGGGTCACCCTGCACAAGATGGGCGATACGGGCCGTGCTCTCGATACGCTGGAAAAAGCATTGCAGATGAACCCGCCTTCCGAGGTACGGGATAAAATTGAGCGGCATTTGATGGAAATCAAATGAGTTCCGTTTCAATTACGGTCGTGCCAAACCCGTTAATATCCAAGAGAGGGGAACGGCGCCGCGTCAGAATTTGCTGTTGAAGCGGTCTTGCTTTTAAGCTATTCTTTCGATTGTTCCGGCGTGGTTGCAGTTCGAAGTCCCAATCATTCCGGCATATCCGATGGCCCCGGGGTTAAAGACTCCGGACCCCTTCTCGCGGGGTTCGGCAACTCCACTGCACCTTTCAGGCAACGACCACCCCGGCCGGGTCACCGAGCAGATCCAGACATTCTGTTATTCCAAGAGGGTTTTCAGGACTATTCCATTGAGGAGATGGGCGTCCGGGCTCCTTTTGTTTTGAGTGCTGAAGGACGGATTTCATTCCTTTTATTGGGATCGACAGCCTCCGGTATGCAAGGTATTCAGGGAATCCTCGTTTGAAATGGGTGGACACATGTCAGCGAAGCCGAGGGTTGTTGCGGTCATTCCGGCCCGCTGGGCTTCCACCCGGTTTCCCGGCAAACCTCTGGCACCGCTTTCTGGACGCCCCATGATCCAGTGGGTTGTGGAACGCGCCCGGTTGGCTCCCTCCATAAATGATGTCATTGTGGCCACCGACGATGAACGCATTGTCAAGGCGGTTGAGGAATTTGGAGGCAACGCAGTCATGACCTCTGTTGATCATCCCTCCGGGTCAGACCGTATTGCCGAGGTGGTTTCAAAGCGTTCCTGCGACGTTGTGGTGAACGTGCAGGGTGACGAGCCCCTCATCCCACCGGAGGACATCGAACAGGTGGTTCAGATATTAATACAAGACAAACAGGCGGCTGTCGCAACCTTGATGTCAGCCATTGATAATTATGAAGACGTGTTTGATCCCAACGTGGTGAAGGTGGTGACAGGCGGGGATGGTCGTGCCCTTTATTTTTCCCGTTCGCCGGTTCCGTATTTACGGGATTCCTGGCAAAATCCCTCCCCTGACCGGGTGAAAGACCAGCCGGTTCCTGAACGCACGTGGTTCCGGCACATTGGCCTGTATGCATACCGCCGTGATTTTCTCCTGCAATACACACGAATGGCTCCCACCCCGCTGGAACAGCGTGAGAAGCTGGAACAATTAAGAATATTGGAGAACGGGTATTGTATAAAGGTGGGGAGACTGACCGGGTTTCTATGGGTGTGGATTGCGAGGAGGATCTGGTTAAAGTGGAAAACTGGATCAAAGTTCAGGAACAGGAAGGATTGGAACCGCAACAGGGGAGACGCTCTTGAAGAAAAAATCGAACGGCAAAAAAACGAAATACATATTTGTGACCGGGGGCGTGTTGTCTTCCCTGGGCAAGGGCATCGCCGCCGCAAGCATCGGCAGTCTGCTGGAGTGCTGCGGTTATACCATTACCCTGCTGAAACTTGATCCCTACATCAATGTCGATCCCGGCACCATGAATCCGTTCCAGCACGGCGAGGTGTTCGTAACCCACGACGGAGCGGAAACCGACCTGGATCTCGGTCACTATGAACGCTTCACCCACGCCCGCATGACGCGGTTCAACAATGTCACCGCCGGCCGCATTTATAATGACGTCATTCAGAAAGAACGCCGTGGCGAATATTTGGGGACAACGGTTCAGGTGATCCCTCATATTACCGATGAAATCAAAAGCCGCATCCGCGCGGTGAGCGAGGATGTGGACGTGGTCATTTGCGAAATCGGCGGTACGGTGGGCGACATCGAAAGCCTCCCCTTCCTGGAGGCCATTCGACAGTTCCGGTTCGACCAGAGCCCGCGCCATGTCATCTACGTCCACCTTACCCTGCTTCCTTATGTGAAAACCGCGGATGAGCTTAAAACCAAACCGACCCAGCACAGCGTGCAGAAGTTGAGGGAAATCGGTATCCAGCCGGATATCCTGTTGTGCCGGACCGAACGTCAGCTCACTGAAGATGTAAAAAAGAAAATCGCATTGTTCTGCAACCTGGAGGTGGAAGCGGTGGTCCCGGCGATGGACGCGGAATCCATTTACCAGGTGCCGCTCAATTTTCACAAGGAGGGGTTGGATAACATCGTGCTCGAAAAGCTGGGGCTCTCAGTGCATGAGCCGGACCTCAAGGAATGGCAGGTGATCAATGAATACCTTCAGAAGCCGGAAGGAGAGGTCATTATTGGCATCGTTGGAAAATACGTCGATCTCAAGGAATCGTATAAAAGTTTGATCGAAGCCCTAGTTCACGCCGGAGTCAGCAACCGCGTGCGCATCCGCATGAAATGGGTGTCGGCAGAAGACCTGGAAGTCGAAGGTGGCGGGGAACACCTGCGGGAGTGCGACGGCATTCTGGTTCCCGGTGGTTTCGGGGATCGGGGCTTCGAGGGCAAGGTGCAGTCGGCCCGGTTTGCACGTGAAAACAAAATCCCTTATTTCGGTATCTGCCTCGGAATGCATTCGGCGGTGGTCGAGTTCGCACGCAGCGTGGCGAGGCTTGAAAACGCGAACAGTGCGGAGTTCGTTCCAGAAACCCCTCATCCCATAATTGACCTCATGCCGGACCAGGAGTTGAACGGTGATAAAGGTGGAACCATGCGGCTGGGAGAATATCCCTGCCAACTTCGCAAGGGATCATTTGCTTTTAAAGCTTACGGCAAGCGGGAAATTTCGGAACGTCACCGCCACCGTTACGAGTTCAACAACAAATACCGGTTTCAACTGGAAGAGGCGGGTATGCGCATCAGCGGTATTTCCCCCAACGGCAACCTGGTGGAGATCATAGAACTCAACGATCACCCGTGGTTCCTCGCTGGCCAGTTTCACCCCGAGTTCAAATCCTCCCCCCGCGAACCACATCCGCTGTTCAACGAGTTTATTGCACAGGCACTCAAACGGCGGAAATCCCGTCAATCGTGATCGAGTGGAACGCTCAGCACCACCCCGCCCATCACGTCATACAGTTTGAAATCATGCTTCGGGCTGTGGGGGTGGGCATTGTGGCACTCCACACAGGAAGGCGAAACGGCCAGGTCCGGGTACACTGCCTGAAAGTACTTTTGGTCGCCCACGTGGGTGGTGCGGATGTATGGCCGTAACGGGTAGGAGGCGACGGATTCGAGTCCCGCCCGTTCAAATCTGTTGGCCGCCCCGTTTTGCGGATTGATTGGCCACAGGCTGATCAACCTGTAATCCACCCCCAGCCGCAAATTACGGATGAGATCCGACGCGTTCAGCATGAATTGGGCTGGAAGCAGCAGGGTGTTTTCCTCCCACCAGTTTTCGGATGCGTAGATCACATTTTCCTTCTGCAGGTGGTTCACCACGTGCCGGGCGTACACCGTACGGTCCGCCTCCAGAATGGCATGGATGTAATCGGTCACCACCTCCGGCGGAACGTGATAGATCTTTTCATTGTTTTCGCCCAGCGTCTGGTCAATTGGAAAGGCCAGCAGGATGCCCCCCACCACGTCGTTCAGCTTGAAGTCGCGCTTGGAGCTTTTCGGGTGACTGTTGTGACAACTGACACACCTTTTTGCGACGGCTTTATCCGGATAGACCGCATTGAAAATGAGCTTGTTGTCTGTCTGCTGGAGCCAGGTGTAGGGCTCGTCCGGGTTTTTGAAAACTTCCTCTAACCCTTTTTTCTCCTGGTGGTTTCTTGGTTTGTTTTTGGGATTGATGGGCCAGAGGCTCATCAATCGGAAATCCAATCCCACGTTTTTGGAGCGCACTCGTTCCGATGCCATCAGGAGAAACTGGGCGGGGAGGGGCAGCGTTTTATCTTTTTGCCAGTTTTCCGTGGAATCCAGATTGACCGTTTCCTTCAAACGGTCCACCAGGTACTGGGAATAAATGGTCCGGTCTGCTTCAATGACACCATGGATGAAATAAGCGGCTTTTTCAGGGGAGATGCCAAGAGGCGTTTTGAGAACCACTGCGGAAGAATTTGGGAGTGGAAGGGCGGTGAGCACCCCCAACAGCAAGAGAAAAAAAGAATTCGTACCCGCATGCGCATGGAACCACCTCCTTAAGAGGAAGGGTAACTTGCCGTGAATTTATATCTCAATTATGACTGGAATCGAAGGGAATGAAAAGACCAATTTTGGCGGGTCAGAATTCACTCATGCATTTGATCACGTCGACCTTGCCGATCACGCCGACCAGCTTTCCTCCCTCGACAACCGGGAGTGTGTGGATGTCGTGGTTGGCCATTAGGGTGGCCACCTCATTCATATCGGTATCGGGCTCCACGGTAAGTACATTCTGCTGAAATATGTCCTCCACCCGGGTGCCGGTGAATCGCTTGACCTCTTTTTCAAATTTTTCATCACTTTCCAGGTAGATGACTGCGTCGAAAAGCGCGATGACGGTTGGTATGTGAAGGTTTTTGTTCTGCTCGATGAGGTCTTTTTCGGTGACCACACCGATCAAAACGCTGTCGTCGTCAACCACCGGAAATCCGTTGACCCGGTGTTCAAGGAACAGGTTGGACAATTCGCGGAGGGTCAGGTCTTTTTTCACAGTCACCACCTTGCGGGTCATGACGTCGCGGGCTTTCAGCATTTTCCACCTCCGGTCAACGAAATCGGGTTCACAGGTTTGGTGTGGTGTGGCGGGATTCGACTTCAGCCGTTCCCGGTTTCAGTCGCCTGAATGCATCCAGCAACGTCAGGTATGCATCGTTTACCCGGTCCACCAGTGTGAACGGAATTTCTTTATGCACTTTATATAATACATACGTTGTGAAGAAAAATAAAACGATGTTGGGTATCCAGACGGAAAGCAGTGCAGGGATTTCACCACCCTTTCCAAGATTCTGACCGGATATGAGGCCGACGTAATAAATCAGGATGATCGCCACGGCAACGACGAATCCGCCGGACTTGCCGGACCGGCTGGATTTGAGGCCCAAGGGACCCCCGATCAAGCCGAACAGGAGGCAGGTGAAGGGGATTGAAAATTTTTTACTCAGTTCCACTTCTTCAAAATGAGTGGGTTGCCCCGCTTTTTTCTTTTCCTGGATCAATTGCCACAGGTCGGCGACGGATTTGTCCTTGTGTTTGAAAATTCCGCTCTCCCGCATTTTGCCCGCAGTCGGCAAATCGAGGTTCAGGTCATAGCGCTGGAATTTGATAATCTGGTACCGTGTGCCGGGTTTGTTGGCGTCGTGAATGGATCCATTCCGCAGTTGTAGGTGGATGCGGTAGTTTTCCGAGTCGGAAACGATGGTGCCCTCGTCAGCGAGGATGATTTTTGCGTCGTTTTCGGCCGCGTTGTGAGAAATGAAAATACCTCGCAGTTCGTGACTGCCTTCCTTGTCATTGACGAATACGGTGAGCCCTTCAAAATCCTTGTTGAACACGTTGGGTTTGATATCGATATTGGCACGGGTGCGGACGATGTCGTACACCATCTTCTGAAACTGTTGGCCGCCCCACGGGAGAAAATAAAACATGTTGAGGTTGGTGATGATGTAGGCCGCAAGGGAAAAATAAAAAACAGGACGAAGCAGATAAAGGAAACTCCAGCCGGATGCTTTCATCACCACATACTCATTGTCCGTGGACAATTGGTTGAACACCACGATTGCCGCCACCAGCACGCTGATGGGAATGGTCAGTCCCAGAAATCCCGGTGTGATATAAAAAATCATCCGCACCACTTCTGGCAGAGTCACACCGCGGTTGAATACGAGATCGGTGATGAACAATACCTTGTCCATAAACAGCACCATGGTCAACGCCAGTGTGCTGATGGCAAAGATTTTGAGCATCTCGGTAAAAATGTAGCGGTGGATGATTTTCATGTTTGCTGGTAGAATCGGAATCAAATGGAAAGCGGTGTGGACGAAGTGGGCTTGAATCCCGTTCATGGCCCCCACTGATTTCGATTATACTATCGATTCTTTTGCCGTGTACCAAAAATGCACCCGAACCTTTTGAATAAATTTAGTTTATGCGTCTCCCGGCCTGGCTGAAAACGCCTCTTCCCAAAAACCCGAAATTCTTCCACCTCAAATCGCTGGTACGGCAACACGGTCTGCATACCGTGTGCGAGTCGGCTTCCTGCCCGAATATTGGGAAGTGCTGGGACCGCGGGACGCTGACCATCATGATTCTTGGCAACACTTGCACCCGCGCCTGCCGATTCTGCGATGTGGATACCGGCCACCTTCAACCACCCCGTATGGAAGAACCGGAAGAAGTCGCCCTCATGCTGTCCAAACTCAACCTGCGGTATGTGGTGATCACGTCCGTGGACCGGGACGACCTGAAGGACGGCGGTTCGGCATTGTGGGCGGAAACCATCCGGCAAGTACGAAAACATTGTCCGGACCTCAAAATCGAGGCGCTGATTCCGGATTTTCAGGGTGACAAAAGCGCCATTCAAACTGTTTGCGACGCGGCGCCCGATGTTCTCGCGCACAACCTCGAAACCGTGGCATCCCTGCAGAAAACGGTGCGGCCGCAGTGCCGCTACCAGTGGTCGCTCGACACACTGTCCGTGGCGCGGCAGTCCGGCCTGATCGCCAAGAGCAGCCTCATGCTGGGAATGGGGGAGGCACACGATGAGGTCGTTCAAACAATGAAAGACCTCCTGAATGCAGGATGCCAGATTCTCACCCTCGGCCAGTACCTGCGGCCGACGCGTGACCATTTGGAAGTCAAGGAGTTCATCCACCCCGACCGGTTTGCGGAATACCAGCGCATCGGCGAGGACATGGGATTCGACCACGTGGAGAGCGGTCCGCTGGTGCGGAGTTCATACGAAGCCGACCGCCAGGCTGGCGCCTTGGGCCTTGTCTGACCTGATCCCTATTTCCCCAGTTTGCCCAAGCCCAGCGTTTCCCGGATCAGGCTCTTGACCACGAACAGAATGTTTTCCTTCCGCTCCGCCAGCCTCCTGAGTGTGTAAGGCAACCACGCACTGCCGTACGGTACGTAGATGCGCACCCGGTAACCGAGGTCGAGCAGGTGCTGTTGCAGATCCCGGCGCACGCCGTACAACAATTCAAAATAAAATTGCTCCGGCTGGATGTTTTCCTTTTCGATGAATTTCAACACTTCTTGAATAAGCGTCTCGTCGTGGGTGGCGATGGCGGGCAGGTGCCCTTCTTTCAATAATATGCACGCAAGCTTCAGGAAATTCTCCCGTATGTCCTGCATGTCCTGAAAGGCGATGTCTTCGGGTTCCTTGTACGCTCCCTTGCACAGGCGGACGGAGATCTGTTTATCGATCATGGTGGCGACGTCCTTCTCCGTACGGTGTAAATAGGCCTGCACCACGATGCCGAGACTTGGGTGCGCCTCGTGCAGGTCCAGGCACATGTCGATGATGCCCTGCGTCAAATCCGAACCTTCCATGTCGAAACGAACCGTGTTCTGGCCGGCGGCGTCGATCACCGCCTCCACGTTTTGTTTGCACAAATCATAGTCGAAGGCGAGGCCCATCTGGCTCAGTTTCACAGACAGATCCTGCGGGGAGGGGTGAGTCTCGAGAGCCCGCAGGAGCGCGATGTATTCGTCCCGGGCATTGGCCGCCTGTTCGGGACTGTGGGTGTCTTCCCCCAGCACGTCGATGGTACAGAGATAACCGTCCTCGTTGAGCCTGCAAATGTTTCTGAGAGCGGTTGGAAGGTCTTCCCCGGCGATGAACCGCTTGGCGAATGGGTACAGAATGCGCATGGAGTGCCCCCTTTTTCAAAAGGAGATGATGGATGCCCTTACTATTTAGATTCGCCAGAAACGGCAGAGGATTTCAAGTGTTGGTTTTCGGGAAGCGGGAGAATAAATAACGGATTTTCCCGGAGAAATTGCCAAACGCTTTCGGCAAAAGGGGTTGAAACCACGGAGGGAATAAAAAGGCTTGCGGGGCGTTCCAGAAAAATGTATTTTTAACCCTTTTCGGACCCGGTTTTCTGCCGGGACCGAACCATCCATCCAATCGTTAGCGAGGACCGAATCATGGTGGTGGACACCCTCAATTGCCTGCTGGTGTGGGGTCTGGTCGGCGTGGCCGTACTGGGCTTTCTGTTTTACTACATCTCCGAGAAAAACAAGGCCAATAACGCCTGAAATCATTTTCTCTTCCGGGAGTATTTTATTCAGGCTCCAAACTTTCCTGCTTTTTTACCCCACCGCGTGACAGGCGACACAGGTGTTGCCTTTGAACTTCTGTTCGGGGTACTGCTCCAGACATTTTTTGCGCAGAGACGACCCCTCCGGCTCGCTCCGGAAAATCGGACACCGGGGATGAAAATGGCACCCTTTAGGCGGATTGAGTGGCGAGGGCACATCACCCACCACCGCTTCGAACGGTTTGCGCTCCCCGAGCGTCGGTACCGCTTTCAATAAGGTCTGCGTGTATGGGTGAAGCGGTTTGTCAAACAAGTGTTTGGCCGGCGCGTACTCCACGATGCGACCGAGATACATGATCGCCACCACGTCCGCCATGTATTGCACCACGCTCAGGTTGTGGGTGATGAACAGGTACGTCAGTTTGTGCGCCGCCTGCAGTTCCCTTAACAGATTCAACACCTGTGCTTGTACGGAAACATCAAGCGCGCTGGTCGGTTCGTCGAGCACCAGGAATTCCGGTTCCAGAATGAGACTGCGCGCGATGCTGATGCGTTGCCTCTGGCCGCCCGAAAACTCGTGCGGGTACCGCTCCATGGCCGAGGCGCCCAGGCCCACTTCCTTCAGCGCCTTCGCAATACGATCCTTCCGCTCCTGCTCGGTCAGTTGAGGGAAATGAACTTCCAATCCCTCGCCAACGATGTCCTCAATGCGCATGCGCGGGGAGAGAGACCCGAATGGGTCCTGGAAAATGACCTGCAGGGACTTACGCATTTTTTTCATGTCGGCGTTGGAGAGGTCCATCAGGTCCTGCCCGCGAAACCGCACCGTGCCCCGCACTTCGCGGTTGAGGCGCAGGATCGATTCGCCCAGCGTCGTTTTGCCGCACCCCGACTCCCCCACCAGCGCCACCGTCGAGCCGCGCTGGATGTCCAGATCGACGTGATCCACGGCCTTCACGTGCGCCGACACCGTGCGGAACACCCCCTTGCGCACCGGGAACCATGTCTTGAGCGCCTTGATGGATACCAGCGTTTCCGGGGCGATGGGTTTTGGCGGCGCGGAGATACGCGCCTTGTCTTCTTCCACCGTGGCGCCGGTTTTGGTTTCGAACAGGTGGCACCGCACCGTGTGGCCGCGCTCGAGCGTGTATATGGGACTGTCCATACGGTGGCAGACGTCCATGACGAACGAGCAACGGTCGGCGAAAAGGCAACCTTCGCCGTATTCGGTGGCAGGCGGCACCATGCCGGGAATGGTGTTCAGCAAATAAGGTTGGTCGCCTGCCTTGGGAATCGAGTCGAACAGGCGCCGCGTGTAGGGGTGCGACATGTTCGAAAAAACCTGTTCACGTGTTCCGTGTTCGACAATTCGCCCGGCGTACATGATGCAGATGTCGTCGGCCATCTGGTTGACGATGCCCATGTCGTGGGTGATGAGCAGGATGGCCATGCCCATTTTCTTTTGCAGGTCCGCCATCAGTTTCAACACCTGGGCCTGGATTGTGACGTCGAGCGCCGTGGTCGGTTCGTCGGCGATCAGCAGTTTCGGTTCGCAGGCCAGCGCCATGGCGATCATCACCCTCTGCTTCATGCCTCCGGAAAGCTGGTGCGGGTAGTCATCGATGCGCTTCTCCGGATCGGGGATGCCTACCTGTTCGAGGAGTTCGATGGAGCGCAAACGCGCGTCGCCGCTTTGCATTTCGCGGTGGATGCGCAGGGCTTCTTCCAACTGGTTGCTGATTTTGTAGAGCGGGTTGAGCGACGTCATCGGTTCCTGAAAGATCATGCCGATGTCGTTGCCACGGATGGTGCGCATGGTTTCTTCGTCAAGCCGGGTGAGATCGCGGCGGTCGAGATAGACCTTGCCGCTGGGATGAAACCCGTTTTCGGCGATGAGGCGCATGATGGAAAATGCCGTCTGGCTTTTACCGCAACCCGATTCTCCGACCAGAGCCAGCGTCTTGCCGCGTTCGAGACCGAAACTGATGCCATCCACCGCCTGTGCCACCTGGCCGTTGACCACGCGGAAATATGTTTTCAGGTCTTTGACTTCGAGCATCATGAGATCGTCACTCTGCCTTTCTCGGGTCGAAGGCGTTGCGAATGCCGTCGCCGACAAACGTCAACAGGGTGAGCGTGGTTGTGAGCAGGAGAAACGTCGGCAAAAGAATCCAGATGGCCTGCAAGTTGTTTTTCCCCTGAGCCAGAAGTTCGCCGATGCTGGGCGCGGGGCTCGGCACGCCGAGGTTGAGGTAGTCGAGGCTTACCAGCGCCAGGATGCCCGCTGTCACTTCGAATGGAAAGAACGTGATGACCGGCGTCAGCGAGTTGGGCAGGATGTGCCGGCGCATGATGGACGGGTTCGACACACCCAGGGCGCGTGCGGCCTTGACGTATTCCAGGTTGCGGCCCTTCAGGAACTCGGCGCGGATGTAGGCGGCGATGCCCATCCACGCGGTGAGGTTGAGAATGGCGAACAGCAGCAGGGTATTCGGAACCAGAAATGCGCTCAGGATGATGAGGATATAGAGCCGTGGGATGGAGCCCCATATTTCCGTCATGCGCTGGCCGATGAGATCGATCCAGCCGCCGAAAAATCCCTGCACGCCGCCCAGAAGACAACCGATGATGGTGCCGGTCACGGCGAGCGACAGGCCGAATATCATGGAAATGCGGAATCCGTAGATGAGACGCGCCAGCACATCGCGTCCACGGTCGTCGGTGCCGAGATAATGCCCATCTTTCCAGGATGAGCCCAGGATGCGCGAGCCGTCGGCGGACTGCACCTCGTACGGCGCGGCGAGGGCAACGCGTCCGGTCCGACTTTCCGTTGGAATGTATTTGTAGTCGTAGCGCACCGGCGGCCAGATGGCCCACACGTCGTGAGGTTCGCGGGTTTGGGGTGGGGTGCTCTGCACTTCTTTGGATTTGGTTTTCGGTTGCGAAACAGCAGGGGAGGGCGCGCTGTCTTCTTCAAAGTCACCGAAATCGAGGTTCATCGATCCACCGGACTCTTCTTCGAAATCGTCCAGACCCAGCCCAAACCCCGCATCTCCTTCAAAGTCATCGAGGCCCAAACCCGCTCCACTGTCCGTGCCGCGAATTTCATTGAGCGTACGGAACAGTTCCGGATCGAAATCCTGTTCCTCAAAATCGTCTATCGACAGCGCCAGCCCCTGTGTGCCCTGTTCCATCGGTTGCTTGGAAGGTTTCGATCGTGACACCGTTTCCGGTTCAGCCGGGGCCTCGCCTCTCAGCCAGTTCATGAACGCTTCCGATTTGTAATCTGGTTCCACCGGGCGCGTGCCGCCGAAATCCTGCTCCGTGTACGTAACAAAAATGGGGAAATGCGGTTTGCCGTCCACCACCAAAAGGATCGGCCGCACGTTACACAACAGTTCCGCGGGCAGGGTGACGAGGAACGCAACCAGCAGAACCAGCATGCTGTAATAGGCGCGCTTGTCGTTTCGAAACTTGCGCAGTTTGGTTTGCAGGTCTTTATTGATGCGGATCATGCCTCAGCCTTGCGTGTCTTCAAACGTGATGCGGCGGTCGATGATGACGTACGAGATGTCGGTCAGCAATTGACCCACCAGCGCCAGCAAAGAAAAGATGAACAACGTGCCCAGCACGATGGGGTAGTCGCGTTGGATGACCGCCTCATACGACAGCCGGCCCAGACCGTCGAGCGTGAATATCTGTTCGATCAGCAGCGATCCGGTAAAAAACATGGCGAGAAAGCCGATGGGAAATCCGGTGATGAGCGGGATCAATGCGTTTTTCAAAATGTGTTTGTAGAGCACACGCTGTTCCGTGCATCCCTTGGCGCGGGCGGTGGTGACGTATTGCTTCCGCATCTCCTCAATGATGGAATTTTTGGTCAGGATGGTGAGCGTGGCAAAACTGCCCACCATGAAGCATAACAGCGGCGCGGCCAGGTGGTGCAGGTAATCGATCAGCTTCTCCCAGAAACTCCAGTCGGCGTAACCCGGAACGTCGGATGACGTCAGTTTGCCTGACGGGATCAGATGCATGATGGCGCTGTCGCCTGGACCGAAAAACACGATGAGGAAAATACCCAGCACGAATCCCGGTGTGCTGTAACCGATCAGCACCACCAGGCTGGTCCACGTATCAAAGGCCTGACCGTTTTTCACCGCCTTGGCGATGCCCAGCATGATGCACACGATGTAGCTGACAAAAAAACTGATGACGCCCAGCGATGCGGAGACCGGAAGTTTTTCCTTGATGAGTTCCAGCACCGACTTATTGCGGTAAAACGAGTCGCCGAACTGGAATACCAGAAACCCGTCCCAGTTGGCGTGGGTGAAGAAGCGCTCGGTGAAGGGTGCTTCCGGGTTTTCGGGCTCGTACCAGATGAAGGTGCGAAGATACCGTTCCCACAGGGGACGGTCGAGGTGGTAGATTTTCTTGAGTTGCTCCATGTGGCGCGGATCGATCTCCTGCGCCTTGAGACTGCGGTTGTCCAAGGCCGCGCCACCCGCTTCTCCCAGTACCCCGGCGTGGCCGCGCAGAAGCGATTTGACCTGGTCGATGGGTCCGCCCGGCACGAACTGCACAACGATAAATGAGATGGTGACGATGCCCACCAGCGTGGGGAACATCAGAAGGAGACGGCGGATGATGTAACTGAACATATAAGGTCGAGCCGGTTGGGAAACGAGATTCGTTACGGATGGCCCGCACGCCGTTTCTGGAGTTGCGGGGCTGTGAAAAGTATATCAAGCCCGGATGGAGGGAACAACGCGGATCCGTTCGCTATTTATCGGAGCTGGAAGGAAGGGAGTCAGTTGATCGGGGTGCCCGCCTTACGGGCGGCCTTCAGCTTTTCTACTTTGGACTCGTCCCACCACCAATATTCGATCATGTTGTTCAGAATGGATGCCTGTGAGGGATTTTTCTTCGGGCGGGAAAATTTGTTCCAGTACACAAATCGGTCGGCACCGATGTACCAGTGATGAACGAGGTAAAATTGATGAACCAGGATGCGGTCGAGCGCCTGCACATGGTCCACCAGTTCCTTGCGGGTTTTGGCCTCAACAATGAGGTCGATCAATTCATCGATGGCAGGATTTTTGATGCCTGCGAAATTACGCGTGCCGGCGATGTCGGCCGCTTCACTGCTCCACATACTGCGCTGCTCGTTGCCCGGCGAGCGGCTCTGTGCGTAGCCCATGACGATCATGTCGAATTTGAAGTCGCGCAGGATTTCCTCGTACTGCGCCACCTGAACCACCTTGAACGACATGTCGGCGCCGATTTTTTTCAGGTTGTTTTTGTAGGGCTCGACGATGCGTTCGAATCCCGGGCTGGCGAGGTGAAGCGTCCAGCGCAGGGCCTTGCCGTCTTTCATACGCACCCCGCCGGGCCCGAGCTTCCAGCCCTCCGCCTCGAGAAGTTTGTTGGCGAGCGCCACGTTTTTTTCATATGGGACTCCCTGTCCCGGGGCGCCGACGGGTTTGGTGAACACGGTTTTGGGAACATGCTCCGCACCGTATTTCTTTCTCAGTTTCAGGAGTAGTTCCAGTACTTTGCCTTTGGGCAGGCCGTCGGCTTTCATTTCCGGATTGTTGTCAAAGTAGCAGTCGTTCCGAGTGTACTGGCCGTAAAACAGGTTCTTGTTGGCCCAGTCGAAGTCGTACACCATGGCGATGGCGGCGCGTACCCGGCGCGACTTGAAAATATCGTTGCGCATGTTCATGACGAAGCCCTGCATGCCCGCCACTCGCTTGTGTGGCACCATCTCGCGTAGGTAATATCCCTTTTTCACGTAATCACCCTGGTAGTCCAAGGCCCAGTCGCGCGAACTGGAGATAAGGTGGGCATCGAACTCACCACCCTTGAAGGCCTCGCGCATGGCCACGGGGTCGAGATAGATTTTCCACGTGATGCGATCGAAATTGTAGCGGCCACGGTTTTTTGGCAGGTCCTTCGCCCACCAGTCGGGATTGCGTTTGAACGTGATGAATTTGCCGTACTCGTATTTCTCCACCACGTAAGGACCGCTTCCCACTGCGATTTCGTCGAAATCCTCGCCAAATTTCCTGTCCGGCTTGCCGTAAATGTGTTTGGGGAAGATCAGCATCTGCCCGGTGATGAGCGGCAGTTCCTGGTTGAAGATGGCGAAGGTGTATTTGACGCGGTGGGTGTCCAGCTTTTCCACCTTTTCAATGTCATGGAAATACTGTTTGTAGAACGGGTGGTATTGCGGGTCCTTGATGAGCTCGAAGGAAAACACGAAATCTTCCGCCGTCACCGGATGGCCGTCGGAGAAGGCGGCGTTTTTATGGATGTGGTAGATCATCGACATGCGGTCGTCGGCCAGTTCCACCTTTTCCACCAAACTACCGTACTGGGAAAAGGGCTCGTCGTCGTCATTGGAGCTGTCCATCGGCGTCTGGAAAACGAGATTGACCCCCGGCGCTGGAACACCTTTCAACGAAGCCGGATTGAGCTTGGTGAAGGCCCCCTCGTCGCTCAGAATCAGGTGGCCTCCCTTGGGCGCTTTGATGAAGGCGTGGTCGTAGGGTTGGTTGGCCTTGTATTTCAACCCCTCAGGACCGTACAGCGACAGGCCGTGCAGGGCTTCGGCCAGCACCGGGCCGGGCAAGGCCAGCAAGGCGGCCAAAACCAGTACAAAACCGGTAAAAAGACGGCACCGGAGAGCGGGGTTTTTCGTATGGGGGTGGGTCGGTTTGCGCTGGTCTCGACTCATGGGTGTTCACTATAATGGATAAAAGAAGCGTTGCCAAGAGGTCCCTTCGGAAGACCGGATTCAATGGGTTTCCTGGATCAGGAATTCGTTGAGAAGACGGGCCGTTTTTGCTATCTTGGTTGGAATTTACCTGTCTAACCCATTCTAATGAAAGCGAATCCACTCAGTGAGTGCAAACATAAAACCCCGAACCACCCGTAAAATCAAAGTCGGAACCCTGACCCTGGGCGGCGACTCGCCGATTGCCGTGCAGAGCATGACCGCCACCCGCACACAGGACCTGCAGGCCACGGCGCGGCAGATCGAAATTCTCGAAAAAGCCGGCGCGGACATCATCCGCATCGCCGTGGACAGCAAGGAAGACGTCGAAGCGCTGAAAATTCTGCGCAAGGGATCGAAGGCGATCTTTTCCGTGGACCTGCAGGAAAACTACCGGCTGGCTCCCATCGTGGCGCCTTACGTCAACAAGATTCGTTACAACCCCGGCCACCTGTGGCATCTCGACAAGGACAAAACCATTAAAGAAAAGGTCGAGTTCATTGTCAACGCCGCGCGCGAGCACGAGCTGGCCATCCGCATCGGCGTCAACTGCGGTTCCGTCGATCCCGATTACAAGGCACGCTATCCAGAGGACAGCATCGAGGCCATGGTGCGGTCGGCGGTGGATCACTGCGCCATGATGGACGAACTGGGCTTCGAAAACTACTGTGTGTCGCTCAAGGATTCCGACAGCAGCAAGGTGATCGAGGGCAACAAGCGCTTCAGCGAATTGCGTCCCGACGTGCCTCTGCACCTGGGAGTGACGGAAGCCGGTATGCCGCCGGAAGGCATCATCAAAACCCGCATTGCGTTCGAGCAATTGATCCCGGCGGGCATCGGCGACACCATCCGTGTTTCCCTGACCGTTCCCGATGACGACAAGGGGCAGGAAATCGACGTTGGCCGTTCGATTCTGGATGACATCGAAAACGGCCGGTTCCGCTCGGTTCCGGAGAATTTTCTGGAAGGGCTCAACATCATCGCCTGCCCGAGTTGTTCTCGCGTCGAGAACGGCAAGTTCGTAGACCTGGCGCAAGACGTTCGCCGCATGACGGAATACGCGGAAAAGTACAAGATCACCATCGCCGTGATGGGATGCCGCGTGAACGGTCCGGGCGAAACCGACGACGCCGATCTCGGCCTGTGGTGCGGCCCGGCGCACGTGAATCTGAAGAAGAAAACCGAGACCGTGGGCGCTTTCGGCTACGATGAAATTTTGGGCAAGCTGAAAGAGGAGCTGGATAAACTGATTGAGGACCGTTACGGCGCGAAAGAGCCGAGTATTTCGTAAGGCCGGAGGAACTGAGACAAACTATGGATTACCAACTGGAAGAACTGGAAGGCCTTCGCCGCAAGATCAAGATCAAGGTGCCGCAGAACATCGTGTCCCAGAAGATCGACGGCGCGTACCGGGCACTGAACAAGCAGATCAGCATGCCGGGGTTTCGTCCCGGGAAAATCCCGCAGAAAATCCTGGAGAAGCAGGTGCCCCTGCAGGCCATGACGCAGATGTGGCAGGACCTGATGCAGGAGTACTACAACAAGGCGCTCACCGAGTCGGGCATCATCCCCGCCGGGCCGCCGGAAATCGACCACTCCGACATTGAAGAAATCGACCGCGACAAGCCGTTCACCTTCAGCGTGACGCTGGACGTCAAACCCGAACTGAAATTCAAAAACTACAAAGGCCTCAAATTCCCACGCACCGAGTTCAAGGTCACCGATGCGGAAGTCGATACCGAAATCCGCAAGCAGTTGGAGCCGTTCGGGACGATGGAAATCATGCCGGACGATTATGAAGTCCAGTACGGCGATTTCCTGGTCATGGATTTCGAGGGAACGCATAATGGCGAGGTGCTGGAGGGCGGTACGGCGAACGGGTACGAGGTGCGCGTCGGACAGAAAAAAATGATCGCGGGCTTCGAGGATCAGTTGATCGGACACAAGAAGGTCGACCCTTTCGACGTGAAGGTCCAGCTTCCGGCGGACTGGAACAAAAAAATGCGTCGCATCAGCATGCCGATTCCGGGTAAGGACGGTGAAGAGCTTCCGGACACGGCCACTTTCCGCGTACACATCAAGCAGATCAAAAAGCTCAATCTGCCGGAGCTAACCGATGAATTCGTGCAGGCGCAGGGCGAAGATTCGGTGGAGTCCTTTCGCCGCAAAATCAAAACCGGCCTGCAGGCGCAAAAAGAACATCTGGAGGAAATGCACATCAAGCAGGATATCTTCGATTACCTGGTCAAGGAACACGATGTGGAAGCCCCGGCGTCGCTGGTAGACCAGGAAGTGGGGTACATGATCGACGGAATGAAATTTCAGATTCAGCAGTCGGGCATGAGCCTGGAGGACTCGGGTTTCGATGAGGATAGGGCCAAGGAAGAGTGGCGCGAGCGTGCGGTGTACAACACCAAGGGATACGTGATTCTGGACGCCATAGCCAAACAGGAAAAGCTCAACGTCAAGCAGTCGGATCTGGAAGCCGAATACCAGCGGCTGGCCGAGCAGACGGGCAAAACCATGGAAGAGGTTCGTAAGACCCTGATGAGCAATCAGGAGCACCTGAACCAGACCACCAGCCGCCTTCTGGGACAAAAAGCGCTGAACTTCATCTATTCCCAGTGCGAGTTCGAATACCTGAGCGAGGAAGAAGCCCGCAAACGCGCTGCCGAACGCAAACAGGAAGAAGAAAAGAAATGACCGCCCGCTTCGCCCCATGAAGGCGGACGGAATTTGAGAAGGCAGTCATGAAACTCTATATCAAAGTCATGAAAGACGGCGATTTGCCACCGGGCAAATCCGCAATCGTTACCGTGCGGGACCAGGAGATCGCCCTGTTCAATTACAAGGGCAAGTATTTTGCGGTGTCGAACAAATGCCCCCACAAAGGCGCGCCGCTGGGTGAAGGGCGGATCGAGGAAGGCGTCATCATCTGCCCCAACCACGAATGGCGGTTCAGCCTGGAGACGGGAGGGTGCCCTCAGAACCCCGAACTGAAAACGACGGTCTTTCCGGTACGCGTGCATAAGGGCGTGGTGCGGATCGGCATCGATGAGGACGAAGGGAAAAAAGCGGTGGGCAAGGAAAAGAACGCCGTGCCCGATGCCCTGAAATTCAAAATTCCCACCATCCAGAAACCAATCAATCCGGACGAAACACTTTAGGGCAGACGAAAGGGAAGGAGCGGGGCCCGGTCAGTCGTCGTCGGGGATCTCCACCCATTTTGGCTCACCGTGGGTCTTGTAGTTTTCGGTCCCGGCGAACGTACCTTCGTGGTAGATGTTGACCTTGAACTTGCCGCCGCCGTAGGTCTCGCCAATGAAAGGGACGGGGTCTTCCAGATGCATGAGGTCTTCTGAACGGTACTTGCCGATCAACTTGAACTCCATGCCCATGCCCACCGGAACCAGCGCGAAAAACTTAAGTTTGGTTTCATGCAGGAAGCCCATCATGTCGACTTCCATGTCATTTTTCGTGTATTCGTCGCCCAGACGGTGCTTGCAGCGCCGTTTCAGGTAGTCTTCGAGGAGATTGAAGAACCACCAGTTCTGGCCTTTTCGCGTATCGTGCAGAAACGGGTATTCGACAAATCCGTATTTATTGATGAAGGGTTTTTTCGCCATCTTGTGTTCTCCGTGTAGCGGGTCTTTCAATTGGGATTATTATATTGAGTTCTTATTTTTCCGGCAAGTTGCAGAATGAAAGTTTTTGAAACCCTGTTCAGGGGGTACTGGCAGTTCGGGTTCAAAACCCGGTTGTACGATGGGCTTTGCCCGCAAGCCTATCACGATTCACTGAAAGCCGCGGCAGACCAGGTTGCCCCTGTTGAGGATTCGGCCGTTCTGGATCTGGGGTGCGGTTCCGGACTCCTGGTAAATCACCTCGGGGCCAGCTGGAATGGCGGCCTGAAATACGTGGGCACCGATATCCTTCCCTCCGGCCTGCAACAACTCCGGCAGAAGGCGTCGCTTCTTCCGTCGTTTCCTCCCGTGCGCACCTATCAGGCGGACATGCTGGCTGAGTGGCCGCTGAAAGCGGAAGCCTTCGACTGTGTCGTTGCGCATTTCTCCGTGTATACGCTGGCCCGTGCCGAAGACCGGATGCAGGTGTACCGGCGTATTGCCGGGGTTTTGAAGGCCGGCGGGCGTGCCATCATTTCCAATCCATCCGACACTTACAACGCCCACCGCATCATCAAACAAAGTGTGCGTTCGCAGAAAGGAAAGATGCCCTTGCTGGAACACCGGGTGAAGCGCTTTCTGTTCTATCCCCTCACGCTTTTGCTCGGACTGCGCCACATCCAGCATCAATTGGAAGCCGGAGTGTGGCACGCGTACAATCGAGACGATTTTCGAGGGGAGATTGAGTCAGCGGGCCTTTCCGTGGAAGAGATCAAGCCGGTTTATGCGGACTCCGGCTACCTGCTGGTGGCGCGCAAACCTTGATCTTCTTTTCGAACGCGGTTGACCAGGTTGTGCGCGAGTCGTGTCGGCTCCGGGATGCGGTAACGCGGCGAGACGCGGAGAACCCATTCCAAGGCTGAGGCGAGATCAATTTTATGACCCGCCGAAACGAAGATGGGTTTGCATCCTTCGCGCGTTCTCAAAGCTGAGCCAAGAGTTTCCCCGTTTTTTCCTTTCAATGGTGCGTGCGATCCCTTCTTTGTACCGGGTTCGCGGTGATCACCAATTAAGCGGCTCTTGGCACAACCCACAGTTGGGCAGTCAAGGAACAATCCCAAATGCGAGGCCAGCCCCAGGCCCCGTGGATGCGCGATGCCCTGTCCGTCCAGCATGATCAGGTCCGGCGGGGGATCGATCTGTTCGAAGGCTTTTAGCAACAGCGGCGCTTCACGGAAGGAAAGCAGTCCCGGCACGTAAGGAAAGTCAATTTCTCCTCTTTGAGTGTATTCCGCCACCACTTCCAGCGTGTTCGCATCCAATACCACCACGCCCGCGTAAGCCGGGCCACGGGACTGCGAAAGGCTGATATCCGCGCCGGCAATGAGTTTAGGGGATATTTTCAAACCGACTGATGTGTTTATGTGGCGGGCGAGGTCTTTCTGGATGCTGATGGCTTCTTTGGGAGTGACGTCCCAGCGGTGAAGGGAATGGATCTTCATTGGAGGCGATCCGGAAAAGAAAGGAACGAGTTGCACCAGCCGTTGTTTTGAAAACCGGATATCACAGCCAAAGGATCACCGGATAAAAAGAAAGCCCCGCCAATCTGGCGGGGCGCTCTAATTTTACAGCCGTGCGGCTTTTTTCAATGCCGTAGCCTTATCCGTCTTTTCCCAGGTGAACTCCTTCTCGGTGCGGCCAAAGTGGCCGTACGCGGCGGATGCCCGGAACCGGGGTTTCCTCAAATCCAGCGTTTTGATAATGCCCGCCGGGCGCAGATCGAAATGTTCGCGAATGAGTTTTTCGATGCGATTGAGATCGATCTTGTGGGTGCCGAAGGCATCGACAAACACGGACACAGGTTCTGCCACGCCGATAGCATAAGCCAACTGCACTTCACAGCGCTCTGCCAATTTGGCGGCGACGATGTTCTTGGCAATGTAACGGCCCATGTAGGCTGCGGAGCGGTCGACCTTGGACGGGTCCTTGCCGGAAAACGCGCCGCCGCCGTGGCGGGAATAACCGCCGTAGGTGTCAACGATGATTTTGCGCCCGGTCAAACCACAGTCGCCCTGCGGGCCACCGATCACAAAACGGCCGGTTGGGTTGATGTGGATTTTCATTTTCTTTGCGCGTAGTTTTTCCGGAATGATGGGATTGATCACGTGTTTGATCAGATCCTCCTTGATCTTTTTGTTGCTGACCTTCGGTGCGTGCTGGGTGGAAATGACGACGGTTTCCACACCGACCGGCTTCCATTCATCGTAGCGGACCGAGACCTGCGACTTGCTGTCCGGGCGCAGGTAAGGCAGTTTGCCGCTTTTCCGGAGTTCGGCCATTTTCTTTACCAATTTGTGCGAAAACAGAATCGGCGACGGCATCAGCTCGGGGGTTTCATTGGTAGCGAAACCGAACATCATTCCCTGGTCGCCCGCACCCTGTTCTTTTTTGTCATCGTCCACGCCCTGCGCGATGTCCTGTGACTGTTTGTCCACGGTGACGAGCACGCCGCAGGATTTATAATCGAAACCCATCTCGGAATCGTTGTAACCGATTTCTTCAATTGTTTTACGGGCGATAGCTTGAAAATCGAGCTGGGCGTTGGTGGTGATTTCTCCAGCAATGACCACCAGACCGGTGGTCACCATGGTTTCACAGGCAACCCGGGACAGTGGGTCCACCTTCAGGCATTCGTCGAGAATGGCGTCGGAAATCTGGTCAGAGATTTTGTCGGGGTGTCCCTCGGACACCGATTCGGAAGTAAACAGGTAATTTCCTATGCTCATATTGAATCCTTATGTTCAATGGTTCATATCAAAACTGAAAACAACTGTGTACCGGATTTCTGATGGAATCAGCAAATGGGAGGGGGAGTTTCAAGCCATTTTTTCACCAAATGCGAGATCCCGGTCAAAATCCGAAGGAAAGCGGGTACGCATTTCGTTGGTGATAAACTGGTTGACCTCCTCAGCAGTGGACAGGCTCAACGCGTGGTCCGCGATTTTCCGGGCCTCGTCCAATGTGACCTTCCTCAGAATTTTTTTCACCTTGGGTATCGAATGGGGTTCCATGCTCAATTCATGGACCGTCCCCAATCCAAGGAGAAGGAATGTGGCCATGGGGTCGCCGCCCATCTCTCCACAAATGGCAACATGTTTGCCTTTTTCTGCAGCGGTCTTAAAAACCTGTCGAAGAATTTTAAGGACCGAGGGATGGTAGGGCTGATACAGATGGGCCACATTCTCATTTACCCGATCAACGGCGAGGACGTATTGTATCAGATCATTGGTACCAATACTGATAAAATCCACTACGTCGAGGATCGAATCGACCGTGAGGGCGGCGGAAGGTGTTTCAATCATTGCCCCTACGGGGATTTTTTCATCAAAAGGAATTTGTGCGCGTTTCAATTCCTTTTTTGCCTGTTCAAGGCAGTGATTGGCCTCCCGCACCTCATCCACGCTTGTGATCATAGGGTATAAGATTTTAACGCGCCCGTAAAGGCTGGCTCTTAGAATCCCTTTAATCTGGCTTATAAACACGTCCGGTTTTTTGAGGGAAAGGCGGATTCCACGCAGGCCCAGGGCCGGGTTGGCCTCGGTTTCGTGATCAAGATGATATAACTGCTTGTCCGCGCCGATATCCAACGTACGAATGACCACGGTGTAGGGTTCCATGGCCTGCACAACGCTCTTGAAATTGGCGTACAGGTCGTTTTCCGTGGGCAGGGAATTGGCACCGAGGTACAGGAACTCGGTCCGGTACAGGCCGATGCCTTCGCCGCCATATTTGCGAACCGCTCTGGCTTCGTGCGCGGATTCTATATTGCCCATCAATTGAACCGGGTGTCCATCCATCGTCTCTGATTTGAGAGTGATGTTGTCGAGCAGTTTCTTTTCGTAACGCAGGTAGTTTTTCTGTTTTGTCCTGAAATGGTTGAGGGTGCTTTCATCGGGATTGACGATCACCTCGCCCTCGATGCCGTCGATAATGACCATGTCTCCGGAGTTAACGTACTCGGTGAGGTTGGGGACGCCGACGACAGCCGGTATTCCGAGGGCCGAGGCGAAAATCCCGACATGCGAGGTTTTGCCCCCGACTTCTGTCGCCATCCCGAGAATAAAAGCCCGGTTCATGACAATCGTGTCTGAAGGGCTGAGGGCATGGGTGACGATGACCACGGGTTCATCAATGTCCACCAGGCTTTCCTGATGATGCCCGATGAGGTTCTTGATAACGCCATGGACAACAAGGTCCAGGTCGTCGCGCTTGCCTTTGAGGTAATCGTCGTTGATGTTGTTGAACAGGCTGGTGAATTTGTCGAGGGTGCGGCTCAAAGCCCATTCGGCGTTGATTTTGTCCTGTTTGATGTTGTCAATGGTTTCATTGACCAGAAGGTCGTCTTCCAGCAGGAGGGTGTAGGTGTCCAGGATGATCGCGTATTTTTCAGCCACCGAACTCGTGCGTTGTTTGATGTCGCGAAGCTGGTCCTTGGACATTTGAATGGCTTCGCGCAGGCGCGTGATCTCTGCCGAGATTTCATTATCGGCGAGACTGCGTTTGACCACGCAGACTTTGGATCGGTCCAGCAAATAAGCCTTTCCGATGGACACTCCGTTTGAAACCGGGATACCGGGGTATTTGCTCATAAGTTCTTTTTAAAAATGGTTGGCCTTTCAATCATATAAATTTCGCGTCTTCCTCTTCGATCAGGGAGTAAATTTCCGTGGTGTCGTGAGCTTTTAATATCGCTTCGCGCAGGGATTCGATTTTGAACAGCCGGGCGATTTTTGCCAGGGCTTTGAGGTGCAGTCCGGTAGATGATTCGGGTGCGAGAAGCAGGCATATGAAATGCACTGGCTTTTGATCCAGTGACTCGAAATCGATACCATTCACTGACCTGGCGAAAACCGCCACGATCCTATCCAGATTTTTGACCTTGGCATGAGGCAGGGCAACATTTTCTCCAATCCCGGTACTGCCCAGCTTTTCGCGCTCGATCAAGGCAGTGAGAAGGTCGTCGCCGTCTCCCACTACGTCTCTTTTTTTCAAAAACTCAACCAACTCAGCCAAGACCCCCTTTTTGTCGGAAGCGGACACGCTGGAGAGAACGAAGTCTTCTGTTATTATTTCGCTGATTTTCATGGGAATGTCAGAGTCCGATATACAGGTCAGGGGAGATATTCATTCCAGCTGCTTGTCTTTTTCTTCCTGGCTTTTCTTTATTTTTTTACTTTTAATTTTTTCCTTGTGTTTGTTTACTTGTTTTTCAATTTTTTCGATAGCCTGATCGATTGCCTGATACAGGTCGTCGGTTTCTGATTCGCTGTGTGCTGTTACGCCTTTCTCCTTTAATGTGATTTCAGCAAAATGGCGATGCTTTTCGACAGCTAGAGCAACATGAACGTCGGCAGAGTCATCAAGGTTTCTCAAGGTCTTGTTCAATTTTTGGGTCAAATGGTCTTCCATTGCCTGCGTGATTTTCAACTGGCGCCCTGAAACCGTGAGTTTCATGGATCGATTCTCCTGCAAAAGACCGAGTGAATAAAAGGTAACGAATTTAGCCTCAACTCCTCAAAATATCAAGCAGGGTGGGGGCCATCAATAAAATTTTTTCCGTTTGCTTGCAGCTGGAATATTCAATTCTTTCCGATACTTGGTCACCGTCCGGCGGGCAATCTTGGCGTTTTTCTTCATGAGGATTTCCACCATCTCGTCGTCGGTGTAGGGTTTTTTATCATCTTCTTCCTGGATGATTTCCTTGATCATGGTTTTTACCCGGATGGAAGATAGATTGTTGTCACCGGTATAAGACTTGATGCCGCTGTGGAAGAAAAACTTGAGTTCGAAGATTCCCTGTGGGGTGTCGATGTATTTGTTCGTGGTGATGCGGCTGACAGTGGATTCATGCATCTCAATGTCCTGCGCAACATCGCGGAGCACCATGGGCCGCAGGTGTGCGAGGCCTTCATCCAGAAATTCTTTCTGCAGCTTGACAATGCTTTTACCCACCTTGTAGATGGTCTGCCGCCTCTGGTCGATGCTTTTGATCAACCACATGGCTGAGCGGTATTTGTTTTCCAGATATTCTTTTGTCTGGCTTTCCTTTGAGCTTTGGAGAAGGGTCTGGTAATAAGGGCTGATGGTGATCCGCGGGATGCCCTCGTCGTTGAGAGCGACGTCGTATTCGCCGTTTTCATTTTTGACGACCACCAGGTCCGGAATGACATAATCTGTTCCCTCCGAACTGAAATTGTATCCCGGCTTGGGGTCGAGACTGCGAAGGGCCTTCACCGCTTCGATGATTTCCTCTACCGGTAATTTCATCTCGTTGGAGATTTTCTGGTAGTACCGCTCGTCAATTTTTTCCAGGTATTTATCAATAATGGTTTCCAGGGTCCTGGACCGTTCGGGAAGAGCCTGCGCCTGGATCATCAGGCACTCCCTCAGGTTGCGGGCGCAGACGCCCACCGGTTCGAACGTCTGGATTATTTTCATGATGCGTTCGACGTCTTCCGGCGTACTGTTGCTTATCTCAGCCAGTTCGGCGGGCTCCGCCGTGCAATAACCATCATTCTGGATATTGCCGATGATGCAGGCCCCGATGAACTTATCTTCGTCGGTATCGACAGCCAGGCTCAATTGCCAGTGCAGGTGATCGGTGAGGGACGGCTCTTTTTTATAAGTGGCTTCAATGGAGGGGCGTTCCGGCGCGGCTTCGGCAGTGGGGCTGGGTCCGTATTCATAATTGTCCTGCAAAAAACTTTCCCAGTCCACCTCCTGTTCGACCGGGTCGTTATCCTCTTTCTTGTCGCCATCAATGGGCGTTTCACCAAGAGAATCGAGGAGATTGTCTTCCGGAGTGGTTTCGGAGTCGCTTTCGTCGCCTTCCAGGAAGGATTCTTCTTCAATTATTTCTTCAAGAACCGGATTGTCCACCAGTTCCTGCCGGACCAACTGGGCGAGTTCCAGACGCGCGAGCGGCAACAGCTTGATGGCCTGCTGAAGCATGGGAGTCATCACCAGCTTCTGGGCCATCTTCAGATTCAATTTCATTTCCATGGCCATAAGCGCTACCGTATCTCTGTTTTAAAAGGTGAACTTCTCTCCCAGGTAAACTTCTTTCACCTTCTGGTCCTCGGCCACCTTTTGCGGTGGCCCCGAAGCGATGATTTTGCCTTCACTGATGATATAGGCGCGGTCTGTGATCCTGAGTGTTTCCCGCACGTTGTGGTCCGTGATCAACACGCCGATGCCGCGCTGCTTCAGTTTTTCCACAATCAATTGAATGTCGGCCACCGCAATCGGGTCAATCCCCGCAAACGGTTCGTCGAGCAGGATGAATACAGGGGAGGTTGCCAGAGCGCGGCTGATCTCCACCCGCCGACGTTCTCCGCCGGACAATGAATACGCCATGGCATTGCGAATATGCAGGATGTTGAACTCTTTCAGTAACGCTTCCGCTTTGCGCTGGCGTTCCCGTGCCGGCAGGTTCATGGATTCCAGGACCGCAAGCAGATTCTCTTCAACAGTGAGCTTGCGGAATATGGAAGGTTCCTGCGGCAGATAACTGATGCCCCGTTTCGCCCGGGCGAACATCGGTTGGGCGGTGAGATCCTCTTTATCCAGCAAAACCCTGCCGCGGTCCGGTCGCGTCAACCCCACCACCATGTAGAAGGTGGTGGTTTTACCCGCCCCATTGGGGCCGAGGAGCCCGACGATTTCTCCCTGCCTGAGTTCGATACTGATTTCGTTGACCACCTGCCGTTTGCGATAGGCCTTGACCAGATTGACCGTGCTGAGGGTCTTCATGGCGGTCCGTCTTGGAGGCGTCTGTGTCGGTTTCAATTTTTTTGTCGACCTTTTTCAGTTCGGAATCCTTGGGAAACAGGATCAACTTGACTCCGTTGGTGACTTCAAAACGGTCTTCGTTCATGTAGAAAATCATCTCCGGTCCTTCCAGGATGTTTTCGTTTTCCCATGCGGTGGCGTGAGGCGTACCGGTCAGTATCATCTTCTGGTCTTTATCGAAATAAACCGCTTTGTCGCCGCGGGCTTTTTTGGTACCTTTCACCACGTCCACATTTTCCAGCGCGATGATTTTCTCCAACTCCTGGCCTTGACCGGGATCTTCCGCACCGGGGGAGGAGCCGGACTGGGTATGGTCCCGCGGCTTGGTGTATACCTCAAGGATCTTCGATGTCAGTACCACGTCCTCCCAAGTGCCCCGAACGTTGCCGATGAAAATAATCTTGCGGCCGTTGTCTTCAGTCCGCATTTTCTCCGAGGTGATTTCCAGCCGTTTTGGCGCCTCCTTGTTCGGAGACCCTTCCTGTGCCCAGGAGGAGCCCACGGCTATCAGCAATAGTCCGATAGTCACAGAGGCGAGACTGTAGAAATTTTTTTTGAAGTAAAAGTTCACGATCCGTTGGCCGAGGTCTGGGTTCCGGACCGTTTCCGGTCCATGTATTTCTGGACAAAATCACCCAACTCAGCAGTGAACCGGACATCCCCTTCCAGATAGATGTCATTCGTTTCCTGATTCATGCGGCCGGTCCGGGCGGATATATGCGATTCGTGGTCTTCGTCCAGATAATAGGTTACATTCACATCCTTGAGCTTGACGACCTGTTGCTCATTATTGATCGTTGCTTTTTCTGCCTTTAAAATCCAATCTTTACGTCCATTGTACTCATTTTCTACTTTAAAGTTTTGGATCTGGACGTCGATGCCTTTCTCGGTTTTTTCGATGGAAATGGGGAGGGGGTTGTTTTCCAGGCTGGAATAATAGTTAGCGCCAAAAGAAAACACTAGGGCAAGGATGGAGACAAACAATAATTTCCTGATTTTATTGTTCATTTGTGGCTGAGTGCCCCTCTATGCAAAGGATATACCAACCTGAAAAATATGCCACACGAGCCGGTCATTGTAAAGCAAAAAGGGGGTGGCCGGCCGGGGTCTCCGGGTGGAGAGTCAGGATGAGGGTGCGGTCGTTTTCCTCCTCGATTTGAAGTCGGACATCCACCCGAAGGCCAATCGGAATAATGGGCGGCTGGTCGGTTTTCTGGTCGGGAAACAACTTTTCGCCCCATTCGATGAGCGTGACGCCCTCCCCGAAAAGGTAGTCTTCCAGTCCGAGGTCGGCCATCTCTCCCTCGGATTCGATACGGTAAAGGTCGATGTGGTACATGGGCAGGCGGCCCCGGTATTCGTTGATGAGGGTGAAGGATGGACTCCGCACGTACTGGTCCGGCGGAACCTCCATGCCCTGTGCGATGCCCTGAACCAGAGTGGTTTTGCCTGCACCCAGGTCACCGAACAGGAGAAGGATGTCTCCCGGCTTCAAAAGGCGGCCCATGCGTTGCCCCAGATTCTTCGTGTCCTCAGGGGATCGGGAAGAAAATCGCATATTACGACTGGACCTGTTGCAGGGTTTGCGGCAGGGCTTTCAGCAGGTCTCCGGCGATGAGGCTGGTCTCGCTCATTTCGGCCGCCACGCGATCTCCCGCCAGTCCATGAAGGTACGCTCCGGCGATGGCGGCATCGGGTCCGCTCAAGCCTTGCGCCAGGAAACCCGCAATCATGCCGGTCAGCACGTCGCCGGTGCCGCCGGTTGCCATGCCGGGGTTGCCGGTCGGGTTGATACGGATTCGCCCGTCGGCCAGTGCCACCAGCGTAGGGGCGCCTTTCAACAGGACTGTCACTCCGTGGGCCAGGGCGAATTCGCGGGCGGTGTCGAGGCGGCGCGACTGCACGGTTTTTGTGGTGGCGTTGATGAGCCGAGCCATTTCTTTGGGGTGCGGCGTCAAAACCGCTTCGGTTTGGATACGGTCAAGGACACCCGGCAGTTTGGCAAGGCCGTTCAGGCCGTCCGCATCGATGACCACGGGACAGGCGATTTGTGGCAGGAGGGCCTCCAGAAACGCCAGCGCTCCCTTGTGTGTGGAAAGACCGGGCCCGATCGCCAGCGCCGATTTGTTTTTGAGATGGGAAAGACACAAGTCCACTGCCTCCAGCGCCACCGAGCCGGAAAGC
>NZ_HG422173.1:2140986-2149457 GCF_000341545.2 Nitrospina gracilis 3/211
GGCAGGGTCATGGCCTCCAGCGGGTGAAACTCCAGAGCGGCGTTGCAGGATTCAGGGATGGCGAGGGTGACGAGTCCGGCTCCCGCCCGGAGGGCGGCCAGGGACGTCAGGCCCGCGGCTCCACCCTTGCCCCGCGACCCGCCTATGACCAGCGCATGGCCATAAGTGCCCTTGTGGGTGTTGCGCCTGCGTTTGGGTAGGAGCGAGGCGATATCGGTTTCCTCCACCAGTTCCACTGTGATGTTCTGTTCCTCCACCGCCTGCCGGGGGATGCCGATGTCGAATTGCACAATTTCGCCCATCATCTCCGCTGCGGGATAAAGCAGGTGACTGCGTTTGAACAGGGCGAGGGCCGCCGTGAGGTTCGCCTGCACGCAGGGTCCGTTGACCTGCCCGGAGTCGGCGTCGATGCCGGAAGGAAAGTCCACCGCCACCACGTATTTTTTGGCGGCATTGATTTTTTGAATCAACTTCGCGTAGAGGCCGCCTGCGGGTTTGGACAGCCCGGTTCCGAACAGCGCGTCGACCAGAATGTGCGAATGACGGAGGGAATGGTTCTGTGAGTTGAGGTTGCGTTCGTTCATCTCGGCAACGGGTATCCCGATGGCGATGGCGATATCTGCATTGGTTCTGGCGTCGCCTTTGAGGTCACCTACCTTGCCCGCCAGAAGAACCCGCACGCCCACGCCCGACTGGTGCAGGTGCCGGGCGATGACGAATCCGTCGCCGCCGTTGTTGCCCTTGCCGGCCAGCACTGCAACCTTTTTGTCGGCGAGATCCGGGATGCGCGTGAACATGAGGTCAACCACATTGCGTCCGGCGTTTTCCATGAGAATCAGGCCGGGGATCTTGAATCGTTCGATCGCCGTTCGATCTGCCGCCTGCATTTCCAGAGCTGTCGCAACTTTCTGCAATGGCTGAATCCTTTTTCACATTTCAGGAAAGGGGTGGGTCCACCCATCTCAGCATATTGTATCTAATTTGGCGGGAAAGGCGGAGATCAGACGTATACGGGATAAGGATAATCCTTGGCGATCTGCAACTCCATTTCTTCCTGGCAGGGCATGAGACCGTTGATGGCCCCAAACTGGCAAGGGCAGGTGTAACCCAGATCCTGCTTTTCTTTGCCTGATAGGCGATTGTAGGCATCTTCCGTCAGCAGAAAGACGGTATTGAAAAAGTAATCGTCCACGAACTGTTCGAAATAGATGGGCTTGCCCTGCATTTCAGGCAGCGACTTCAGTTTTTCCTGTGGGCTGTCGTGATTGTAGTTGTAGGCGAATCGATTGAGCCCGTCATACAGCAGGCTGAAATGATAGGTGTTCATGTGGTACCAGTGCTCGTGGTCCTCCAGCCCTTCAATAAGGATTTCGAGAAGTTTGCGGAGAACGGGCATTTCTGCAAAACGGTGGGACCGCGGATAAAATCCGGCAAGGTCGTCACGCCAGAATTCCTGCGGGTGGCCTTCGATCAGGTTCAGGAGCTCCACCTCCTCGTCCAGGCAGGCTTTGACAAAGTGGTAGGGATCGAATTCCGTGGAAAAATCCTGCACGGTGGAGAGGGCCAGCAGTTCTCCCTGTTGTTTCCTGTAAATGTTGTTTTTGAAAATCAGCATGGATTTCCCCGCACCTCATTTTTGTTTAATTTAGCATAGCTCGGAAAGGCAGAAAAGGGGAGCTTTTTAAAGACTGAGCGCACCGGAAGCGTATGGATTTCCAGGGTGCGGCGTGAGGGAAATATCTTCCGGCCCGGGCGGCTGGGCGTTGATCACCATGCCCATCGTCGGGTCTTCCGGTTGCTCCGGGTCATCCTTGGGGACGACTGCCCCAAAGTAGGCGTGGTCCAGTTTTCCGAGTTGGCGCCGCTCCTGCGGGGTCATGCCGTTGTAGCGCTTTGCGGAGATGAGAAAGGCGGTGTTGAAAAAAAACTGGTTGAGGAAATGGTTGAAGTTGATGGGTTCTCCTCCTAACTCCGGAATCATTTCCTGGCGCCTTTTGGGGTCGCTATAACTGTAGTCCTCGACGATCTCCTGAAGGGCGTCGTACAGGTAGCAAAGATGATAGCAGTTCATTAAAAACCAGGTGCGGGTATTGAGCAATCCGTCCAGAAGTGTTTTAGACAGTGGATCCATTACCGGCAACCGGCCAAAGCGGGTGGCATGGGGGAAAAGCACCCTGAGCTTCTCAAAGCCGGTAGATTCCTCGTAGCCGGTGAGTTCTTCAATCACTTCCCGCCCGGCAATGAGGGCTTTGTGGATCAGGTTGAAGGCGATCGGCTGGGCCTCTTCATCCCTGCCGTAGGGCCTGACCTCCCCATTGGGCAGGGCATCGAGCGGATGAAAATAAATATTTTTTTTGAAAACCAGCATATACCGGAAGGAGGGCTTGTGCGTTCAAGGCATTGTCTTATTTTGGAAGCGGATGGACGTTCCAGATTTTTTCGCAGTATTGACGGATGGCACGGTCACTCGAAAACAAGCCCATCCCGGCGGCGTTGAGTATGGACTTCCGCGTCCATTCGTTGGGTTGGAGAAACAAGGCCTCCACCTCTTTTTGTGTTTTGATGTAACTTGCAAAATCCGCCAGCACCATGAACCGATCCCCCTGGACCAGCAAAGAATCGATGAGAGGTTGGAACAGGTGCGGGTGGTCCGGAGAAAAGTAGCCGTCCCGGATCATGCCCACGGCCCGCTTCAACTCCCCGTTTTGTTCATAATAACCTTGTGGATTGTAGCCTCGAGTTTTGAGCTCGTCAACCTGTTCGGCGGTGAGTCCGAAAATGAAGATGTTGTCCTCACCCACTTCGTTTTTGATTTCGACGTTGGCTCCGTCGAGGGTCCCGATGGTGAGAGCCCCATTGAGAGCGAGCTTCATGTTGCCCGTTCCGGAGGCCTCCATGCCTGCGGTGGAAATCTGTTCTGAAAGATCGGCTCCGGGGATGATGCCCTCCGCTTTGTTCACGCTGTAATTGGGAATGAAAACGATGCGGAGTTTGTCTGCCGTTTGTCCGTCCTGGTTTACCCTTTTGGCGACGCTGGTGATGAGTTTGATGATCAGCTTGGCCATGTGGTAACCCGGCGCGGCCTTTCCCGCAAACAACACGGTGCGGGGAACGTGATCGCAGTTCGGGTTTTCCTTGAAGCGGTTGTACAACACAATGACATGCAGGAGGCAGAGAAGCTGGCGTTTGTATTCATGAATGCGCTTCACCTGAATGTCTAGCAGGTGATTGGGGTTGATCTCCATGCGGAGGGCCTTGTCTTCGCGGATGTACTTCGCCAGTCGTATTTTGTTGAGCATCTTCACATCGCGCCAGCGTTTTTGAAAATTCTCGTCCTCCGCGAAGTTCCTCAGCTTCTTCATCTGGCTGAGGTCGGTCACCCATTTGTCGCCGATGGTGTCGTTCAGCAGGTCTGCCAGCGCGGGGTTGCAGGACTTGAGCCACAGCCGCTGTGTGATGCCATTTGTGACGTTGATGAACCTGCCCGGAAAAAGCTTGTTGAATTCGGGAAAGACCCGGCTTTTCAAAATATCGCTGTGCAGGGCGGCGACGCCGTTGACGGAATGGCTGCCGACGATGGCAAGATTGGACATGCGAATGCTTTTGACCGGTTTTTCCTCCACAATGGACACCTTTTCCAGCATTGCGTTGTTGCCCGGGTGCGAAACCTGCACACGGTTTAAAAAGTCCTGGTTGATGTGGTAAATGATTTCCAGGTGCCGGGGCAGAACCCTTTGCAGGAGATCGACCGACCATTTTTCCAGTGCCTCTGGAAGGACGGTGTGGTTGGTGTAGGCGAAGGTTTTGATGGTGATTTCCCACGCTTCATCCCAGGGGCGGTGTTCGCGGTCCATCAGCAAACGAATCAGTTCCGGGATCGCGAGAGCGGGGTGCGTATCATTCAACTGGATTGCCACTTTTTGGGGGAATTGTTCGAAGGTGGAGTGGTTGCGCTTGTACCGGCGAAGAATGTCCTGCAGGGAAGCGGAGACAAAAAAATATTCCTGCTTCAGACGTAATTCCTTACCCTGCATGTTGCTGTCGTTCGGGTAGAGCACCTTGGAGAGGGTTTCGGATTCGTGTTTATGAGTGACGGCCTGCACGTAATCGCCTTCGTTGAAGCTTCCCAGGTCGAACTCCCGGGTGGAACGCGCGCTCCATAAGCGCAGGTTGTTCACCGTCTGGTTGTGGTACCCGGGGATCGGAATGTCATAGGCCATTGCCATTACGTCATCGTGCGAATCCACCCAGTGGCAGATTCCACGGCCCTCCTTATTGGAGGTGTGCTGGACATGGCCGTAAAAACGAATGGGGTAGAGGTAATCAGGGCGGGGAAGCTCCCATGGATAGCCCTTTCGCAGCCAGTTGTCCGCCGTTTCGACCTGGAAACCATCAATGATTTTCTGGTAAAAAATCCCGTATTCATAGCGCATGCCATATCCGCCCGCGGGGATACCCAAGGTGGCCAGTGAATCCATGTAGCAGGCGGCGAGGCGACCGAGACCTCCGTTGCCCAGCCCGGCTTCGATGTCAGACTGCTCAATCTCCTCCAACTCGAGCCCCAGCTTTTCAATGGCCCGGCACACCTCCTTTTTGAAGTCAAGATTGACCAGGTAATTGCTGAGTGCGCGGCCCACAAGATATTCCATGGACAGGTAGTAAATGCGCTTGGGGTCTTTGGTAAAATAACGGTTTTGTGTCTCGATCCATTTTTCCACGAGACGGTCGCGCACGGTCAGGGCGATGCTGTTGTAATAATCCATGATTGTCGCCGTTCGGGGCGATTTCGCCTGCGAGTATTTCAGGTGCTGGGAAATGGAATCCCTGATCACGTCCACACCGTTGGTCTCGGATGGGCTGGAGGACTTGGTATCTGGCACGCTATCATTCATAATCATCTGTCCATTGATGGAAGATGGTGGAGTCATACGGACTAGACGGATTTCCAATCCGTACCAACCCGGAATTGGTTCTGAAAAAGGGGTTGATAAATATAATTTAAGGCTGTTCACGGGATAAACCAATGGAAATTTCGGAGTGGATACGGGTTTTGCAGGAAGTGGACATGACACCAAGTGCTCGCCGATCTTTTTTGCAGTTGGTGGAACGGTACAGGAAAGGACCCGAGGCTTTGCTTGACTGGAACGGGATTCGATCTCCACGGACGGACAGGCTGGTACCCCATGAAAAGCTGGAGCCGCCGGACGAAGACGCGGCAAGGGAGGTGCTGTCCCATCTTGCGGTGTGTAAATTGAACGGCGGGCTTGGCACCAGCATGGGGTGCTCCGGACCCAAGTCGCTGATTCCCATTCGCGAAGGCCGTACTTTCCTTGATTTCATCGTGGACCAGTTGCAGGAGCTGGAGCAAACCTGGACGGTGCGGGTGCCGCTGATTTTGATGAACAGTTTTCATACTGAAGAACAAACGAAGGCGGCTCTTTACGGTTGCCCGCAGTCACCGCCAATCGAGTGCTTCACGCAAAACCGGCTTCCCCGGTTGGATAAGGAAACAGGGCGGCCACTGGGTGAGGAAGAGTTTGGGCCGGAGGCGTGGTACCCGCCGGGTCATGGCGATCTCTTTACCTGCCTTGAGGATCAGGGTCTTCTCGATCGCCTGCTTGCCGACGGCAAAAAGCTTTTGTTTGTATCCAACGCCGATAACCTGGGGGCGACGGCCGATCCCGTCATCGCCCACCATATGCTGAAGCACAACATTCCTTTTCTTATGGAGATGACAGCGAAGACCCCCGCGGATGTCAAGGGAGGGACGTTGTATGAGGATAAGGACGGCCGGCTTCACCTGCTGGAGGTGGCTCAAGTACCCCCGGAGTATATGGAATCGTTTTGCAGCACTGAAAAATTCAAGGTGTTCAACACCAACAACATCTGGATCCACCTCGAGCATTTGAAACGCCGGTTGGATGAGGGACCGATGGATCTCAAATTGATCGTGAACGAAAAGTCATTAAACGGCCAAGCGGTCATTCAACTGGAAACCGCAATGGGGGCGGCTCTTGAGCATTTCGAGAACGCGGTCGGATTGGTGGTCCATCGCGACCGGTTTTTACCGGTAAAAAAAACCACTGATTTGTTGATGATTCAATCCGACCTGTTTGTGCAGGAAGGGTCTCAATTGCGTCGGAGTCCCGCGCGGAAGCAAGCGGACTTGCCAAAGGTCACCTGGAAAGGGCCGCTGGAAAATTTCGACGAGTACAGCCGCCGCATTCCGCAGGCTCCCGGCTTGCTGAATTTGGAGTCTTTGGAGGTGGAGGGCAATGTGTGGTTCCGAGGAGAAGCGACACTGAAAGGAAAAGTGCGTTTGATCAGCCACGGCAAACCGCTGGCCGTACCGGGGGGTGTGGTGATCGAAAACCAGACCCTGGAGAACTGATTCGACGGCCTATTGTGTGGCTTCCGGTTCCAGCGACCGTTTGCGTTTGGTGCGGTACCGGAGGAACAGGCTGATGAGGGCCAAAACGATCAGGATAATGAGTGCGACCCGGAATTTGGTCGAACCGATATCCAGAAGGGTGCTTCCGAAAAATCCATAAGCGTACGCACGCGGCGTCAAACCCAGCACATGCGCCAGGATGTAATGCCGGAATGGCATGGTCGACAGCCCCGCGCCGTAGTTGATCACCGTCACAGGCATGATGGGGATGAGGCTCAACAACCACACCATCGAGAAGCTGAAACGCGTGTCGTCAATCATGTCCGCGCCCAATTTCAGTTTGCTCTTCACATAGTCATGGCCCATGGTGCGGGCGATCCAGAATCCCAGCGTGCCCCCTGCCGCTGCACCTACCGAAGCATACAACGGACCGACCATCGGTCCGAAAGCCAGCCCCCCGGCGATGAACAGGGCGATAGAAGGAATCAGGAACAAAGGCCGAATGACAAACACGCCGATGTAAAGCACCGGGCCCCAGACTCCCATCGACAATACAAAGGTCTGGAACGATTCCGGCGTCAGTTTCACCCCATGCCGGGAAAAGTAAAACCCGGTTCCGAAACCCACCAGAATCAAAATTACGAACTTGATGAATCGCCGGCGTACGGAGGCGGGAATGGTGGATTTGTTTTCTTCCTGACCCGTGGCACCCATAGTTCCCTATTCTGGCGTTGTCCCCGACTGGATTTCTACTGCAAAAGGGCTATTTTAACTCAATGCAGCCATTTTAAAAGAAATCACGTTTCTTAAAAATGATTAAAAAATAAAGCCTTATAAAATTCTATTGAAGGTAGGAAAATATGATTGAGGTTTATAGGAATTGGTATTATCAATTGTAGTAGAAATTCTAATTTTTTATTGACTTGCACCTTAATCCAAGTATACTGGCCACAATTAAGTGTAAGGGGCGAAATAGGTTGCAAGCGGGCCCCTCTGAAAAGGGTACTAAGCGACCGGCATGGTCCGGTTGATATAAGTTTTGGGGCAATTGGATCCACAGGGGCAGAAGAGTGATCCAAATTTAAATGGGGCAATGTTCAATTTTATTGGGTAAGGGAGGTCCGTTATGAGAAAAGTCCTGTTCGTAGCTGTTATAGCTGTGCTCACGCTCTGTTTTTCCGCTTCCGCGTTTGCGGGAACCCTGAAGCCTGGTGACAAAACATCCTGCGTGGATGCCAACCAGATCACTCTGCAAGCGGCTGGTACCTCCGCTCACGGGGACGGGGGAAGCGCCAATGCGGTTATCTGGAAATCTTCCAACGCCACGACCATTCCTATCACTTTGGGACCGAAAGGGAACCATGGTTTGGAAGGCGACCGGGGTGTGGGTATGGCTAACAAACACAGCATGGGTCGTAAGTCGGTAACCTTGACGCACGAACCCAACTTCAGCCGTGGTGATTCGCTGGGCGACATCAGTGGCGAAGTCCGCATCACCAATAATGGAACGGTTGATCTGATGGTCGAATGCAAATAACGCGCTAGTCAGCAAAAAGGGCCGGGCCGCCGCAAGGCGGTCCGGCTTTTTTTTTGTATTAGTACAGCACCAGGATCAATCCCCCGAGAATGACCCGGTAAACGACGAATGGAATCAGCCCGACACGGCTCACCACGGCGAGTAATAGTTTGATGGCGAGGTAACCGGACAAAAAGGCGATGCCGAAGGCCATAGCCATTTGCACGCTGGTGAACATCAATGCTTCACCCGGTTGTGCGACCACCGAGACGGTTTTGTGCAGGCCTGCGGCCAGTATGGCGGGAGTGCCGAGCAGAAAGGCGAACCGCGCCGCGGCGGGTTGGGACAGATTCATGAAGAGGCCGGCAGCGATGGTGATGCCGGAACGCGAGGTGCCGGGAAACAAGGCCACGGCCTGAGCGCATCCGATCAAAAGAACCTGTTTGAATGACAAGCCGGTCAGTTCCGGTTCTCCCCTGTCGGTGCGCGGTGCCCCGCGGTCCGCCCACCAGAAAACGAGTGACCAGAAAATGAGGTTGGCCCCGACGAAAGTCGGGCTTCGAA
>NZ_HG422173.1:2149557-2151084 GCF_000341545.2 Nitrospina gracilis 3/211
GAGAGATAGCCCCACCACCCCAGCCGGAACCGTGGCCGCCACAATGCCCCATGCAAGACGATGACGCGCTGGCTGGTTTGCTTTATCAAACAGCGCACACAGCAGTTGCCAGAGCTCCCTGCGGAAGAATATGATGATGGCGAGCAGGGTGGCCAGGTGCAGGATGGCGTCCATGGCCAATCCCTGGTCCTCAAATTCAAACAGGATGGGCACAAGGATCAAATGCCCGGAACTGGAGACCGGTAAAAACTCGGTCAGGCCTTGGATCAGGCCCAGCAGGATTGCCTGAAGGTCTTCCATTCGCACCTATGCGTTTCGATAAAAGAAAAAATAAAGGCTGGATCGTGTTTTTCGTCGTGCTCGGGGTCGTTGCCCTCAGTAACCAGAAGCTCGCTATGACTGACCCGGAAAACACCTACCCTAAGCGCATCAAGCGGGCGGTGCGGCTTTTTTTTAATCCCCCGGAAAACGAGCTCGACCGCCACCTCATCGGCAAGGATATCGAATGCCGGACACCGCATCGGCTGTATGGTCAAGTGGCCGGGGCTACGGTTGTGGTCAAGACGGATCATTCGGTCGGTGCCGGGGTGTTCATCGGTCCGCGCCTAATCGCCACAGCGCGGCACGTGGTGGATGGAAAATCGATCGAGGTGGTGCTTCCGGAGGTCCCCGGTGACGATTTGGCCCGTCCGGGGAGAACGATCGAAGTCGATTCCGTGCATCGGGTGCGGAACCTGGATCTGGCGTTCATACAAACCCGGGGTTCTTACCCCTCCTATCTGGATCTGAAGATGAACCCGGATGGTGAGGACGATCTGATGATCGTCGGGCATCCCAATCGCAAATACTACTCTTTGCAAAAAGCCCGGATCAAGAAAAAAGATGTGCTTGAGGAATCCGAGTTCATCCTGTTCAAGGACAACGAAGTGTTTTTTGGCAACTCCGGCGGCGCCATCGTGGCCTGCGACGGGGGTCTGATGGGGGTGGTGAGCATGATGAACAATTACCAGAACTCGGCATTCAAACAAGGCATCGGAATCAATACCCGGACCATCCTGGACCATGCGCGCAAACTCAATCTCATATAGGGCCTCCGGGCATCCGAACAGCCCTAAACCCCCATTTATAAAATTGATACGGCAGGTTAAAATATGCTATCTTGACGCTGGCTTGGGAGGACGTTGGTATTAAAAGGGTTAAGGCCGAATGCCATTCCGGGCGCCTGCCTGAAGGTTTTGCCCACCCCCTCTGTATCTCGCACTGAGTCCGCCGGACCCGCTTTTTATAACATCTGATAAAAAAAGAAATTGAAGGATGAATGAATTTCCACGCATTCAGCGTTTGCCCCCTTATGTGTTCAACATTGTCGGTGAGTTGAAACTGCAGGCCCGCCGCCGCGGTGAGGACATCATCGACTTTGGCATGGGCAACCCGGACCAGGCCACACCCCAGCACATCGTGGACAAACTGGTGGAGGCCATCCAGAAACCACAGAATCACCGTTACTCGCTTTCCCGTGGCATACCC